>DATGVG010000142.1:0-7325 GCA_035300625.1 Candidatus Limnocylindrales bacterium
CACCACGACAACTGGCACACGGGGATGGCGACGTTCCCCATCCTCACGTCGGCTGATCCCGCTCCCCAGCCCGATCCCGGACCCGCGGCGCCCGGCGCGCGCGCGTCGCTCTCGCAGAATCGCCCCAACCCGTTCAACCCGGTCACGGTGATCGGCCTCACAGTGCCGGGACCCGCCGCCGCGCCCGTTTCCCTTCGCGTGTACACGGTGGACGGCCGCCTGGTGCGCACGCTGGTTTCGCGGCGGCTCGATCCCGGCTATCATGAGATCCGCTGGGACGGCCGGGGCGATTCCGGGGCTCCGCTGGGCTCGGGCGTCTACCTCTACCGCGCGGAGATCGGCTCCGCTTCCTTCGCGCGGAAGATGGCGCTCCTGCGCTGAGCGGGGCAGAGCGCCTCACCGTCCTTCCGTCCCGACCCACCACGGAGGAGATCGAATGGCCGCGCCGGTCCGCGTGCGCTTCGCGCCCAGTCCGACGGGATACCTCCACGTCGGCGGGGCGCGCACCGCGCTCTTCAACTACCTCTTCGCCCGCCGCCACGGCGGCGTCTTCATCCTGCGCATCGAGGATACCGACCGCGAGCGCTCCACGAAGGAGGCGGTGGACGCCATCTTCGAGGGGCTCCGCTGGCTGGGCCTCCAGTGGGACGAGGGGCCGGACGCGGGCGGCCAGCTGGGCCCCTACTTCCAGAGCGAGCGGCTCGCCCTCTACGGCGCGGCGGCTGAGAAGCTCCTGGCGGAAGGCAAGGCCTACCGGTGCTTCTGCGATCCCGAGGCGCTGAAGCAGCGACGCGAGGCGGCGCTCTCGCGCGGAGAGCCGCCCAAGTACGACCGGACCTGCTACCGCCTTCCTCGCGAGGAGGCGGCGGCGCGGGCGGCGCGCGGCGAGCCGCATGCGCTCCGCTTCGCCATACCGGAGGGGGCCACCTCGTGGGACGACTGCGTGCGCGGCGAGGTCGCCTTCCAGAACGCCACCCTCGACGATCTGGTCATCCTGCGCACCGACCGGCACCCCACGTACAACTTCGCCGCCGTGGTGGACGACGCGGCCATGCGGATCTCGCACGTGCTCCGCGGCGACGACCACATTTCGAATACGCCTCGCCAGATCCAGCTGTACCGCGCGCTGGGGTTGACCCAGCCGCTCTTCGGACACGTGCCGATGATCCTGGGATCGGACGGCACGCGCCTGTCGAAGCGCCACGGAGCCACGTCGGTCACCGAATATCGGGACCAGGGGTTCTTGCCGGAGGCGATGGTGAACTTCCTGGCGCTCCTCGGGTGGGCCTACGACGGCGAGCGCGAGCTGTTCACGCTGGAGGAGCTGGTGCAGGTCTTCTCTTTAGACCGGATCTCGAAGAACCCCGCGATCTTCAACCACGAGAAATTGGAGTGGATGAACGGGGAGTATTTCCGCGCGCTGCCGCTGGCCAAGCGCACCGACCTGGTGATCGCGCACCTTCGCGCGACCGGTGCTGTCCCCGAGGGGTCGTTGCGCGACCGAGCCTTCCTCGAGCGCGCCGTGGAAGCGGTGGGGGAGCGGATGCGGCGGCCCCAGGACTTCCTCGTCTACGCGGCGTTCCTCTTCGTGGAGGAAGTGGAGACCGATCCCGCGGCGTGGGCCGAGCTTCTCGCCAAACCCCAGGCGGCGGGCCGCCTCCGGAAGCTGGCGGACGTCCTCGTTCCGGTCGAGGCTTTCGAGCATGACCCGGTCGAGGCCGCGGTGCGTGGTCTCGCGGCCGCGGAGGGCGTGAAGGCAGGCGAGGTGATCATGCCGGCGCGGATCGCGCTCACGGGGAAGAAGGTGACGCCGGGGATCTTCGACGTGATGCTGCTCCTCGGGCGCGAGCGCACCGTGGCGCGCTTGAAGCGCGCCGCCGAGAGGCTCTCCGCCGCGTCCCCCGCGCCCGCCGCGTGATGGACGCCGCCCGGCGTCCCTTGGGCTCGCTCCGGGTCGCGCTGGTCCACGACTGGCTGACCGGGATGCGCGGCGGCGAGAAGTGCCTCGAGGTGCTGTGCGAGCGATTCCCGGACGCGGACCTGTACACGCTGGTCCACCGCCGCGGGAGCGTTTCCCCGGTCATCGAGAAGCGCCGCGTGGTCGAGTCGTGGATCGCGCGCCTGCCGATGGGGCGGAGCCGCTACCGCTGGTTCGCGCCGTTCTACCCGCTCGCGATCGAATCGTTCGACCTGAGCGCCTACGACCTGATCGTCTCCTCGAGCCACTGCGCGGCCAAGGGCGTGATCACCCGTGCCGATTCCCTCCATGTCTGCTACTGCTTCACGCCGGTCCGCTATTTCTGGGACCTCTACCCCGAATACTTCGGCCCCTCCCGGGCGGGAGCCCTGGAGCGCGCGGCGGCTTCGGTGGTGGCGCATCGCTTCCGCCTGTGGGACCGCGTAAGCGCGGACCGCGTGGACCTGTTCGTCGCCGACTCCGCCCACGTGCGGGACCGCATCGCGAAGCACTACCGGCGCGCCGCGCCCGTCGTGCATCCGCCCGTCGATACCGCGTTCTTCACGCCGTCGCCGGCGGGAGGGGACCGGGCGTCCGAGTCACCCGAGTCACGAGACGCGCCGCTCCTCGTGGTCTCCGCGCTCGTCCCCTATAAAGGAGTGGAGCAGGCGATCCACGCCGCTGCCCGGCTGCGCCTTCCCCTCCGGGTGGTCGGGATCGGTCCGGAGCGCGCGCGGCTTCAACGGATGGCGGGACCGAACGTGCGCTTCGACGGGTGGCTTTCGCCCGAAGCGCTCCGCGACGCCTACCGTTCCTGCCGCGCCTTGGTGCAGGCGCACGAGGAGGATTTCGGAATCGCGCCGCTCGAGGCCATGGCGTGCGGGCGTCCCGTGGTTGCGCTCCGCCGGGGCGGGGCGGCCGAAGTGGTGCGGGAGGGGACCGGGATTCTGTTCGACGAGGGGGACGGCGCGCTCGACGCCGCGCTCGCCGAGCTGTCGCGCCGGACGTTCGACCCCGCGCGCCTCCGCCGGCACGCCCAGGAGTTCGACCGATCCCGCTTCCGCGAGCGGATGGAGTCGCTTCTCATCGAGGCGTGGGAGGCGTTCGAAGCGCGCGACGGAGACCCGTGGGCCGTGGAGCGGCGGCTGGCCCGTCGGGACGGGGCGCCCGTGCCGGCTCTGGTGTGACGGGCGCCGCGGCCCCGCCCGCGGCCGCGACGGCTACTCTGGGATGGTGGTCAGGTCGCCCGCTACAACCAGGTGCATCCGCTCCGGATGCAGGCGGCGGCGGATGACCTCGTTGACCTGGGCCCTGGTCACCGCGCGGATGCGTTTCGGGTAGTCGTCCAGGTAGCTCGGGCCGAAGCCGAACTTCTCCGCGGTGCAGAGCGCGGACGCCACGCCGGCGTTCGTGCCCAGGCGGACGAGGTAGTTCCCGGCGAAGAACTCCTTCTGGGTCAGCACCTCGGCGTCCGTGATCCCGCCCGCCGCGTACTTGTCGATCTCCTCCTTGGTGGAGTGCAGCGCCTTCGCCACGTTCTGCGGCGCCACGGCCACGTCCACCGCCCAGATCCCGTCCACGTAGTCGGGCCAGAGGAAGCGCGAGTAGAGGGAGTAGGAAAGTCCCTCGGTGTCGCGGACCCGCTTCCCGATCCGCGAGGTCAGGCTGGACTGGCCGAGGGCGGCGTTCGCGATGATCGCCGCCTCGTAGTCGGGATCCTTCCGCTTCAAGCCGCTCGCCTGCCCGTAAAGAAAATCCACGTTCGCCTTTCCCTTCATCGTCTCGACCGCGCGCTCGGCGGTGTTGGCCGCCGCCGGAGCCTGGTCGTGCACCGGCCGCTCGCCCCTCGGGAGAGTTCCGAAGAGGGAATCGGCCATGGCCGCGACCTGGTCCGGATCCACGTCGCCGACCACGGCCAGGAGCACCCCGGCGCCCGCGTAACGGTCCCGCCAGAAGTCCCGAAGATCTGACGCACTCGCCGCGCCGACGCTGGCGAGAACGGCCTCGGTGGTCGCGGCCCGGAAGGGATGCCCCTCGGGGAGGGCGAGGCGGGTCAGCCGGTCGAGGCCGCGCGAGGCCGTGTTGTCCGAGGCGCGGAGCACGTTGGCCCGCATCTCGAGCTTTGCCTTCGCCAGCTCGGAGTCGGCGAAGAGCGGATTTTTGAGCTCGTCGGCCAGAGTGACGAGGAGAAGTCGCAGATCTCGCGAGAGCGCGGAGCCGGTGATCGTCGCTTCGGTGAGGGAGGCGCTGACGTCCAGCTTCGCGCCCACCCCGTCGAGCGCCGCGGCGATCGCCCGCTTGTCCCGTGTCTTCGTTCCCCGCCCCAGCATCATCGCGGTCAGCTCGGGAAGGGCGGGCTTTCCGGAGGGCGCCTCCATCTTCCCGGCGAAGACGGTGCCCTGCAGGGCCACCGTGGGAACCGCGTGGTTCGCCACCACGTCCAGCGTCACGCCGTTCGGCAGGACGCGATGGAGCGTCCGCGCCTCGAACCCCGTCACGTCGGCGGCTCCGCCGGCTCCACCCTTCTTCACCTTGGCCGGCGTCTTGGGCGCGGGCGGCGGCCCCTTGGTCTCGGGCTTCTCCTCGGCGGCGGGGACGAACCAGCCCACGTTGGCGTGGTCGGGAACCAGATACGCGGCGGCGACCCGCTTCACGTCCTCCGCGGAGACGCGGTGGAGCGCGTCCACGTATCCCACGAACCACTTCCAGTCGGCGGAGGCGACTGCCTCGCCCAGGGAGGAGGCCAGCTCGTAGGTTCCGTCCCGCCCGCGCACGACGGCGACCTCGAGTTGGTTCTTCGCGCGGTCCAGCTCGGCGCCGGTCACGCCGCTCCGCCCGACCCGCTCGAGCGCCAGCTTCATCGCCTTTTCCACTTCCTCGTGCGTGCGCCCCGGGGCCACGGTGGCCTGGACCACGATGGGGTAGGGGTCGCGCAGCGTGTAGTTCCACGAGCTCACGTCGGTGGCCAGACCCGTTTCGACCAGCGACTGGTAGAGGCGGGAGTTCACCCCGGTGGCCAGGATGGTGGAGAGCACGTCGAGCGGGACGAAGTCGGGGTGGAGCGCGTTCGGCCGCAGGTAGGCGAGCTCGACGATGCCGACCTGCCCGGGGCGGCGGACGATCGCGCGGCGCTCTCCTTCCTGGGGCGGCTCGACGGTGATCACCTGCGGAATCGGCGACTTCGATTTCGGGAAGAGTCCGAACTCGCGGTCGAACACGCGGAGCGCGGCGCCCGGGTCGAAATCGCCGACCAGGACGGCCTCGGCGTTGTCGGGATAGAAGAAGTTCCGGTAGTGCTCACGCAGCTTCTCGGTCGTGACTCCCTCGATGTCGGAGCGGTAGCCGATCGTGTCCCAGTGATAGGGATGGGCCTGGATGGTCTCGGCGATGACCGCCTTGTCGAGCGCGTTGTAGGGGTTGTTTTCCCCGATCTCGTATTCGTTCCGCACCACCGACATCTCGGGCTGGCGCTCGGAGTCCAGGATGAGCGCCCGCGAGAGCCGGTCCGCTTCGATCTTCATGGCCAGCTCGAGCTTCTCAGCCGGCAGGGTCGAATACCCCGTCATCCGGTCGTTCCACGTGGTCATGTTGGACGAGCTGAAATCGGCCCCGGACTCGTAGAGCACTTCCTGGAACGTCTTCTTCCCGTTCGCCTTTCCGAAGCTCCGGGTGCTCTTGTTGAAGAGCATGTGCTCGAGGAGATGGGCGGAGCCGGTATAGCCCGGCGCCTCGTTGCGCGAGCCCACGTGGTAGACCACCAGGAACGTGATCACGGGCGCCGCGTGATTGGGCGAGAGGAGGATCTTCATGCCGTTGGATCGCAGGCGGTATTCGGTGATGCCGCCCAGGGAGTCGAGGCGCTCCACGTTGGCGGGGAGCACGACCGCGCTCCGCGCCGCCATCCCGCGCGCGGGCGCGGAAGCGGCGGGCGGAGAGGCGAGTGCGAGAAGGAGGAGCCCGGTGCCGGCGGCGCCGAGCGCTCGCCCGCGCCGCCGCCGCGCCCGGGAATGGTTTGGTAGCGCTACGGGGATTCGAACCCCGGTCTGATGGCTGAGAACCATCTGTCCTAACCCCTAGACGATAGCGCCACAGCCGGCCTTCATGGCTTTCCGTCTCGTTGAGATCAATGGCTGGGGGAAGAGGATTCGAACCCCTGTACCGTGGTCCAGAGCCACGTGTCCTACCACTGGACGATCCCCCAAAGGGCCGCCAAATCTATCATGCAGGCGGTGAAGCGTCAACGCGGGGGGGCGTCGGGCGACTCCTTCCGGAAGTGGTGGCGCGCCCAGACGGCGAAGAGCACGACGATCACCGACACGACGACGAGGTCGAAACCGCGCATGTAGGCTCGGATGTTCTCCCAGTGCTCGCCCAGCGTGAGACCGACCCAGGCCAGGGCCAGGGCCCAGATCACCGACCCGGCGAACGTGTACAGCGTGAATCTCAGGAAGGGAACCCTGGCGGCGCCCGCCGGGAACGAGATGAACGTGCGCACGATGGGAAGGAGGCGGCTCCAGAACGCGACCGCGGTTCCGTGCCGCTTCAGCCACAGGTTTCCGCGGTCGTAGTCGGCCACGCGGATCACCCGCCAGCGGGCCAGGCGCTCCGCGAGCGGGCGGCCGCCCCGGAGCCCGGCCGCGTAGGCGATCCAGGAGCCGAAGACGTTCCCCACTCCTCCCGCGAGCGCGACGCCCCAGAGGGAGAATCGGCCCGTCGAAACCAGATATCCCGAAAAGGGCATGATGATCTCGCTGGGCAGGGGGACGCAGGCGCTCTCGATCGTCATGCAGATGACGACCCCGGCGTAGCCCCACGCGGAGATGGTAGAGAGCACGAATGCGGACAGCGGCGAGAGGATGGACTCGAGGACCGACACCGCGGAACCCTAGCCGACGCCGCCGCGCCGGGACAAGCGGAAAGACTTCATTCTTGAGGGTGTTACGGAGCGCGTGGTAGCGTCGAGGTTCGAATGAACTCCCGCAGGCTTCGACGCCGGCGCTCCTGGGCGCAACTCGCCGCGGTGGGCAGCCTTCTCGTCGGGGCCCCCCTCACGGCCGCCGCATCCCCCGAAGTGGTCGCGGTCCGCGGCGTCACTTCCTCGCTCTCCGAGGAATTCGGCCCCGCGGTACCGCTCGCTCCCCTTCCGGGAGTGGTAGCGGTTCCGAACGGAAACGGCGCCGATTTCTACGACCTCTCCGGGGCCCAGGCGGCCCGGCTCGGATCGTTCCGGACGGCGGGTGCGGTCACGCGCGCTTCGGCCGCGGGCACGACCGTGTTTCTCTTCGCCGGCGCCCGCGGCGTCGTTGCGGTGGACGCGTCGGACCCCGCCGCACCCCAGGCGTCGGGGTCCATCGGAAACCTGGGGCCG
>DATGVG010000143.1:0-3266 GCA_035300625.1 Candidatus Limnocylindrales bacterium
GCCCACGGCGGCGTCGGCTTGCGCGAGGAGCGTGGTCGGGAACACGACCCACGCGATGCCGCGCGCGTACGACGCGGCCGCGTACCCCGCGACGTCCGAGACCACGCCCCCTCCCAGCGCGACGACGAGCGCGTCGCGTCCCAGGCCTTCCCGGGCCCACCGCTCCGCCAGCGTCCGGACGGACGCGAGGCTCTTCGAGCGCTCGCCGGGAGGGAGCGCGGCCCGCACCACGCGCAGGCCGGCCCGCTCCAGCGACGCCTGGACGCGCGCGCCGTAGAGGCGCGCGACGGTGCGGTCGGTGACGAGGGCGACGGAGCGGCCCGGGGCGAAGCGGCGGACCAGGGAGCCCGCGCGGGAGAGGAGGCCGCGCTCCACCCGCACCGAATAGCTCCCGGCGAGGGAGCGCACGCGGACGCGGACGGGGATCAGGGCGTTGGAATGGGACGAAGAGAAAAGCGACGCCGGGACATGCGGCCGGAGGCTAGCACACGGGGCCGGGAGCGCCCCGCAAAAATCAGCGGTGCTGGGGCTCCGCCGTCCCGCCGTCCGGACCAGGGGAGGCCGTGGAGTCGGCCGCGGGCGGGTTCGTCGGGTTCAGGGAGCGGAGACGCTCCTCCAGGCTTCGTTGTTCCGCCTGCAGCTGGGAGAGGTGCTCGCGTAGCGCACGCCGCTCCGATTCGGAAAGCCGGCGCGGAGCAGGCGTCCCGGGCGATTCCGGCTCGGCCACGTTCGAGCCCAGCACGACGCGCGTCGGAATGATCTCCGCTTCGCGAAGGAGCGTGACCTGCGCCTCGTCTCCCGGCCGCATGGAGGCCACGAGGCTGACCAGCTCTTCGGGCGCCCGCACCTCTTCGCCTTCGAACGCGAGGATCCGGTCGCCGATGCGTATGCCGGCCCGGGCGGCCGGGCTCCCGGGAATCACGGACTCGACGCGCACGCCCAGCGTGTCGGCCGCGGACGCCGGCCCGCGTTTCAAGCGGATGCCCAGGTAGCCGCGGCGGACCGAGCCGTGCTCCACGAGATCGGCGACGATCCGGTCCACCTGATCCACGGGAACGGCGAGCAGAACGCTGCCCGGCTCGCCCGCCGCGACGCCGTTCGGCCTCTCGACGGCCGCGCCCGGCTCGGCGGGCGCCTGCATGCCGCGCCCCACGATCAGCGCGACCCACTCCCCGTCCTCGTTCACCACGGCGCCGCCCGCCAGTCCGGGATAGCCGGGCGCGTCGATCTCGAGCACGTCACCCGAGTACGGGAAGTCCACGCGCTCCCCGCGTCCGACCACCTGGCCCAGCGCGGCCTGGGGGCGCGTGATGGAGACGTTCGAGAGCACGGCCACCCAGGTGCCGATCGCGAGCGACTGCGGCGCCGCGCGCCGGAGCGACTGGAGCACCGGCTCGTCCAGCCGGAACAGGGCCAGGTTCGACTGCCGGTCGATCCCCCGCAGCGAAGCGTTCCGCTCGACGCCACCGCCCATCAGCACGCGCACGCTCCCGTCGGGAAAGGCGAGGCTCGCGGTGGTCACCACGTCGCGGGTGTTCACGGCGACGCCGGTGCCGATGAGGCGTTTCTTCTTGCCCGAGGGAGCCGCGCCGTTCGGAGCGTTCTGGGGAACGGCGACGATGGTGAGAATGCTCGCGTGGAGCGAATCGAGAACGCCGACGAAGGAGCCCGTTTCAGGGCGAAGGGGGCTGGGCGCCGGGACGGCCGCGGAGGCGTCGCCCCACGTTCCCGGAATCGCGATCGCCAGGAAGAGCGCCGCGCCGGCTGCCTTGAGCCGGACCGTCATCGCCCTGCGAAGTCCCGGGCTTTCGTCAGAACGTGATGTACACGTCATCGGAGGGACGGCCCGTGACGGGTACGATCGAGGTCCGATCCGAGCCGTTGGTGCGGTTCAAATAGAACTGATCCAGGATGTACTCGTCCTGATACGGAGCGCCCGCGCGGGCCGAGTCCGATCCCGTTGCGGAGGACGCGGTGCGATACGGCGCGTCGCCGCCGGACGGGGAATGCTCCCGCCGGGGTCCCGCCGCGATCGTCTCGCTCCCCGCGGGGGGCGCCGGGGTCTCCACCGGAGCGATGGGGGCCAGGTCGGCGCCGCCGGAAGACGGGGCGCTCGCCGTCGTCGACGGCGCGGGGCCGGCGACGATCGGGTTGGCGTGCTGCGCGGGGTTCACGACCAGGAACGCGATCCAGGCCGCGCATCCCGCGGCGCCGGCCAGGAACACCGGCCGCAGGCGTGCGGGAGCGAGCCACTCGGACATCCACTCGACGATCGTCGGGCGGAGCGCCTCGCCGGACCGGATGCGGTCCATCAGCTCCTCTTCGAAGTGGGGACCCGGCTCGTACGACGGAAGCGCGGCCACGAGCTCGACGGTCGTCCGAAGCTCCTCGACGGCCGCGGAGCAGCGGCGGCACTCGGCCAGATGGGATTCGAGCGAGCCGCGCTCTTTCTGGCTCAGTTCATCCTCGATGAAGGACGAGAAGAGGTGTTCCGCGGACCGGCAGTTCATACATCCTCCAGTTTCAAGTAGGGCTTCAGCCGCTCTTTCAGCATCAGTCGCGCGCGATTGATCCGCGAACGCACGGTGCCTCCCGGGATGCGGAGGATCTCACCCACCTCTTCGTAGCTGAGACCGTCCACGTCCCGGAGAACCACCGCCTCGCGGTAGCGCGGGGGGATTTTCCGAAGCGCGTCGGCGACCTTCTGCTGGATCTCGCGCGCATTCAGGTCCTGATCGGGCAGCGGCTTCCAGTCGGGGAATGGAAGCCCCTGGCCGCCGGACTCCTCGTCCATGGCGTCCAGGCTGTACGTGCCGCGATGCCGGACCCGGCTCCGGATTTCGTTCTTCGTCAGATTCACGGCGATGGTGAAGATCCACGTCGAGAATTTCCCGCTCTTTCGGTAGCGCTCGCGATTTCGGAAGACGCGAAGGAAAACCTCCTGGGCGATCTCCTCGGCCCGGTCCCGGTCGTTGATGAAGCGACAGACCAGATTCATGATTCGAGACCGATACCGCTGCACGAGCGTACGGAAGGCCGCCTCGGAGCCCTGGGCACAGCGCTCCATGACGTCTTCATCACTCAGCTCGGCGAGAGGGTCGAGCTTTTTCAATCGAAGGGGCTCGATGGGCACGTTGGGCTCCGGACTAGCCAGGGGTACCCCGCCACGGCATGGCAGGTTCCTGGATTCCCGGGGGTTAGCGGCTTTGGAATAGGGTGAGGCCGGACGGTGGACGGGGCCGGCTGCCGCGGGCTTTCGACGCCGC
>DATGVG010000144.1:0-10000 GCA_035300625.1 Candidatus Limnocylindrales bacterium
GAAAGAGGCTCGCCGCGGCACCGAGCTCGCGCTGTACCGGCTGGGGCAGTCCGACAAGGGGACGGCGGTCCTCGCGCAGCTGGTGGAGCAGTACCCGAACAGCGCCTATGCGGCCGACGCACTCTTCCAGATCGCGAAGAACCACTACGAGGCGAAGCGCTATGCCGAGGCCGCGGACGGGTTCCGGCGCGTCGTGAGCCAGTTCCCCGGCTACTCGGCGGCGGACCAGGCGCAATTCCTCCTGGCCGACGCGCTGACCAAGGCGGGGAAACCGGAGGAGGCGCGTCTCGCCCAGGAGCAGTTCCTCTCCTTCTTCCCCCAGAGCGATCTCCGCCCGTCGGTGCAGTTCCAGATCGGGTTGAGCCACTTCGCCAACAAGGAATACGCGCCTGCCGCGGTGGCCTTCACGCAGGTCCTGGCCGACAGCGCTTCGCCAGAGGTGCGCGGGGCGGCGGGCTACAACCTGGCCCTGTGCCAGCGGGCCCTGGGGCAGACCGAGGAATCGAAGGCGACGCTGCTCGCCTACCGGCAGGAGCACCCGGGTGATGCGCGCGCCGACGTGATCGCCTATCAGCTTGGCGACATCGAGGACGCCGCCGGCAGCTTCGCCGAGGCGCAGACCGAATTCGAGCGGGCGCTGGATGCCAAGCCGAGCGCCGCGCTCGACACCGAGCTCAAGTTCCGCGTCGGGCGATGCCTGGAAGAGCAGGAGAAGCTGGACGACGCGGTCCGCTGGTACCTCCGCGCGTCGCAGGCGGTGGACCGGCGGAACGCGTTCCGGCTCTCCGCCGTCGCGCGTATGGCTTCCATTTATGAATCCCGGCGCGAGTTCCTGAAGGCGATGAGCGCCTATCGCGATATCGCCGCGAACTCGAAGGACCGGGAGTTGGCCCAGGCCGCCGCGGGCCGCGCCACGCAGCTTCAATCCGCCACGCGGGCCCGTTAGCCCGGACCACGAAAGGAGCGATACGACGATGTTCGAAAACTTCGACTGGATCCAGGCCATGCGCAACAGCCCCGTCATGGTCATCATCATCTGCTGCAGCGTGCTCACCGCGGGGTTCGCGCTGGAGCGCGCCATCTACTACTGGAAGCGCCGCGGCAATCCGGACTCGCTCCTGGCGGCCGCGATGGCGTCCGTCCGCTCGGGAAACCGCGAGGAGGCCGTTCGCGTCCTCGTCTCGAACCCGCACCCGATGGGACAGGTCGCGGCCGAGATGGTGAAGAGCCTGGGCGAGCCCGAGCAGGTCACGGAGGAGAAGCTCCACATCGCGCTGAGCGAGCAACGGCTCCAGCTGGAGCGGAACTTGGGCTTCATCGGCACCATGGGCAATACCGCGCCGCTGATCGGCCTCCTGGGAACCGTCTGGGGAATCATGCGCGCGTTCCATGACATGGCCCGCACCGGTTCGGCCGGCCCGTCGGTGGTGGCGGCCGGCGTTGCCGAGGCGCTCTTCACGACCGCCGCGGGACTCCTGGTGGCCGTGCCCGCGGTGATCCTCTACAACCACTTCATCCGCCAGATGGGCGTCATGCTCACCGTGGCCGAGAACAACGCCCGCACGCTCCGGCTGAACGCCGGGCCCGCAGCGCACCGCAGCCAGACGTCGCGGGTCGCGTAGAGGTGTCCATGCCACGTCGCTGGCGAATGCGCACACCGGATTCGATCCACGAGGTCAACATGACTCCGCTGATCGACGTCTCGCTGGTGCTGGTCGTGATTCTCATGGTCGCCACGCCGCTGGCCTTCCAGTCGAGCATCGGCGTGCAGCGGGCCGCGCAGGCGGCCAAGGCGGCCGCGGTCGTGTCCCGGGCGGAGCGGGTGGAGATCACCATCGTATCCGCGGACAGCGTTTACATCAACCGGACGCCCGTGACGCGGGCGAGCATGGGGTTGTTGCTCCGGCCCCTGATCGAGCTGAGCGCGACCCACGCGGTGGTGGTCCGGTGCGCCGACCTGGTGCCGCACGGCGTGTTCGTGGGGATTCTGGACGAGGCGAAACAGTGCGGGGCCGCGCAGATCGCGGTCGTGGGAGGCTGAGATGCGGAGCTACGTGCCGCGACATGCCCTGATCACCAAGGTCAACGTGACGCCCATCATCGACGTCGCGTTGGTGCTGGTCATCATCCTCCTGGTTACCGCGCCGCTGCTTTCCGTGGCCGATCTCCCGGTCAACCTGCCGCAGGCGCAGACCCGCGAGTCGGAGGACGAGCGGAACCTGAGCATCACCCTGTCCTCAAAGGGCGAGCTGGCCCTGGACGACGACCTGGTGACGCGGGCCACGCTGGGAGCCGCGCTGCGCGAGCGCTTGAGCCAGAAAGATAATTCGAACGTGCTGGTGGTGGTGCGGGCCGATTCGGACGCGTCCTACGCCGCCGTTCGGGATCTCCTGGAAGCCGCGCGAGCGGCGGGCGCGACGCGGCTGGCGATCGCGACGCGGCAGAAGACGGGGGCCGCCCGGTGAGCGGGGCGGCAAGCGCCTACGCGGCAGGTGCGTCGACGCTGCGCCTGGATCTGGACGCGTGCCGCCGCCGCACGCATCGGACCATGGGCGCTTCGATCGTGCTCCACGCGCTCCTTCTTCTCTGGATCGTGACGGTGAAGACGGCCGTCGTGGCGACTCCGCCCATCACCGAGATCATGATGCTCTCGCAGGGGGAGCTGGACGCAGAGGCCAGCAAGGGAAGCGCGGCGCCGCCGCGCTCGGCGCGCTCCGAGGCACAGCCGGGGCTGGCGGCCCACGCGGTGACCCACGATGAGCGGTTCGTGCGGACCGCCCAGCGGGGTGACGTGGCGCTGGACCCGCTCTCTTCCACGGCGATCGTCGACCAGATGAGCGCCCGCCTTTCGAAGATGACGCAGGAGGAGCGCCCGGCGGTGCCGGGCACCGCCTCGACGTCCTTGCCCTCGTCGATGTTCGGCACCAATCCCGCGACGATCGGCGGGACGGGAGTCGGGACGGGCTCGTCTCCGGTGGCGCTGCATCGGGGCGGGAACCTCGGAGGAGCGGGCGCGCTGCCGCTGAGCCGCGGCTCCGGACCGGGCACTGGCTCGGCCTCGGCCCCGGCCACGCTCCCCGCGTCCAAGACCGGAGGGTCGGCGCCCGCCCAGGTGGGCGACGCGACCGCGCGGCGGACGATCGCGGGAGCCTCGGTAGCGGGTCCGATCGCGGACCGTCCGGTGCTCCAGACGGTGGTCCCCGAGTACCCCGAGTGGGCCAAGAAGGAAGCGGTGGAGGGATCGGTCACGCTCTACTTCGTGGTCCGCTCGGACGGGACCGTGAAGGAGAACGTGGTGATCCAGAAGACGGCAGGCTTTGGCGACTTCGACGAAAACGCCCGAACCGCGATCCGCGGATGGCTGTTCGAGCCGCTGCGCGGCGGGCGGACGGGCGAGCAGTGGGGCACGATCACGTTCCGCTTCCGTTTGCGCGACGCCGGTTGACCCGGGAATTGACCCGGCGGGCCCCTTTTATCCCTTTCACCCATTTCTCGAGGAGCTGGCGATGACTCTCCGAACGATCTGCCGATGCGGCGCCGCACTCGCGGCGGGCACGCTCACGCTCCTTCTCACTGTGGGGACGGCATGGCCGGCTCCGGCGCCGGGCGCGAAGACCGGCACGGCGCGCGCGAAGACGGCCCCGGCGGCCGCGGCCGCGAAGCCGAGCACGGCGGCCGCGGCCGCGATCGCGAAGACGGCCCCGGCGACCACCGCGCCCAGCCGCGACGCCGCTGATTCGACGGACGGCGGCAAGCAGGGCGGCTACACGCTCAAAGGCGGCCAGGAGCGGACCGACTTCCGCTCGCTCACCGTCGAGGGCGAAGACCGGGTGCACGTGGAGATCGAGCGCCCGCCGCTGGCCCTCCAGATGAATCCGGCCGAAGTGAAGGGTCTCGATTTCGGGACGGCGCAGGACGTGCTGGACCGCACGGCGCCGGACCTCACGTCCCAGTACCTCGCCGTGTCCGCGACGGGGCGCTCGCCGTACACGGCGCGCCCGTGGCTCCGGCAGTTCGCGACCGGCGCCGTCGCGCGCTTTCAGCCCTCGGTGCGCGGCACCGAGCGGTGGAAGCTGACGGTGGCCGATTCCCATGGCCAGACCGCGGCCCAGTTCAGCGGCTCCGGTGACCCGCCGCGCGAGATCGTCTGGGACGGCCGCACCATCTCGGGCGCGCAGGCCTCCCCGGGAATCACCTACTCGTACGTCTTCGAGGCCTTGGACAAGGCAGGCAACAAGAGGAACTTCGTGGGGCAGGGCTTCAAGGTCGCCTCGTACCGTATGGATCCGCCATCGGGCCCCGTGCTCGTCTTCTCGGGTCAGTCCCTTCAGGAGGGAGTGGCGCGGAACACGTATGGACCGGGCGCCGCTTCGCGTCCCGCGCCGCCGATCGTGCTGGAGGCGGCCAGCGACCTGAATCAGTCGTCGCGTGGGTCGCAGCCGGTCCGGGTGACCGTGGTCGGCCGCTCCTACGAGCAGGCCAACGCGACCGCGAAGCAGGTCGCCTCGTGGATCTCAGACCTGACGATCGGCGACCCCGCCCGCGTGCTGGCCGTGGCCGAAGTTCAGCCCGACGCCCCCGAAGGGGGCACGGTGCGCATCGCGATCGCCGACGGACCCGGGATGCCGGGCGCTGTCCAGCCTGCGGCGGCGCCCGGGAAGCCGGGGAAGGATTCGAAGAAGAGCAAGCGGTAGCGGCTGTATGTCTGGCGGATCCTGACCCTGGAGCGCCGCGCCAAGGCCAAATAAACCCTCGTTCGTTCTCCCGCCTGCCTGCGTTTCCTCCGTAGATGCTGGAAGCTCGACCCTGCCTCGAGCCCTATCGGAGGTGACCCATGGCTCCCGCCAGCCAGGTAATGCGGCGCTCTATGGCCTGGATTCTCGTCGTAAGCCTCTCCCGCGACCCTCATGGCCGGCTGCTCGGCCTGGAAACGCCAGCGGGGCGGCGTGGAGACGCTCCTGACGCGAACGGACCCGCCCGGGAAGATCCGCATCACTCTCTCCGACGGGTCCCGCGTCGAGTTCCGGTCCCCCGCCATTCGGGGCGACAGCCTCGCCGGAATGAAGAGCGCATCCGTCCGGCACGACGACCGGTGGGACGAGGCGCGCTGGGTGCCCGGAGCCGTGGCCCTGGCCGACGTTCGGCAGGTGGAGCTACGCAAGGCGGACGCCGGGCGCACCCTGTTGCTCGTGGCCGCCGGGATCGGCGCCACGGTCGCGATCGTCGCGATCGCGAACAGCGGCAGCTCTCCGAAATTGCCCCCTCCCCCGCCGAGCAGCAGCGGCGGCTCCGGCGACGGCTGTTTCCTCTGCTCCTGTCCCCTCATCTACAGTTGGACTGGCCAGGACTGGGTGCTGGATTCGGGGACCTTCGGCGGCGCGTTCCTCCGCCCCCTCGCCTACACCGACATGGACAATCTCGAAGCCCTCGCCGCTGCAGGGGGTACGGTTCGCCTGCGCCTCCGGGCCGGTGATCAGGAGACGGACCACATCGACGAGCTGGCCGTGCTCGCCGTGGACCACGACCCGTCCGTCGCGATCGCGGCCGACCCCGATGGCCGTCTCCACACGATCGCCGCCCCGATCCCTCCCACCGTGGCCCGAGACAGCCGCGCCCGCGACGCGCTCCGCTTGGTGGAGAAACCGGACGGGAAGTCGTGGGAGTCTCCCATCGCCGAGCGGGACACCTCCCTGGCGGAGGACATCCGCGACGCGCTCACGCTCGAGTTCCCACGCCCTCCCGGGGCCCGCTCGGCCCGCCTGGTCCTGCGAGGCCAGAAGACGGCGTGGGCCGGCTACCTCATGCGCTCGTTCGTCCGCGCGAACGGGGCGGCGGTCACGGCCTGGTACGACGCAATGGACGCCGACTCAGCCGCCTCGGCCGCTTTCCGGCGCACGCTGGAGGACGAGGTTCATCTGAGCGTGTCGGTCTGGGAGGATGGGCGGTGGGAGCGCCAGGGATCCGTCTGGGGCGGCGGCCCCGAGATCGCCAAGATCCACGCGGTCCCCCTCGACCTCTCCCGCGTCGCGGGTGACGTGGTCCGCGTGCGCCTGGAATCGGCGCCCTCGTTTTGGCTCATCGATTGGGCGGCGCTCGACACCGCTCCCGAGAGACCCTTCACGGTGCACGAGCTGGCCATGCGCTCGGCCGTGCGCGCCGATGGGAGCGACGTGAGGGCCGCACTTCTGGCGCGGGATGGGACCGACCTCGTGCTCGAGGTCGGAGACCAAGTCGAGCTTTCGTTCGCGGTCCCGGACGCCGCGCCAGGCATGGTCCGCTCCTATCTCTCTCGCGCCGGCGGGTGGTACCGCTTCCACGCCCCGGAGACGGGACCCGCGGACACGGCCCTCCTGCGAAGCCTCCTCCAGGAGAGGCACGGCATTTCCAAGACCTCGGTGGCGTGGATGAACGGCGCGCTCCGGACTCTGAACGGCGGGGGGTAGACTTTTCCCCGCCGCTGCACCGATGATGGGCCGATGACGGAGCCCCAGCCAAGAGAGGCCGAGCGCCGCGCCACGTTCATCCTGGCGCGCGCCGAGAAGCGGCTCCTGCCGCGCATCGCCGCGTCGTTGCCGCGCTGGGTTTCTCCAGATCTCATGACCGCGATCGGCGTCCTGGGCTCGACCTTGATCGCCCTGGGCTACATTCTGTCGACCCACGACCGCCACTGGCTCTGGCTCGCGAGCGGCGGGCTGATCGTGAACTGGTTCGGCGACAGCCTGGACGGCACTCTGGCCCGCGTCCGGAAGATCGAGCGCCCTCGCTATGGCTTCTACCTCGATCACTTGACCGACGCCTACTCCACCACCCTGATCGGCCTGGGCCTGGGCTTCTCCCCTTACATGCTTCTTTCCGTCGGGCTCGCGATCGTGATCGCCTACCTGATCCTCTCGATCAACGTCTACCTGGAGACCCATGTCTTCGGCGTCTTCCGCTACGGCTATGGGATCCTCGGACCCACCGAGGCGCGGGGAGTGCTTTTCCTGCTCAACACCGCGGCCCTCGTCATCGGGCCGATCCCCTTCGTCGTGTGGGGCATCCGTATGACCGTTTTCGACCTGGCCGGCATCGCCGCCGCGCTGTCGATGGGCGGGCTTCTCCTCAGGCGGGTCGTACGCAATCTCCGCGAGCTGTCCCGGATGGAGCCGCCAGGCCGCTAGGCATCTCCGCGCGGCGTCAGGGCGCAGTCCGTACAACGGTGCAAAACCTACGCGGCCTTCAGGGCCGTCCTCGCGTTATCTCCCCACCGAATCGGCGTCCCAACAGTGGCACCTCGTTTGCTCGCCACTCACATGGCTGCTTTGAAGTAATGGCAGCCATCCGTATCAATTCGACACTCGTGAGAGGAGTCTCAACATGAAACCGGACAGACATCCGCATCCGAAGCAGGATGATCGAAACACCGGCGAGACCGGTCGTGGGCACCAGGATGGCCGGGACGCTGATGACGACCACGGACTCAAAGGCGGCCATGACCGCGATACCGACGAGCGGGACGGCGGCATGGATCGTGGTGGTCGGCATGACGATCGTGGTCGCACGGGAGGCACCACCGGAGGCACCCGAAAGCAGCGCTAGGAAGGGGTCCGACGACCGGCCCGCGGCACGCACCCGCGGGCCGGGCTCGTCCGGCCGCGCGCGGGCCGGGCGCGTCAGGCCGCGGGCTCCAAACCCATGCTCCGCATCAGCGCGGCGTAGCGAGGGTCGCCGCGGATCGAATCGAAGCGTTGGTCCACGCCCAGCCAGATGAGCCGTGGATCTCGGTCGGCGGCAGCCCGTGACAATGTCGCGAACGCGGGCTCGCGTTCTCCCGCGGCGAGCTGTGCGGCGGCGATGGCGAGGGGCGAGGCGATCCCGCGGCCCATGGACGCCAGCCGTGCGAGGACACGCAGCGCTTCGCTCTTCTTGCCCGCGCTCGACAGCGCGTAGGCCAGCTCCTCCTCCTCGTAGGGGGTCGCTCGGGAGCCGGCCGCCGGTCGCAGCGATTCGATGGCCTCTTCCGACTTGCCCTGGAGCGCAAGGCAGCGCGCCGCGTAGGCGTGAGCCCGGCGCGCCTCGTCGGACCGGCCGTCCTTCTCGACCCGTCGAAATTGAGCCGCGGCATCCGCCACTCTTCCGGCGTTCAAGTAGGCAAGCCCCAGCTCATTCGTATACCGGATGGAGAGCGGGTCCAGGTCCACCGCGCGTTCCATGGCCGCCACCTCTTCCCCCGCGCGGCCGTGGGCGCCCAGGTAATCCGCCAGGCCGTACCACACTTCGGGGCTTCCCGGCTCATCCTCCCGGGCCAGATCCAGCTCGGCCTTGGCTCCCTTCCAATCCATCTGGAACCCGTGCACGTACGCCAGCGCCAGATGCGCCGTGCCCTGCGTCGAATCGATCCGCAGAGCCCGGGTCGCCGCGGCCGCGGCCCGCGATAGCGCCTCCGCGGGCGCCAGCTCGCGGTAGTAGGCCATCTCCGTGTAGCAGTCGGCGAGGCCCGCGTAGGCCGGCGCGAACGTGGAATCCAGCCGGGTGGCCCGCGAATAGCTCTCGATCGCGCGCGCGTAGCGGCGCTCGGCCTTCAGGCTCCGTCCGAGGACGTAGGCTTGGTACACGGGAAAGTCCACCGGCGGCGCGGGGGCGAGACCGGCCTGCTCCGCGTCGGTCAGGCGCATCTTGAGCGAGCCCGTGACGCCGCGCGCGATCTCGCGGTCCAGGGTCAGGATCTCCCGAAGGGGACGCTCGTAGGATTCGGCCCAGATCTGACGATCGGAACGCGCGTCCACCAGCTGCACGTTCACGCGGACCCGGTCCGCGGTCCTGGTGACCGAGGACTCCAGCATCATGTCGAACCCATGCTCTTGCGCGAGCCTCGGGAGCGGCTTGGACTCCTTGGCCACCGCGTAGCTCGTGGTCCGGCTCTTCACGCTGACGTGTGACAGACGCGCGAAGGTATTGATGAGCTGATCCGTGAGGCCGTCCGCGAGGAATTGCTGCTCGGCGACGCCGGACTCGTTCCGTGACGGGAAGACCAGGATGGAGTGGGGCGACAAAGGCGGCCGCGATGACGGCGGCCAAAGGATCAGCCCCGCGATGATGGCTGCCGCACCCAAGCCGAGGGCCACAATCCAGGGACGGGGCCGCGCCGCCGGCGCCGCCGGCGAATCCCGGATCGGCTCGAGCGCGGCTCGAACCTCGGCCGCGTGCTGGTACCGGTGAGTCGGGTCCTTCTTGAGGCATCGGGCGATTACGCTGCGGAGCGGCTTGGGAATTGACGCGGGGAGAGGCGCGGGATCCTCCCGTAAGATCGCCCGCTCCACTTCCGTCCGGGTCTCGCCGCTGAACGGCCGCGTTCCGGTGAGAATCTCCTGCAGCGTTACCCCGAGCGCCCAGATGTCGCTTCGCTTGTCGGCCGGCTGGCCCCGCAGCATCTCGGGCGCCATGTAGGCAATCGTGCCGGCGGTCATGCCCGCCGGACCGTAGGTCGACTCCGCCGCTGTCGTGTCGACCAGAATGGATGGAGACGCTTTGACCGCGATACCGAAGTCGAGGACCTTGACCAGTCCCCCTTTGGTGACGCACACGTTGGAGCTCTTCAGATCGCGATGCACGACGCCGGCGTCGTGCGCGGCCTGGATCGCCGAAGCGATCTGGATGCCATACTCGACCGCCACACTGGCCGGCAGCGGATGCTCCTCGATCAAGCCCGCAAGCGTCCTCCCTTGGACGAACTCCATGACGAAGAACACGCATCGCTCGTTCTCTCCGACGTCGAGGACCGTGGCGATGTTGGGGTGGTTGATCGAGCACGCGATGCGGGCCTCGCGCAGGAGGATCTCGCCCAGGGTCCTGTCGGCGAGGCTTTTCTTGAGGACGACTTTGATGGCGACTTGCCTGGGGAGGTGCTCGTCCTGCGCTCGAAAGACGGCGCCCATGCTGCCCGAGCCGATCCACTCGACGATCCGATAGTGCAGGAGAACGGTGCCGATAAACCCAGAGAAGTCGTCCACCAGCTCCTCCG
>DATGVG010000145.1:0-17079 GCA_035300625.1 Candidatus Limnocylindrales bacterium
TGCATTCATCCTGCTTTTTCTTCTCCCCCGGATTGGATCGGCAGCAGGACCCACCACCGGCACGTCGGATCGCGATCCTGACAGCGGCCGGAACCCCAAAGTCGAAGAGATCAAGACGATCGGCGTCGACCGCCAGCTCGCCTCCTTCGCGGGCATGGTGCTCGACGTCAACAACCGCCCCCTGGCCAACGTACAGGTGAAGCTCTTCATCGACGGAGAGGTGGCGGGGCGGGCGGTGACGGAAGGAAACGGCTACTACGACCTTCGGGCCCCATACGATCCCTCCAACGACATCACGGTGCTGCTCTGGTTCGTGGCCCCCGACCGGACGCTGATGCCGAAGGAGCTGGTGATCCAGGAATCGAAAGCCAGCATGGCCAACGGGCTCGTCTCCAAGTGCGTGCCACGGGCCTCGTTGACCCCCGGCCGCCAATTCCGGATCTACCTCTTCGACAGCGAGAGCCGGAACAAGGAGCTGGCCGAGTCGGGGTGCCTGCCATAGCGGACCACCGGACCTAGCAGACGACCTGGTTCCGTTCCCGGACCATGTCGGCCAGATCGGCGGGCAGGTCTTGTCGCAATAGTTCCTCGTAGATATACCGAGCCCGGCCCGGGTTGTTGAGCGTGCGCCGCTCGAGATCCGCGCTCCGGAGGAGTGCGAGCGTCGCCGAGGGCCGCGCCGGGTATTCCCGTCCGAAAGCCTCGTACGCCCGGCTTGCCTCGCCCGCCCGTCCCAGCTCCTCGAAGCCCCGCGCCACCCGGAGCTGCTCCGCGGGCGGGAGCACGGCCTGCGCCCCCAGGAGCCGCCGCATCTCCTGGTAGGCGTCGCAGGCGGGGCGCACAGCGCCCCGCCGGAGCCAGAGACGGATCGCCGCCTGAAAGCGCTCCGCCGACCGGGGATCCTGGTGCGTCACGCGGAGGAGCCGGGCGGCGCGGATCAGCGCCTCCGAGTCCTCGGGGTGCGTCTCCAGATAGCGCTCCACGTCTCCCAACGCGGCGGGCCAGTCGCCCCGCGCCTCGTGGCGGGCGCCGCGCGCCAGGAGTCCCTCGTGCCGCCCCTCGCGAAGCATTCCCATCGCGAGCCCGCTGAGAACCCCGGCAATTCCCCCGCTCAGGCGCGCGACGAGCATCCTCTCGGGCGAATCCCCCGCCACGAAGAAGAGGGTCACCGGCCACGCGAACCACAGCGCGACGGCCGCCGCGGCCAAGACCTCGAACCGCGCCGGACGGAGCGCGCGGTGCCGGATGGATGCCGGAATCGAGAGGAACTTGAGGCGCGCGAACGGTAGGCGCACGAGGAAGAGGCCCAGGACGCCCGAGACCGCCCCGCCGGCTCCGGCGATCGGGACCGCCGACAGCTCGGGGGTTCGCGCCAGGATGGCCGCCGCCTCGGCCAGATTCGCCAACCATCCGCAGGCGATGACCAGGGCCAGGTAACGGACCGGGCCCAGCCGCGATTCGAGGGGCGGGCCGAAGATGGAGAGGGCCAGGAGATTCGCGAGCAGGGCGAGAGGGCCCGCATGGACGAAGATCGAGCCCAGGGCGGTGCCCACGGTGGGATGCGCGGCCTTGAACGCGGCCGCGTAGAGGAATCCCGGGTCGCCCCGGCTCCCCAGGACGACCGCGAACGCGACCAGGTTCGCCAGGCAGAGCGCGATCGTCGCCCAGGGACGCGAGCGCACGCGCGCGTCCGCGGCGATCGGCAGCCACTTGAAGAGAGCCATGCCTGATTGATACCACGAGTGGCCCCTTGAAGGGACCCCCTGACTTCTCTACACTACGTCGCGCCCAAAAATCCAAGGTGATTCCACACTTCTGCGGATATCCGACGCCGCACCGGCAAGGGAAGGACATGGAAAGCGCCACCCGCTCCACCGGCATGGACATGGGCTCCGAGATCCAACGGGAGCTCGACCCGCTCGAGAACGCGCGACTCCAGTTCGAGGAGGCCGCGGCGCGGCTCAAGCTGGACCCCGCATTCGTGCAGATCATCAAGGAGCCGCGGCGCGCCACGATCGTGAAGCTCCCCGTCCAGATGGACGACGGAACCTTCCGCGTCTTTACCGGCTATCGCGTGCAGCATTCCATCATCCGCGGGCCGGCCAAGGGCGGCATCCGCTACCACCCGGCAGTGACGCTGGAAGAGGTGATGGCGCTGGCGGCCTGGATGACGTGGAAGTGCGCCGTCGTCGGCATCCCCTTCGGCGGCGGCAAGGGAGGCGTGGCCTGCGATCCCTCGAAGATGTCCCAGTCGGAGCTGGAGCGGCTGACGCGCCGCTACACCGCGGACATGATCGACGTGATCGGACCCGAATCCGACGTCCCCGCGCCCGACGTGAACACCAACGAGCAGACGATGGCCTGGATCATGGACACCTACTCCATGCACGCCCGCCACACGGTCACCTCGGTCGTGACCGGGAAGCCGCTCGCTCTGGGCGGGTCGGCGGGCCGGCGCGAGGCCACGGGACGCGGGGTCCTCTTCTGCATCCGGGAGGCGGCCAAGAAGATCGGGCTGAACCTCGCGGGCGCCAAGGTTGTCGTCCAGGGATTCGGGAACGTGGGATCGGTCGCGGCCGACCTCCTGTCCAAGGACGGAGCCAAGATCGTCGCGGTCAGCGACGTGAACGGAGGCGTTCAGAACAAGGCGGGTCTGGACCTGCCCAAGCTGTTCGAGCACCTCGCCAAGACCAAGACGGTGACCGGCTTCGCGGGCGGCACCCCGATCCAGGGGAAGGACCTCCTCGAGATCCCCTGCGACATCCTGATCCCCGCCGCGCTCGAGAACCAGATCACGCGCGGGAACGCCGGAAAGATCAAGGCGCGGATCATCGCGGAGGGCGCGAACGGCCCCACCACGACGCAGGCCGACAAGATCCTGAACAAGGCCGGCGTGCTGGTGATCCCGGACATCCTCGCGAACAGCGGCGGGGTGACCGTCTCCTACTTCGAGTGGGTGCAGGACCGGCAGGGCCTGTTCTGGCGCGAGGAGGAAGTGAACGACCGCCTCGAGCACATCATGGTGAACGCCTTCCGCGACGTCGCGCGCGTGGCCGACGAGCACAAGGTTTCGCTGCGGGTGGCGGCCTTCATGCTCGCCATCAAACGCGTGGTGGACGCGATCCAGCTTCGCGGGGTGTACGCCTAGGAAACAGCCCCCTCCTCGAAGACCAACTGTCCCCGCGTGAGGTGCGCGCGCGCCCCGAGGGGGAGCGGATAGTTGCGGCGCCCGTGCCCGGCCCTGAGACCGGCCCACGCCGGCACATGAAGCGGCCCCAGGTGGTCGCGCAGCACCTGGCGGACGGTGAGCTCGCGGAACCCCTTCCGCGGCAGGCAGCGCGTGAAGTCCCCCAGAACCACTCCCCGGAGCCCGTTCAGCCAGCCCCCCTCGCGGAGCGCGCAGAGCATCCCGTCGATCTTGTAGGGCGGCTCGTTGACTTCCTCCAGGAACACGATGCATCCGCGGAGCGAGGGGAGATGGCCGGCGGCGGCGGTGTAGTGGAACAGGGCGAGGTTTCCGCCCACGACGCGTCCCGCGACGGCGCCCCGCGGCCCCTCGAGACCCCGCGGCACGGCCAGGGTGCGCACGCGCCGGGAGGGCATCGGCTGCGTGACCCACGCGATGAAGCGCGGCACCTCGCTTCCCCGCCGCGAGCCCAGGCCGTGCAGGTTGGGACCATGCAGGGTGCGGACGCCCGCGTGCCGCGCCATTCCCAGGTGGAGGAAGGTCGCGTCGGAGAAGCCGGCGAAGAGCTTCGGGTCGCGGCGCATCGCCCCCCAGTCCACGCCGGAGGCGAGCCGCATGGTTCCGTAGCCGCCGCGGGCCATCAGCACGCAGCGGATGTCGGGATCGCGGAGCATCCGGTTCAGGTCCGCCAGGCGCGCGGCGTCCGGGCCGGCCAGATGCCCCCGGCGCTCCCGGAGATGCCGCCCGAACACGACGCGGAATCCCGCCTCCTCCAGAACGCGGGCTCCCGCGGCCAGCGCCCGCGCGAGCACCGGCCCCGATGGGGCCACCACCCCGATCCGGTCTCCCGGGCGGAGCCGCGGCGGCGCGATCGGCTTCATCGGGGAATCCGCGGGGGCACGGGGATCGTCGTTCCGCTTCCGCCGCCCCAGCGGGCGAGCATCGCCACCAGCCGCTCCTCCATCTGCTTCGCCGCCGTCGCGCTCGCGCGGTTCCCGTTCGTGATCACGGCGAACACGATGCGCCCGCCGGTCGCGTCGGTGACATAGCCGGACAGGCTGCTCACGTTGGTCAAGGTCCCGGTCTTCGCGTGAAGGTCGGCCCGTGGGTCGAGCCCCGCGAACCGGTGCTTCAGCGTGCCGTTCCCTCCCGGAACGGCGAGCCCCGCGCGGAAGGGCTCCCCAAGGGCCGGATCGCGCGCGTGGACCGATAGCCACCCGACCAGGGAGCGGGCGGTCGCCAGGTCCTGGGTCGAGAGCCCCGAGCCGTCGACCAGCGAGAGATCCAGCGTGTCGATTCCCGCCTCCGCCGCGGCGCGACGAACCTCCACCAGCCCGGCCACCCGGCTCTTTTCCCGCGGCGCCGGATCGAGGAGGCGGAGAAGACCCTCGGCCTCGGCGTTCAGGCTGAGCGCGTGGACGACGCCGACCATGACGGCCGCCGGCGGGGAGCGGAACGAGAGAACGGTGGCGGTGCGGTCTTTCCGCACCGCGCCCCACCCGGTGTCGGCGGGCGCCGCGGAGGCGAGGACCCGGCGCGCGGCTTCGGGCATGGGCCGGGAGTCGGTGGAGTCGGCGTGCGGCACCAGCCGGACCGTCCCGTCCACGCGGATGCCAGCGCGGCGCATGGCGCCGATCAGCCAGAGGCCAGCGACGGAGTCGGGCTCGGGGACCGCCACCTGCTTCTTCACCACGGTCCCGCGCGGGATCGATCCCGTGACCTTGAGCCGCCGCGATCCCGGGGCGCGGTCCACGTCCAGCCGCGGCATGGTCCCGGCCCCGCCCAGCGCCACGCGCGGCGCCAGTGTGAGCGGCGTCTCGGGCGGATCCAGCTCGATCGTGACCCGCCCCGGGCCCCCGGTCGCGGTCAGGGTCGCGGCGTTTCCGTTCGCGAGCACGGGCCCGGGCAAGGCACCGTAGCCCGCGGCCAGGTCCTCCACGGCCCAGCCGGGCGCTAAGGGCTCGTCCGCGAACAGCGTCCCGTCGACCCAGACTGTTCCCTTCACGCGCTCGAGCCCGCCCGCGTGGAGCAGGAACGCGAGCGAGTCGAGGAGCCCGCGGGATCCGGGGGCGAGGATCTGGGTCACGTCGGGAATCCCCGCCGGCCTGAGGATCAGATCCCCGTCCAGCCGGACGCGCGCCCCGTTTCGCTCCACCCGGCCGCGCGCATCGATCCTCGTCGTGAAGACCGCGTCGGGCCCGACCCGCCGGAGAAACGCGGACGTCGTGAAGATCTTCGTGTTGCTGCCCGGGATCAGCCGGCGCTCTTCGTTCAGAGCGAGGAGAGTGTCTCCCGTCGCGAGAGAGACGGCGAGCGCCCCGATCTGGGACTGGTCGGCGAGTCCGGAGGCCGCGGCGGTGAGTGAGTCGGCCAGGGGCCCTCGGGCGCAGAGTCGGCAGGCGGCGTCCGCGACGCCCGGTGCCGCGCCGGCGACAGCGAACGCCGCGAGCGCCGTGAGCGCCGGAAACAGCGAGCCGGGGCGGACTCGGCTGAGTCCGCCCCGGAGGGAATGCGTTGGCTTTCTATGGGTCAAAACGCGATGTGGAGCGATACCTGCTGGTTGTCCTGGAAAAAGTCGCCGACGTGGGTTCCGGCCCAGTCGAGCACGAGCGGGCGATCGCCCAGCTTGAAGTTGAAGCCGGCGCCGTAGGAGAAGTTGTACAGGTAGTTCTCCTGGCGGTCGGCTCCCTTGATCGGCACCTGGCCGACAAAGCCTCCCCGCAGCGCGAGGAAGCCCCCGATCGGGACCTCGGCTCCCAGCCGGTACTCGTCGGTGTTGAAGTTGTTCCCCTGGAAGGCGCCGAAGATGGTGGAGCGCCGGTCGCCCCCCATCGGGATGTCATAGGAAACACCGATCTGGAGGTACGACGGCAGCTCGAACGGAGCCGCCTGGAGCTGAACGACGTGAGGCGTCGCGGTCGGGTCGTCGCCGGGGAACGAGACGCGCTGCTCGAGATTCGGGCCGCTGTAGTGCATGTCGGGCCCGATGTTCTTCATGGCGAACCCGAAACGGAGGCCGCGCCACCCCGTGTCGTACTGCACGCCCAGGTCCAGGGCAAAGCCGGTCGCGCTGACGTCCGCGACCTTCTCGCTGATGTAGGAGCCGGTCAGGCCGAGATGAACTCGATCGGTCATCCGGCGGCCGTAGGTGATCCCGAAGACGCCGAAGCTGGGATTCAGCACCTCTCCCGTACCCTCGGGCGCATCCTCCGTCGTCACGATGATGTCGCCGACGTTCAGGATCTTGACCGAAAACCCGACCTCTCCCTGCGTGCCGACGCTGGTGGCGATCGCCCCGTAATTCACCTTGGAGTCGCCCAGGTAGCTGCTGTACGACACCATCGCTTCGCTTTGATCGGTCCCCGCCAGCGAGGCCGGGTTCCAATAGATGTTCTGGAGTCCGTTCCCCAGCGCGACCGTGGAGCCGCCGGTCGCGACCGACGCGGCTCCCACGGGAATGCGCAACTCCTGAGCCCCCGATGTGCCAATCCGATCCAGCCCGCCGGCGGACGCCGGCGCGGCGAACGCGAGCAATGCCGTGGGCAGGATCCACAACGCGACAAACCGATTCATCGTATCGGCCCTCCGTCCCGTGGAAGGATTCTGAAGTCGTTTCATGTCCGCTCTCCCCCGCATCAGAAGTTGTCGAGCCGTTCCTGCTCGATGAATACCGCGATGCGGTCGGTCTTGGAGCCGACGCCCTCCACGTCGATGCGAGTCACGTAGATGCCGCTCGCCACCGGGAGATTGTTCTCGGTGTGAAGGTCCCAGATGATCTGCGCGCTGGACATGTCGTCGCCGCTCGACGCCGAGCGCCGGATGGTCCGAACGAGGTCGCCCGCCAGGTTGAAGATGCGGATGGTCACGTTGCGCGACGCTGGAATGTTGGTGAACTTCATGACCCGGTCGAACTGCGTCAGCTCGTACTGCGAGTGCGCGTAGTACGGGTTGGGCACCGCCCGGATCTTGCTCATGTCGTTCTTCACGACCGTCCCGGGCGCCGCGCCCGCGGGCACGGTCCGGAACTGGAAGACGTCATTGGGGCACAAGCGTCCGCCTCGAATGCGAATCCGGCTTTCGACGGGCAGGGTCGCGGTGGACCCCGTCGCCCTGAAGAACGTGAGCCGGCCCAGGGTCTCGTCGTCGGCGGTGTAATCGGTCGAGAGGGTGCTCGGCGTGCCCCAGGCAACGCTGGCGTACGGGATCCTACGGATGTAGACCGCGTCGCCAAAGCTCCAGCGCCCATTATTGTCGCGGTCGCGGATATCCACCGACATCTTCACGTCGTCCGACGGATCGGTATAGGAGCATTCCCCGAGATCGAAGACCTCGAACGGAACCTTGAACGTCGCCGGAGACGAGGCCGCGCCGCCCGCGTACGCCCAGGCGAACTGGGTCGTGTCGGGGAGCACGTGGAGCAGGTAATCATGCTGCACGGTGTCGTCGAAGTTCCACAGCGTGATATCTACCGGCGGGAAGAGGTAGTTGCTGAAGACGAACGTCCCCGAGGAGTCGGTGCCCGTCGAAGTGAAATCGAGCGAATCGGTCGCGCCCAGAAGGCCCGCCCCGCCTTCCAGCTGATGGAACATCGAGGGGTCCGTGGTCAGGGTGAACTGCGGAGAGAAGCCGTTCACGATAACGGCGGACGACAAGTCCGCGTTCGAGACGATCGTGTCCCCCGAGGTCACGTTGAAGATGCTGAATGTGTCGCCGGGCTTGACGACGATCCGATAGGTCGAATCCCCGATCGACGGGGTGAGCTGCTGGACCTTCACGGTGTTCCCCACGAATTCTCCCGCGGTCTGCGGCGCGGGGACCTCGAAGAGGGCGTTCGAGCCCCGCGGAACCGCGTGGATCACCTCGCTGGCCCCGGTCACCGGATTGGGATTCTTGAGAGAGCTCTCGAGGACCTCGCTGACAATGCCGAGCTGGTTCACGCCGACCGTGTAGGTCGCCACGTTCAGAGTGTCATAGGCGTACGCGGTGACGGCGAAGTAGTAGTCCTTGTAGTTGACCAGCCGCCCGCCGCGGATCGCGTCGTTGGTGATGTCGAGCTGGAACTTGAGTCCCTCGTCCGGCCCGTTGACCACCAGGGTGCGCTCGATGCCGCCCTTCTGCGAGTTGAACAGGTCGGAGTAGATCGCGGCGACCCCGTCGATAATGTCGTAGGTCGCGATCAACTTCGGCGACCCGACCGTCCCCTTCGACGGAAGCTGCCAGACCCGGTATCCCTCGAAGACGAAGTCCTGGTTGAGCGGGACGCTCGCCGAGTGCGTGCCCACCGCCTTCGCGTCCCAGATCAGCCGGATGGACTTGTCGAACGGCTGCACGTAGACGACCGGGCTCGGGGGCGGCGAGGGGATGTCGAAGTTCAGGTCGAAGACCTGCTGCGCCTTCGAGTCCTTGTCCTTCATGTCCGCCACCGACGCAATCCGGTCGGTCCCCTGCCCGATGATGATCGCGGTCACGACCTCCTGCGTGTCCCCGGGCGCCATCGTGAACGGGCCCGACGAGAGCTGGAGGCGGCGGTCTCCGGGATTGGAGTCGAGCCAGTTGGTCGATGTGCTCGGCGCGGACGGGTCGAGCCCCGAGACCTGGAAGCGGGTGATGGGCTGAAGGTTGTCGTTCAGGATGTGGATCGGCGTCCCGTCCTTGTTCAATCCCTTCATGTAGCTGTACGTCTCCGCCGGCGACGTCGGGTCGGTCCCGTTCACGTACTTGTTGAACGAGGTCATGCCCAGGGTCGTGACCCCCACGACGGGCCCCTTGAAGAAGTCGTAGCCCACCGCCGGCGGGGCCGATCCGTAAATGCCGTCGTTGTTCGTGGCGTTGTAGCAATAGCCGAGGCTCAGCGTGGTATCGCACCCGACCAGGTCGTCCGTGAACCCACCCAGGTCGGGATCGCTCCACACCGAGACGTACGTGGAGTCGAGCGTGTTCGCGCCCTTGTTGATGAACCTCCACTTCACGAAGATGATGTTGCCCAGAGCGCCGGAGCGGTTATAGGCGAAGACGGACTGCTGCACTTCGATCCCGAGCGGCGCCGTGCTCCCCGCGCGGTTCGTGTGGGACCCCGGATCCGCGTCGTTGAAGACGCTCCAGATGGTCGCGTCTCCGAGCAGCTGCGGATTTCCCAAACTGTCGAGCGGGCCCCCCTGGGCGGTGTAGGCGGCCAGGTCGGACCCGGTGAGGGTCGAGCTCCGGTCGAATCGGAAATTCTTGAAATCCGGCTGGTCGGACTGGAACGTGCCGCCCGCCATCGGGCCGGGCACGTATTCCTGGGAGTACTCGCCGATCGCGACCCGGATGTCCGGGCCGACCTTGGCGCCCACCCAGAGTCCGGCGGCGAACACGGCGGTCTTGAGGGTTCCGCGCGGATAGATCAGCCCGGCGTTGCCCGATACGAGGTCATAGGCAAGTGAGCCGTGGTTGGTGACCACCATGTCCAGGTTGTTCACGTCCATGTGGTCGTTGTTGTCGATGGTTTGAGCGGCGCGCCGCGCCTTGGTGTCGCGGTGGGCAGGGACAGCGTCCACCCTGGTCGCGGCGTTGAGCTCCGGAGCGGCGAACAGCGTGAGGAGCGCCGCCACCCCGATCAACTTCAGGGATCGCATCCGTTGGGCCCTCCTTAGCCTCGGAATTCGCATGTCAGAACGAGAGCTTGGCGCCAAATCGCACCATGCGTGGCACGCCGTGGAACAGCGGAGTCCGCTCGGCCAAGTGGTAGCGCTCGGCGGCTCCATCCGCGCCGTACGTGGCCGCGTTCGCGTCGATGAAAGCCTGTCCATCCGGGGTTTCGAGGAAGTTGGTCGTCAGCGCGGACCCCGATGAGGTGTACACGCTGTACGCGTTGTCCCGGTTGAAGAGATTCAGCCCCCAGATGTAGATATCCAGACTCTGGCGGCCGATCGCGATCCCCTTGCTCAGCTTCGCGTCGATCTGGAAGGTCCACGGACCATACCGGCTGTCCAGCGGCCCCGTCGGCTCGTTGGCCACGTTCGCCAGCGTCACTTCGTTGTAGACCTTGGTCGGAGTGTAGGGCGTGCCGCTCGCGGCGTTCGCCATCACGTTGAGACCGGCGTTCTCGAGTATGCGATTCCCCTTCCACACGGGCCCCTGCCCCTTGGGATAGCGGAAATCCATGTCGAACGCGAATTTGTGCCGCTGGTCGAAGGCGAGCGGCGAGGACATCTTCGGCGTCTCGTTGGCGGTCCAGGCGATGTTCCGCTGGGTCTGCGAGAGCGAACCTGTGCCGCGCGCCCAGCTCAGGCTGTAGGAGGCATTGAACGCCACGAGGCCCGTGCGCCGCAGCGTGTAGGCGAGGTCGAACCCCTTGATCGTCGCGAAGTCGCGGTTCCGGTACGAGGAGAACGCGTTGGGCGACGACGCAATGTTCGTGATCTCCACCAAGTCCTTCACGTCCTTGTAGTACGCCGAGGCGTCGATCCGGGAGCGGTCGTTGGGGGTGTGCTGGATTCCCAGCTCGTACGCCGTCGTCTGCTCCGGCTTCAGATTCGGGTTGCCGAAGCCCACGAAGTAGCCGCCCGTCCGGATCTTGTGCTCGAGAAACGCGTACGACACGTACAGGTCTTGCAGATTCGGCTGCTGGAAGAACTTGCCGTAGTTCACGTGCAACAGGGTCTGATCGCTGACCGGGAACCCCACGCCCAGGCGAGGCGAGAGGCGCTGATAGACCTTGGAGGCCTGCAGATCCGACGGCTGGAGCCGCGAGTCGTTGGTCGCGTCGGGATCCAGCGGAAGCGACTCGCTGCGGAGCGAGACCGTGGACGGCGTCAGGTAGTCCCACCGGAGGCCGGTGTTCAATACCAGGCCCAGGCGCTCGTACTTGCCCTGGACGTACAGCGACGCCACCTTGGGATGTTTCGGAACGTCGAGCGGGTCGTCGTAGATCCCGTTCTTGTTCTTGTCGTTGAACGGCTCGCCGACGTCGTAGCTCCCGTTCCCGTTCGTGTCGGTGAAGGAGTCTCCCGTGTTCAGCTCGTTCCCGAACGCGTCGTAGCCGTACCGGTCGATGTCCCGGATGTTGTCCGGCTGGCCGCTCCCGTCGTAGAGCTGGGTCGGGAAGTAGTGGTCGTAGTATCGCAGCGTGTGCCTCTGGTAGTCCCCGCCCGCCTTCAGCTGGAAGGAGCGCGTGAGCTGGTTCGCGTAGTTCGCCGCGACCCCGTAGTACGACGATTTCCGGTGCAGGAAGTCGTCGAAGACGTGCGCTCCCGTCGGATTGGCATCGCCGTACCAGAAGAGCGCTTCCTGCTGGTCGTAGGCCGGGTCTCCGGCGGGCCGCGCGTAGCCCTGGAGGTTGTCGAAGTAGACGCCGTCGCCGCGCATGCGCTCGGTGAGGAAGTAGTTCGCCTTGACCTCGTAGTAGGCGCGCTCCGAAAGGCTTTGATTCCAGGTGGTGGAGACGGAGTAGTTCTTGTCCTGGTAACGCGGCGCGTGGTTCAGGTCGAACCGGTAGCTGTTCAGGTACTGCTGCCAGTCCTCGTTGTTGAAGGTGCCGCCGATCTTCAGCGTGTGAAGCGGCGACGGCCGGAAGGTGAGCTTCCCGACCGAGGCCCAGGAGGAGCTGGAGTTCGAGGGAAGGATTCCCTTCTCGAAGAAGTCGGTCGAGACGGAGCCCTGAGGGGCGTAGGTCACCTGGTCGGTCTCGAAGCTGGGGTTCCGGTCGCGGTTGAAGCGGCGCTCCCCCGAGAGATAGAAGTTGATTTTCTTCATGCTGGGGGCCAGCGGACCGCCCACCGACAGGGCGTACGTGTTGTTATCCCGTTTCGGGGAGCCGATCCACCCTCCCGAGAGATTGTCGGTGAGTCCTTCGACCGAGCCGAAGTACTTGTCCGAGCCTTCGCGAGTCACCACGTTCACAACGCCCGAGTTGATCCGGCCGTATTCGGCGTTGAAGCCGCCGGACATGACCACGATCTCGTCGATGGCGTCGCTGTTGATCGCCGTCGTGGAGAAGCCGGTGAGCGGGTCCTGCTGCGAGAAGCCGTCGACGAAATACGCGACCTCGTTCGGACGGCCGCCGCGGATGATCAGCGTGCTTCCGTTCACCGACTCGTTTCCGTTCAGCTGCGGACTGTCCAGCCGCGCCTGGAAGTTCACCACCCCCGACTGCTGCGCCACCGCGTCCTTGTAGCCGCGCAGCGGCTGATTCCGGATGTCCTCGCCGGGGAGGAACTTGGTCGTGCCCGTCACGTCCTTCTGGATCAAGGGACGCTCGGCCTTCACGGTCACCTCGGCCACATCTTTCAAGACGGTGGACTCGAGCGACCACTCGGTCCGTGTCGTGAAGTCGGGAATCACCTCGACTCCCTCGCGGGCCTGGGGCACGTAGCCCAGGAGCGCGGCCCGCACCGTGTACTTCCCGGGCGGAACATTCAGGATGAAGTAGTTGCCCTGGGCGTCGGTCACCGCCCCCCGCTTCAATTCGGGGATGGAGACGCTGGCGAGCCCGATCGGCTCACCCGACTTGGAGTCGCGCACCGTTCCCGAGATCTGGCCGGTGGTGCCCGCCTCCGCTTCCGGGGCAACAAAATAGGCGCCCACCACGATCAGCGTGGCGACGCCCAGCTTCAGTAGCGTCCGAGGTCGAACCATGACTCGCCCTCCTATGAACCTCTTTCGTGGAAACGCCAAACGGGGTCTCGTCTCCCTGATGATCGAAGCCCACGTACGGCATCTGTCGATGATGCCGTGAATTCCCTCGCCCATCTCTGGGCCCCTCATCGGCATTCGTCCACTCTAACCGGCTACTTTTCTAGGCGCCCCTCCCTCCGCCTTGGAGTTTGTTCTTCACGCGACCCCGGAGTCGGCTTGGGCCGCAACACCTTGCACGATTCCCACACTAGAAATGTGGGGCGACGCTTGTCAACAGGATTCGCAAAAAAAGAGCCCCCGGCCGAAGCCGGGGGCTCGAGCTGGGAGGGGTTGTGCCCCGCCCGGATCTCCTAGAAGTGATACGTCGCCGACACTCGGTTGAACGGCGTCTGCTGGTTCCCCGACAATACCCAACCGCCGGAGAGCGGGAATTGCTGGTTCAACGTCATGTCGATGTCCAGATTGTTCCAGCGGATGCCGGTGCCGATGCCCAGGTTGAAGTCCGAGGTACGCGTCTTCGTGGTGGACGTGTTCGGAACCGCGGCGAAATCCGCCGACTCGGTCCTACTGACCATGTGACCGCGGCTCGCGCCGATGCGGAGCTTGAGCCACTTGGTCGCGTCGGTTTCCACCGCCGCGAAGACCAGCGGCTCCGCCGTCGTCTTGTCCGTGAACGTATGCCTGCTGCCGGCCGGACCGCCCGTGTTGGCGTCGGTCCGCTCGTACGAGTGCTTGTTCTGTCCGAAGGTCGCGCCCCAGAGAAGCAGGTTGTTGTCGTTCACGCGCATGTTGTCCGAGATGCCGACGCCGTAGCTCTTGTAGGTCTCGTCGGCCGTGATCGTATTCGCGAGCACGCCGCGCATTTCCCACGAGAGATCGTCGTTGACGTACCACCCGGCCGGGAACCACGTGTGCGTGCCGCCGCGGTGGAGGATGGCGCGAGCCAGAATACCGTAGGACGGATTGCCGCCGTCCTTCCACGACACGGTCCCGGGAGTCGCGTCGCGATTGAACGTGAACCGGCGATAGGTGCCCGCCACCTCGAGCCGGTCATCCTGTCCGAAGTGGAGCGCGACCGACGGCGTCACGCCCCAGGTATTGATCTCGATCGGGTTGCCGACGATCGCATTCTGATCAATCGCCACGAAGCCCGGGATCACCGGCCCCGGATCAAAGGCGCTGAACCCGCGCGCCTCGAAGGACGAGGGCGCGTTGGTGTCTCTCGTGAAATACGAATTGGTGGCGTCGACCCGGACCGCGAAATCGAGGGCCGAGAGCGCCTTGCCCCAGATCAGGTCGAGCTGGTCGTTGTTCAAGTTGCCGGAGGCCGTGAAGACATTGTTTTGGCTCTGAGCCATCTTGAACGCGATCGCGCCGATCTTCGGGAAGTTCCGGATGACGGTGTAGCTCTGATCCAACGTCTCGACCGGGTTCACGTCGCCGGTCGGATTGTTGCCGATCTCAGCCAGAACGAGATTGTTCTGCCGCACGACGGATGTCGGGTACCAGTAGATGTTGGCGTAGTCGTCGGTGAACTGGCTCAGCGTCGGAACGTTGAGACCCATGCCTTCCATTCGCGACACGGAGCCCTGGCTGACGCCAGCGGTAATCGCGAGGAGCACCGCGACGCAGAGAGAAACGATCAGCTTGCGCTGAGACATCTCGAGTAGCCTCCTTGGTATTGAACCCTAGACCATCCAGGGTCCCCAGCCCGAACCATTGGCATCTTGTTAGGAGTGGGTTCGGGAAGTTCCATCAGAGCAGATGCTGCGCGTTGGCCTCTCGCTCCCCACCCCCTTTCGATTACCCGATCCACACCGGTACGCCGCCCGGGCGGGCGACGGAATGACACCCACGAGCACACGTCCTGAGAGGCTATTACGGAACGGCGGCACAGTAGGGTCGCCGCCGGAGCCTGTCAAACGAATATTTCGATTTATTCGGGTATATTATTTAGCTGCAGCTACTTGGGGCCTGGTCGACGGGCTGCGGGGCGACCCGCGGCCCGGCAGCGCCCACACAGCCCCCGGATGCGGGTGGAGATTTCCTCCGGCTCGAAGTTGGCGCGAGACACCAGATTCGCAAGGCTGCGGCTGACTTCCGGGTCCAGGACTTCCTGCACGGACCCGCATCTGCGGCAGACGAGGTGATGATGGGGATCGCTCGGGCGGGCCAGCTCATAATGGAGCGCATCGTCCACGAGTTGCACTCTACGAAGAATTCCTGAGTTCTGGAGGAGCGCCAGCGTGCGGTAAATCGTCGCGCGCGAAAGCCTTCGCCCCTGGCCTTTCAGCCGCAGCCTCAGCGTCTCGGCGTCGAAATGGCCCGTGGAGAGGGTGACGGAGTCCAAGATCTGGCGGCGCGGCAGCGTCGCGCGAAGCTTCTGCGCGGCCAGATAATCCGCCCAGCGGGCGCGGGGATCGCCGTCGCTCACGGGATCACTGCGACCGCGTCAGATCCAGGTTGTAACGGCCGAACCCGTCCTTGTCGACGAAGGTGAAGGTGCGGCGGTCCCGGTAGTAGTACCAGACTTCCTCGGGCGGACGGTCGAAGTTGAACGGGCTCCGGACGACTTCGTCCGGCTCTCCGTATTTGATGTAGATATGCCCCATGTCCGTCTTCCACCCCGGGGTTCCTACGCTGAAGTGCTGGTTCGCGTACTGGACCCGGCGGTAGAACTCCACCATCGCCTCGTTCTCGGGGGTGTCCGGCGAGGGGTCCCGGCGTTTCCAGAACCGCTCCCAGAAAGCGCGGCGGTCCTCCTCGGTCTTGACCTTGCTCATCTCGTCCTGCTCGTCCGGGTCGGCGATGGTGCGGAGAACGTCGAAGGTGCTCCGGGGATCGGCGGCGATCGAGGCGACGGACTGCAGCACCTCGAACGGCTTGTCCCGGCGGATCGCCATGCTTCGCTTCCCGCGGGGCGCCGGAAGCTGGGGAGACTTGAGCTCGACGGCGAACCGATAGGTTCCCGGGGCCAGCGACGGAACGCTCGGGCGGATGAGGAACGGGGTCCTTCCCTCGCGGCGCGCCAGCGTCGTGTCCCCCTGGAAGACGCCCTCTTGGAGATCGTTCTGGATCCGGTACTGGATCCGGTACGAGTCCTGGACGGTGACCGGCCTGGAGTCGACCACCTCGCCGTAGACCGCCAGGGTCGCGATGTCATCGCTGTACCGGCGGGAGGGGTTCATCTCGAGTGAAGCGCGCGGATCGGCCGGATCGACCGTTCGCTTCACCGTGCCGAAGGAAAGATCCGAGAACCAGATCGGGCCCGCGGCCTGGGCCGGGACCTCGACTTCGATCCGTGTCCCCGAGGGCCGTTCGGCCATGAGGTCCCGCACGACCACCGCCACATGGTACTTGTTCGGCGGGACCGGGAGCTCGACGTGGTCGATGATGTCGCCCCCGATGGGCCGCGTTTCCGCATAGGTCTTGACGTTCACCTCGCGCACGAATACGTCTCCGGCGACCTGCCGGTCCCCCTTGTCGCGGGTGAAGACCACCCGCACCTCGTAGGCCGCGTGATAACCGGAGGAGCGTCGCTCGAAGAGAAGCTCGGAGCGCGCCATACGGTAATCCAGGCGTACCAGCGGCACGCCGGGCCCGGGCTCCACGGTCGCGTCCACCGAAAACCGGGGGCGTTCCTGGCTGGTGCCGGGCACGGGCGTCTCGGGCTGGGTCGGCGGGGCCGGGTTCGGGTACTGGGCGGAAGCGCCCGGAACCAGCGCGGCCGCGGCCGCGGCCAGAAGAAGGATGCCCGCGACCGCGCGGGCGCGTTCAGCGAAGAAGCGTGACCACACGTGAGCCATCCAATCCCGGACCGGTCAGCCGGAGGTAATAGGTGCCGGAGGGCGCGGCGCCGCCGCGGGAGTCCCTGCCGTCCCATGCGACCACGCCGAATCCATCGGTGGTCTGCGCGGGCGTCCGCACCTGGCGAAGCATGCGGCCCGCTACATCATAGATGCGAAGCGTGAGCACGGGGGCGCCGGCTCCAGCGGGGAGCCGGTACGGAACGGCCGCACGCGCCCCGGCCTTGGGACGGAACGGGTTCGGATAGACGCGTCCGACGCGCGGGGCCGACGGAACGACCAGCGAGCCTTCCGCCACCTTGACCGAGCTTCCGTCCACCAGGAACGCTTCGAGGCGGTAGCGGTGGACCGACCCCACCGTCAGCGAATCGTCCACCGCGCCCACGGCCGTCGGCGGGAGGAGATCCCGGTTCACGCGCCTCCCCGCCGCTGCCGCGTTCGTCCCCGCGCCGGTTCCCAGGTCGCGAAAGA
>DATGVG010000146.1:0-6115 GCA_035300625.1 Candidatus Limnocylindrales bacterium
ACCCTGAACCCCATCGCCCATCTCGACCCGATCGGAACCATCCTCCTGTTCCTGCCGCCGCACTTCGGCTGGGCGAAGCCGGTGCCGGTGGACACCCGGTACCTGGCCCACCCGCGCCGCGACATGATGTGGATCGCGCTCGCGGGCCCCGTCTCGAATGTAATCCTAGCGGCGATCTTCGGAACGCTCTTGCGCGTCGTGGCCCCGAACCCGTATCTGTCGGGGAGCCCGGCGGGGGTCGCGCTGATCCAGATGGTCGCCGGCAGCGTGTTCCTGAATCTCAACCTGGCGGTGTTCAACATGATCCCCATCTTCCCCCTGGACGGGTCCCGCATCCTGACCGGCCTGCTCCCCGCCGGCGCGGCGGAGCGCTATCGGGCCCTCGAGCCGATCGGCCCGATGCTCCTCCTGGGTCTGGTGCTGATCGGAAGCATCTCGCGGGTGTCGGTGTTCGGCACGCTGATCTCGCCCATCGTGGCCACGCTCAGCGCCCTCTTCACCGGGGGACTCCTCGGATGAGGTCGCGATGAGCCGGCCGCCGAAGCGCCCCCGGATCCTGAGCGGGATGCGGCCGACCGGCCGCCTGCACCTCGGCAATTACCTCGGCGCGCTCCAGAACTGGGTTCAGCTTCAGGACTCGTCCGAAAACTTTCACATGGTGGCCGACTGGCACGCGCTCACGACGGACTACGAGCACACGGACCTGATCCGGCCGAACACGCTGGAGATGGTCACGGACTGGCTCGCGGCGGGGATCGACCCCGAGAAGAGCCCGGTCTTCGTCCAGTCGCGCGTCAAGGAGCACGCCGAGCTCTACCTGCTCTTCTCGATGCTGGTGACCACCAGCCGCCTCGAGCGAAATCCGACGGTGAAGGAGCAGGCGCGCGACCTGGCGCTGGAGGATCACATCTCGTTCGGCCACCTGGGCTACCCGGTGCTCCAGGCGGCCGACATCCTCCTCTATAAGGCGAATCTCGTCCCGGTGGGCGAAGACCAGGTGCCGCACGTCGAGGTGACTCGGGAGATCGCCCGCAAGTTCAACTCGCTCTACGGGGAGGTCTTCCCGGTGCCCGAGCCGAAGCTGACTTCGTTTCCGCGCCTGCCAGGCGTGGACGGAAGGCGGATGAGCAAGTCGCTCGGCAACACGATCCTCCTCTCCGACTCTCCGGAGGAGATCGCGGCCAAGATGAAGACGGCGTACACCGACCCGAAGAAAATCCGGCTGGGGGATCCGGGAAATCCGGACGGATGCGTCGTGTTCGCGTATCATCGCGCCTTCAACGCAGCGAACGCCGCGACCATCAACGCCGACTGCCGGTCGGGGGCCTTAGGCTGCGTGGCGGACAAGCGGAACCTGTCGGCCATCCTGGCGGAGCGCCTCGCCCCGATCCGGGAGCGGCGGAAGGAGCTGGAGGCCCATCCGAAGCGGGTCATCGAGGCCCTCGCTCACGGCGAAGAGCGGGCGCGGGCCATCGCCCAGGAAACCATGCGCGAGGTGCGCGAAGCGATGAGGATCGGATGACCGACGAGAAGGTTTCGGACGAGCATCTCCCGATGCGGGTGCAGCTCCCCGCATTCGAGGGACCGCTGGATCTCCTGCTCCACCTGATCCAGCAGGACGAGATCGAGATCACCGACATCCCGATCGCGAAGATCACGCGCCAATATCTCGAGACGCTCGACCTGATGCACGAGCTGGACCTGGAGGTGGCCGGGGAATTCCTGGTCATGGCCGCGACGCTCATGCGGATCAAGTCGCGCATGCTCCTTCCGCCGCCGATCACCGCCGAGGAGGAGGAAGAGGATCCGCGCGAGGGCCTGGTGCGCCAGCTCCTCGAGTATCGCCGCTTCAAGGAAGCATCACGCGAGCTGGAGCGCATGGAGGGCGAGCGCCGGCTCCACTTCGACCGCGGCGCGCCGGCGCAGCTGGAGGATCCGGACGCGAGCGAGCTCCTGCCGGTCAGCCTCTTCCGCCTTCTCGACGCGCTGAAGAACGTCCTGTCGCGGCAGGCCCCGGTCCCGGTCCACACAATCACCGCCGAGCCGATCCGCCTGGAAGAGGCGATCGGCCTTCTCGAGACGCACTTGAAAGAGCGCCCGCGCGCGCTGTTTGAGGAGATGCTGGATCTCTTCGTGAGCCGCCTGGAGAAGATCACCGCGTTCCTGGGCCTCCTGGAAATGCTGAAGTCCGGGACCATCCAGGTCGCGCAGGAGGATCTGTTCGGTCCTATCTGGGTCGAGTGGCGCGGCGACGCGCCGCCCGAGAACCCCGAGAACGGCGAGCTTTCGGAGGGCGGCGAGGAAGACCAAGCGCCCCAGGCCATCCACGCCGAGGAGGAGTGACCATGCCCGCCACGCCCAGCACCCAGCAGATCCTCGAGGCCCTCCTGTTCGCGAGCGACGCTCCGGTCGGGCTCTCCACCCTGGTCGAAGTGCTCGACGGTCCCGACGAGGCGGCCGTGTTGTCCGAGCTCCAAGCGATGGCGCGTGCCCTCGATGAGGGAGGACGCGGAGTCGCGCTCGCCGAGATCGCCGGCGGGTGGCAGCTCCTCTCCCGCAAGGAGGCCGCGCCCTGGATCGACCGGATGCTCCGCTCCCGCCGCAAGGTGCGCCTCTCGCGCGCCGGGCTCGAGACGCTCGCGATCGTGGCCTACAAGCAGCCCGTGACCAAGGTGGAGATCGACGGCATCCGCGGCGTCGACTCGAGCGGCTCCCTTCACACGCTCCTCGAGCGCGGCCTGGTCGTCATCAAGGGCCGCTCGAAGGGTGTGGGTCGTCCGCTGGTCTACGCTACCTCCTCCGATTTCCTCTCGTACATGGGGATCAACGACCTCGCCGATCTCCCGGAGTTGAAGGAGCTGGGAGCGGTGCTGGAGGAGCGCGAGCGTCTGGAGATGGAGCCGGCGGAGGGCGACGAGCCGGTCCCGGCCGAAGCGGTCCCGGGCGGATCCGGCGAGGGTGCGCCTTAATCTCTTTCTCGCCCGCGCGGGACAGGGCTCGCGGCGCGAGGCGGACCAATGGATCCAGCAGGGCCGCGTGCGCGTGAACGGCCGCGCTCCCGAGGGAATGGGCGCTCCGGTTACGCCGGGCACCGACCTCGTCACCCTGGACGGAAGGTCCCTCCACCTCCCGGCAAGCGAGCGCTACGCCGCCTACCACAAGCCGCCGGCGGCTCTGGTCAGCCGCCGCTCGCAGGGAGGAAAGCCGACGATTTTCGATCTGCTCGGTCCGGCGGCCCGTGGACTGATGCCAGTCGGCCGGCTGGACTACGAGTCCGAGGGACTGCTCCTCCTCACCTCGGACGGCGCGCTCGCCGAGGCGCTTCTGCATCCGCGCAGCGCGCTCCGCCGCGTCTACCGCGTGTGGGTCCGTCCCATCCCCGAGCCCGCGGCCCTCCGTCTTCTCACGCAGGGCGCCACCGTCGAGGGGGTCGCGGTGCGGCCCCTGAACGTGGTGCTGGAAGGCGCGGACAAAGGCCGCGGGATTCTCCTGGTCGAGCTGGCCGAGGGGAGAAAGCGCGAGGTGCGCGTGCTCGCCAGGAACGCCGGACTGACGGTCGAGCGCCTGGTGCGGACGCAGTTCGGGCCCATCCGGCTGGGCACCCAGCGGCGCGGCACGCTCCGCCCGCTCGCTCCCGGCGAAGTCGAAGCGCTCCGCCGGGCCGCACGGGGGAAAAGCCGTGGATGATCGGGATTCGCTGCGCGCGTCCATCGACCGGCTGGATCGCGAGATCCTCCGCCTCCTCGAGGAGCGCGCGAACCTGGCCGGCCGGATCGGAGCGCTGAAGGAGGCGTCGGGGGAGGGCGCCCTGGACCCCGCGCGCGAGCGCGATCTGCTCGAGCGGATCGAGCGCGAGGCCACGGGGCGCTTCCCGCTCTCGGGCGTGCGGGCCATCTTCCGCGAGATCGTCTCGGCCTCGCGCGCCGTGCAGGGCGCGTTCCGGGTGGCCTACCTGGGCGCGGAGGGCTCCTTCGCGCACCAGGCCGCGGTCCGCCGCTTCGGCGCCTCCTCGCACTACGCCGCGACGCCGTCCCCCCAGCATCTGATGGAAGCGGTGGGCTCCGAGCGCGCCGAGCACGGGGTGTTCGCGCTGGAAGGGGACGCGGAGGATCCTCCGTTCGACGCCTACGACCTCCTCGCGACGTCCGAAGCGGCGATCACCGCCGAGTTCGTCGACCGCGGCGGCTACGAGGCGCTGGGCACGGCGCGCGCGGCGAAGCGGCTCTACGCGCACCCGGCTGCGCTCGCGCTGTGCCAGCGGTGGCGCGCGTCGCTTCCCTCCGGGGCCGTGACCGAGACGGTCGCGGGGAGCCTGGAGGCGGGGCGCCGCGCGGCCGCGGACCCGGACGCGCTTTGCCTCGCCCCCGCGATCGTGGCCGACCTGTTGGGTCTGGCCCGGATCGAGGGGGAAGCCGAGGACGCGCCGCGCCGGACGCGGCGCTTCCTGGTGCTGGGGCGCGGCGGCGCCAAGGCCACCGGACGCGACAAGACGGCGCTTCTCCTCGCGTTGGAGAACACGCCCGGCGCGCTCTCCGGCGTGCTGGAGCGCCTCGCGGCGAGGGGCGTGAACCTTCTCTGGATCGAGTCGCGGACGCATCGCTGGCGGCCCGGCGAGCACCTGTTCCTGCTCGAGGTCGCGGGGCACAAGGACGCGCCGCCGCTCGCGGCGGCGCTCGAGGAGATCCGCGGCGCGGCGCGCCTGCTCCGCGTGCTGGGAAGCTTCCCTCAGGCGGAAACGGGATGGTAGACTGCGGAGCGGATCACTCCCCCAGGAGAGCGGAGCCATGACGCTGCGAGCGATGGACCCAGTCCGCCCCGAGATTCGAAGCCTCACCCCGTACGTCCCCGGGAAGCCAATCGAAGAGCTGGAGCGCGAGCTGGGCCTTTCCGGCGCGATCAAGCTCGCGTCGAACGAGAACCCGCTGGGCCCCAGTCCGCTCGCGGTGGCGGCCATCGCCGCCGCGGCGCACGGGGTGAACCGCTACCCCGACGGGTCCTCGTACTACCTGCGGGAATCGTTGAGCGCGCACTGGGGCGTTCCGTCGGAGTGGATCGCGGTCGGCTCGGGCTCGAACGACCTCATCGACGTGCTCTGCCGCATCCACCTGGACCGGGGCGACGAAGCGATCATGTCGCACCCGTCGTTCGTCATGTTCGCGATCGCGGTGAAGGTCGCGGGCGGGAGCCTGGTGCGGGTCCCCGGACGCGACCTGTTCCATGATCCCGAGGCGATGCTCGCCGCCATCACCCAGCGCACCAAGCTCGTCTACTTCTCCAATCCGGACAATCCCACGGGCACCATCGTGCGCCGGCGCGCGATGGAGGACTACTTCCGCCGCGTCCCCGAACACGTCCTCACGATCATCGACGAGGCGTACTTCGAATACGTCACCGACCCCGAGTATCCGAACGGCCTCGACTTCCTGCGCCGCGGGAAGCGGGTCGCGGTGCTGCGCACGTTCTCGAAGATCTACGCCCTGGCGGGGCTTCGCGTGGGATACGGTTTTTTCCCCGAGGATCTGGCCGCGCTGGTCCACAGCGTGCGCCTTCCGTTCAACGCGACCACCGTGGGCCAGGCCGCGGCCCGGGCCAGCCTGGGGGACGCGGAGCAGGTGCGGCGCAGCCGCGAGTCCAACGGGGACGGGGTGGCCCGGCTGGAGCGCGCGCTTCCGGATCTCGGGATCCACGTCACGCCGACGTGGGCGAATTTCGTGCTCGCCCGCTTTCCGGGATCGGCGGTCGAGGCGGCCCGAACCCTGGAGCGCCAGGGCGTGATCATCCGCCCCATGACCTCCTTCGGGCTGCCGGCCGAGTACGCGCGCATCAGCATCGGCACCCGGCTCGAGAACGAACGGTTGATCGAGGCGCTCGCCCGGATTACGTGACCGCTCGCCCGGAATCTCCGGCACCGGCGCTCCCGCGGCGGATCCACATCATCGGGCTCGGCCTGATGGGCGGATCGCTGGGCTTGGCACTCCGGGCCGCCGACCCCTCCATCCACGTCTCCGGCTACGACGCCGACGCCGCGGTCGCGCGCGAGGCGCTCGCGCGCGGAGCGGTGTCCGAGCTGGCCGGCTCGGCGCAGTCGATCCACGCGGGCGTCGAGATGGTCGTG
>DATGVG010000147.1:0-11486 GCA_035300625.1 Candidatus Limnocylindrales bacterium
CTCCCAACCCGAGATCTCGAGGCGGGTTGATGTAAACGCTGTACTTCCCTTCGGTAAGATCCAGCTCGAATACCCCGGTGGTATCGGTCGTCACGTAGGCACTCTCCGTGCCGAATCCGCTGCCGAACACGGCGACTCTCACTCCGCTCAGCCCCGCGCCATCTCGATTCCGAATCGACCCCAACACGTGGAGCATCGGGAGGGGTTTCTCTGGCATCTGGTTCGAGCACGAAGCCGCCAACAGAACCAGGACCGAAACGAGCGCGGGTCCGCATAGGCGTGTGGGCCGCTTGTGAAGCGCCTGTCCCTGGGTCACGACTAGAAGGCCCAACCGATCCCAATGGAGGCAGTCTCGATCACGTCGGCCCCGCGCTGGCCGGTCGAGTAGGGAGTTCCGGTCGGAGAATATACGACTGACTCATAATAGAAGTGATCGAGACCCGCCTCGCCGAAGACTCTCCATCGTTCCGCGAATCTTCCTTCGGCGCCCACGGCGAATGTCATCGTTCCAACTCCCGCGTTTGGGGTATCACGGAACTGGAACAGGAGCCCTCCAAGTCCGCCGATTGCATAAGGACGCACCTTGCCGCGGAGCAGATCGACGCGGGCCAGGGCGCGAAGCCCCATCACTTCCGCGGACCGAAAGCTGACATGGCGCCAGGTCTTGCACTCGACGTAGTCGATGAAGAGTGAAAATCGGGACGAGCTCTCGAGGCCGAATCGGGCTCCGTACGCCCACTCGTTCCGAAGATCGATCGCGTCGCTGAAAAAGCGCCAGGAACCAACCGCGGAGATAACAGGGCGCCACTCCGTTGCCGACGCGGGGGGCGGTGACGCGAGTGTGCCGGTGACAAGGAGGACGAGTAGAAGTGTGATCCGTCTCATCAGGGGATCGGGACATTGGCGAAGAGGTCGAACGTGGAGTCGCTGCCCGCGGATACGTTGACCACCGTGCCGACTACTTCACCAGACCGAGTATCGAACAGGTTTATGTCATGTACTACGTCCTTCTGAACAATCAGGTGGAAGGCCCCTGCGGCGTCCGAATCGATGTATGCGAGCGTACCGTTCCCTCCGTGGGAAGTTACCCGGATGCCCTGGAGGGGAGCGCCATCGCCGGAGCGGCGCACCGTGCCGGACCACACCACGCCCGAGACATCCAGATCGAACGTCCCATCGCCCATGACCGAGCGGTTCGGGAACCCGCGAGAAGCAATGTAGGTTTCCGAGGGGACCACCGAAAACGAATAGACACCCGAAGGCAGATGAAAGACCGCGATCCCGTCGGTATCCGTGCGCACGTCCGCGTGCCCGTACCCTCTCCTGGTGAACACCCTTGCCCCCGGTAGCGGGATCCCATTCTGTCCCAATACCCGGACACTCACCGAATACCCTCCCGCAGTGACGGTGATCGTCGTGTCCGCGGACACCCGAAGGGACTGCTCTTCGGCGAGGTATCCGGACTCAGGTCCGCCCGGGTAGAAATCGACGAGGTATAGGCCGGGGGAGACGACCGCTTTCAGCACATCGCTTTCGAGCCGGGCAGGGGTCGATGCGAAGCTAACCAAAGGGTCAACTAGCCAGAAACTCGCTCGCGAGTTTGGTATGACCGAACTGTCCGGATGGACCATGCGAATGGTCACCCGAGGCCACGCGTAGCGATAATCCAGCCTCGGGGCTCCCGCCTTTACCGACACGGAACGGATGAAGGCGCGCGCGTAGCCCGATCCGTCCCACGGGATGATCTCGATGTCGTAGGACCGCGCGGGCAGCCACACGTCGAAGGCTCCGTCGGAACGGGTGATCGCGCGGTAGTACTCCGGTTCCCCCGGAGGGGCGTCTTTGAGCGACGTGACGCCCGGGGCCCAGAAATCGACTGCGATGAATCCCATCGCCTGGCCTTCATTGTCCCGGACGGTTCCATTCAGATGGACCAACTGCGTCGGCGCGGTCGGCATCTCAGCGCAGGAGAGAACGAGCGCGAGCGGAGCCAGGAGAGCCACCCCCAGGCGCCGCCGCGCGCGGATCGAAGCGATCATCAGAAGCTCACCGTGATCCCGGCCAGGAACGTGCCCGCCGTATCGGTTCTGCGCTCGCCGGACGACACCACCGCCCCGAGCGCGCTATAGATCACGGACCGATCGCGGTAGAAATCGGCGGACGCTTCGCCGAATACCTGGACCTGGCGGGCCACCCGAAACTCGATCCCGCCTCCACCGGTCAGTGCGCCGGTCGCGGTGTCGTACGTGTCGTCGAAGTCGAAGAGGATGCCGCCGACACCGGCAAGCAGGTATGGCCGCACATCGCTCGTCAGAAGCCGGTACTGAACCAGCGCGCGCAATCCGGTGATGTGCGCCAGCCGTCCCGTGGTTTTCCGAACGGGTGTCGTGTGGACGGCGTCGATCAGGAAGCTGGTGCGACGCGAAAGCCCCATCCCGACGCGCAGGCCCACCGCGATGTCCGTATTCAGGTCGAGGCGCTTCTCGAACGTCCTCACCCCTCCCGTCAGCGCGGCGTGAACGGGTCGAGGCGGGTAGTCATCCGCCCGTGCGACCGACAGGGGGCATGCCGCGAAGAGGGCCGCGAAAAGAAGCGGCGTTCGCCGCATCCAAAGGGAACAGGCCGGGCGCACGATGTCTTGCCTCCAGTGGCCCGTGGGGAGCGAGCGGGCGCGGGTCTTGTCGGTGGGGGATGATCCGTGTACCATCCGAGGCTACGCCCAGCCCTACAACGACCGCAACTGTCAAAAAGGCAGCCGGATAGGAAGCCATGACTCGACGTGAGCGAATGCGAGCGACGCTGGCGGGGGAGCCGACCGATCGGCCTCCCGTCTCCCTGTGGCGCCACTTCTACGACCGGGAGGGCACCGCGGAGGGGCTTGCCCAGGCAATGCTTGAATTCCAGAGCACTTACGACTGGGATTTCATGAAGGTGAACCCGCGGGGCTCCTACCACATCGAGGACTGGGGCGCGCGGACCCAGCGCCCGGGAACGGGCCCTCTCGACAAGCCCAAGGTGGTGGAGGGGGTGATCCGGCGGCCCGAGGACTGGGACCGGATCCGTCCGCTCGACGTCACGAAGGGAGCCTTCGGGGAGCATCTCGACGCCGAGGAGCGGATCGCGGCCAAGATCCAGGGGGACGTGGACTGGGTCATGACCGTGTTCAACCCGGTCTCGGTCGCGGCCGACCTCGTGAACGACGACGCGCTCTTCGTCGAGCATCTGCGCCGCCACGGCGAGCGCGTTCACGCTGCACTCCGGGCCATCGCCGACACGTTCGCCGCCTTCACGCGCGAGACCATGGCCCGCGGCGCCTCGGGCATCTTCCTCGCGACCACCGATTGGGCGAACGACACGCGCATCAAGCGTGAGGAGGTGGAGGAGTTCGGCCGCCCCTACGATCTTCGCGTGCTGGCCGAGGCGGCCGCCGGCCCGCTCAACACGCTCCACGTCTGCGGACCGGGCGCGTACCTGCGCGAGCACGCCGACTATCCGGTGGCGATCCTCTCGTGGGACGCCCGCGACCGAGGGAATCCCTCCATCCGCGGCATGCGCGGCGCCACCGAAAAGACGCTGATGACGGGGATCAGCCACGAGGGGGCGTTTCTCAAGGGCCCCGCCAAGGCCGTGGAGGAGGAGGCGCGCTCGGCCGTGCAGGAGTCGGGCGGGACGCGGTTCATCCTGGGTCCCGGTTGCGCCATTCCGGCGGCCTCGCCCAAGGAGCACTACGCGATCGTACGGGAGGCCGCACTCGCATGCGCTTGAGCGTCTTCAAGTCGAAGATACACCGCGCGCACGTCACCGAGGCGAACCTGAACTACGAGGGCTCGGTCACGCTGGACGCGGATCTCATGGACGCGGCGGACATCCTGCCGCACGAGCAGGTGCAGGTGCTCAACGTGAACAACGGAGAGCGCTTCGACACGTACGCCATCCGCGGCCCGCGCGGGAGCGGCGTCGTCTGCCTGAACGGCCCGGCGGCGCGCCTCGCCCAGGTGGGGGACATGGTCATCATCCTCACCTATGCCTGGATGGAGCGCGAGGAGCTGGAGCGGCACACGCCGCGCGTCGTGATGGTGGACGAACGAAACCGTCCGCTCCGGACGGAGGCAGCCGGCGGGCGCGGAGGCTCCCGGTGATCCCCCGCGCCCCGGGCCGAGCCGCCCGATGACCCGCCGCGTTGTGGGCGCCTTCGCGGCGCTCGCCCTGGTCCTCGCATGCGCGGAACTCGCCGGGGCGAAGCCCACCACAGCACCGGCCGGCACCACGCCGCTCCAGATCGACATCCTCACCATCGACGGGGCCATCCAGCCGATCACCGCGCAGGTCATCGTTCGCGCCATCGACTCCGCCGAGCGGGACGAGCGCGAGGCCCTCGTCGTTCGCCTGGACACGCCTGGCGGCCTGGACACCAGCATGCGCGAGATCATCAAGCGCATCCTGGTCGCGCGGGTGCCCGTGGTGATCTACGTGGCTCCCGCCGGGAGCCGTGCCGCGAGCGCGGGGACCTTCATCGCGATGGCGGCGCACGTCGCCGCGATGTCCCCCGGCACCTCGATCGGAGCCGCGACGCCGGTGAACCTGGGCGGCGCGGGCGGCGATTCCACGATGATGCACAAGGCGCGGAACGACGCGATCTCCTACATCCGGTCGCTCGCGGCGCAGCGGGGGCGCAACGTGGACTGGGCGGAGAAGGCGGTGCGCGAAGGGGGCTCGCTCACCGAGACCGACGCGCTCCGCCTCCACGTCATCGACCTGATCGCGCGCGACGACGACGAGCTGTTGGTGAAGCTCGACGGCCGGAAGGTGTCGATCGGGGGCGAGACCCGCACCCTCCACACGAGGGGCGCTGTGCGGCACGCGCTGAAGCCCTCGTGGCGGCAGGGGCTCCTTTCCAAGATCGTCGATCCCAACGTGGCCTACCTCCTGTTCATGCTGGGCTTCTACGGGATCCTCTTCGAGTTGTCGAATCCCGGCGCGATCCTCCCCGGGGTCGTCGGCGGCATCTGCATCTTGCTCGCCTTCCTGGCCTTCCAGACCATTCCGATCAACGCGACCGGATTGGCGCTTCTGTTGTTCGCCATGGCTCTCTTCATCATCGATCTCAAGGTGCAAAGCCATGGCATTCTGACCGCGGGAGGAATCGTGTCCCTGATCCTGGGATCGCTGCTCTTGGTGGGAGGGGATTCCGGCATGGCGCGCATCTCCTGGTCCGTCATCGGCACCATGGTGCTCGCGACGGTCCTGTTCTTCGTCTTTGTCCTCGGCGCGGCGTATCGCGCGCAGAGGCGCCGCCCCATCACCGGGCAGGAGGGACTGGTGGGCGAACGCGGGACCGCGCTCACCGAGATCACGCCCGCGGGACACGCGGGACGCGTGTTCGTGCATGGCGAGAATTGGGAAGCAGAGTCTTCGGAGCGCATCGAGCGCGGCGCCACGATCGTCGTGGACCAGGTCGACGGGATGCGGCTCCGGGTGCACCAGGCCTAAGGAAGGAGCCGCGATGTTCACCTATTCGACCGTGACCCTCGTCGTCCTGGGAATTCTCCTCTTTTCGAGCGCGATCAAGATCCTGCGCGAGTACGAGCGCGCCGTGGTCTTCCGGCTCGGGCGGGCCATCGGGGTGAAGGGGCCGGGCGTCGTCTTTCTCATCCCCGTGGTGGACAAGATGGTCCGGATCCCGCTCCGGACGGTCGCGATGGACGTGCCGCCGCAGGACGTGATCACCCGCGACAACGTGACGGTGAAGGTGAACGCGGTGATCTACTTCCGCGTGATGGACGCGAACCGGGCGGTGCTCGAGGTGGAGAACTACCTCTACGCCACCTCCCAGATCGCGCAGACGACTCTTCGCAGCAGTCTCGGCGAGTCGGATCTGGACCAGCTCCTCTCCAACCGCGACGAGATCAATCTCAAGCTGCAGAAGATCATCGATGGGCATACCGAGCCGTGGGGCATCAAGGTCAGCACCGTCGAGGTGAAGAACGTCGACCTGCCGCAGGAGATGCAGCGCGCGATCGCCCGCCAAGCCGAGGCGGAGCGGGAGCGGCGGGCCAAGGTCATCAACGCCGAGGGTGAGCTCCAGGCGTCCCAGAAGTTGTACGAGGCGGCGATGGTCATCGCGCGGGAACCGATCGCGCTCCAGCTCCGCTACCTCCAGACGCTCTCCGAGATCGCGACCGAGAACAACTCGACGACCATCTTCCCCGTGCCGATCGACCTGTTCGAGCCGATCATCCGGGCGCGGAACGCCGCGCTCACCGCAGGGCCCCGTTCGTGAGTCGAGACCGGTACGACATGGCCATCCTGGGCGCCGGCCCGGGCGGCTACGTCGCCGCGATCCGCGCGGGGCAGCTCGGGCTCTCGACGGCACTGATCGAGAAGGCCAAGCCGGGCGGCACCTGCCTCCACTGGGGGTGCATCCCGACCAAGGCCCTTCTCGAGACGGCGGAGGTGCTGATGGTCTGCCGGCGCGCGGGGGAGTTCGGCATCAAGGTCGCCGAGGCGACGCTCGACCTGAAAGCCGCGCAGGATCGGAAGGAGCGCGTGGTCCGGAAGAACCTCATGGGGACCGAGTCATTATTGAAGAAGAACCGCGTGACGACGATCGTGGGAACCGGAACGCTGACGGCGCCCGGCACGATCCGGGTCGCGGGCGGCTCCCCGGGCGAGGTGGAGGCGGGCGCGGTGATCATCGCGACCGGATCCACCGTCGGCTCGCTCCCGATGGCGCCCGTCGATCACACGGTGGTTCTCTCCAGCGACGACATCCTGGGGCTGGACCGGGTGCCCGAGTCGCTCCTGGTGATCGGGGCGGGAGCGGTCGGCGTGGAGTTCGCGTCGCTGTATCGCACGTTCGGGTCGAAGGTGACGCTGATCGAGCGCGAGCCCCGGCTGGTGCCCCTGGAAGACGCGGAGGTATCGGAGGCGCTCCTGCGCTCCTTCACGCGGCAGGGGATGGAGGTGTTCGTCGGGGCGACGCTTTCCTCCGTGCGCGTGGAAGGGAACGGCGCCTGGAGCGAGTTCCAGGTGGGCGGCGAGTCCAAGCGGATCCGCACCGAGCGCGTGCTGATGGCTGCGGGGCGCCTCCCCGCGACCACGGGCATCGGGCTCGAGGCGATCGGCTTGAAGGCCGAGCGCGGCTACGTGGCGGTGGACGCGCTCCAGCGCACCAGCGTGCCGAACGTGTACGCGATCGGGGACGTGACCAAGAGCCCGGCGCTCGCGCACGTGGCGTCGCACGAGGGCATCACCGCGGTGGAGGCGATCGCGGGAAAGAATCCGCACCCCGTGAACTACGACGCGATCCCCAGCTGCACGTATTGCCACCCGCAGATCGCGAGCGTGGGCCTGACCGAGGCCCAGGCCCGCGCCTCGGGAAGGCAGACCCGCGTGGGGAAGTTCCCGTTCACGGCCAACTCCAGGGCCAGTATCCTTGGGGAAGGGGACGGGTTCGTGAAGGCGGTGGCCGACGCTGCGACCGGCGAGATCCTGGGCGTCCACATCATCGGCGTGCTCGCGACCGAGCAGATCGCCGAGTCGGTGGTGGCCCGGCATTTCGAGGCGACGGCGGAGGAGCTGGCCCACGTGGTGCACGCGCACCCGACACTGGCCGAGGCGACCATGGAGGCGATGTTTGGAACCGAAGGGCGCGCCATCCACATCTGAGGGGGCCAAGGCGGGCACGGAGGCGGACGGCGGCGGCGGCGTCTCGATCTCCCTCTCCCTCCCGACCGATCGCAGGAAACTTTCCGGCGAGCGGAGGAAGCCGCTCCGTCCCTACGACCGGCAGAGCGCGGAGCCGCTTCCCGAGCGGCGCCCCGACTGGCTGCGCGTGCGCATTCCCACGGGACGCGCCTACCAGGAGACCAAGTCGATCCTCCGCACCCTCGATCTGCACACGGTCTGCGAGAGCGCGAACTGCCCCAACATCGGCGACTGCTTCTCGCGCCACACCGCGACGTTCCTGATTCTGGGCAACGTCTGCACGCGATCGTGCCCCTTCTGCGACATCCGGAATGGCAAGCCGCTCCCCGTGGACCCCGAGGAGCCCGCTCGCGTCGCCGACGCAGCCAGGCGTCTGGGGCTCCACTACATCGTCGTGACCTCGGTGAACAGGGACGAGCTGCCGGATGGGGGCGCCGGGCACTTCGCGGAGACGATCCGCGCCATCCACGAGGCGATCCCCGGCGCGAGGGTCGAAGTGCTGATTCCCGATTTCCTGGGCGACGACGACGCGCTCCGGACCGTCCTCGACGCGAAGCCGGACGTGCTGAACCACAACATGGAAACCGTGAAGCGCCTCTACAAGAGGGTCCGCCCCGCCGGCCGCTACGAGCGCTCGCTCCGGCTATTGCAGAACGTGGCCACCTGGACGCCCGACATCCCCGCCAAGTCCGGCATCATGGTCGGCGTGGGGGAGACGGCGGAGGAAGTGGACGAGCTGCTCCGCGATCTGCACGCACACGGCGTCTCGATGGTCACCGTGGGCCAGTACCTCCCGCCCTCCGGCTCGCACCTGCCGCTGGAGCGGTACGTGCACCCCGACGAGTTCCGCCACTACCGCGAGTACGGTCTCGCGTTAGGGATAAGGCAGGTCGCGTCCGGCCCGCTCGTGCGCTCGTCCTTCCACGCCGAGGAGCAGGCTGGGGAGACGGTGTACGTGCCGTAGGGACAGTCCCGTTCGATTGGCGTTGCGCCTGGCAGCCGAGCGCTACGCGGAAAGAGAAGCGGGAAAATCAATCCGTGGGACTCCGACTACGACGACCATTCGCCCCACGGATTGATTTTCCCGCTCCCTCTACGTACCACTGGGTTTCCATCCACCCCACTTATGGCGTTACATCGGGTTGATAGCTGCTAGTGGGGTTGGCGCTGATCCAATCAACACAACGAAAGAGGATGGTGTGGCGTAGAGCCCATACGTAGTGGGGAGTGGGAAAATCAATCCGTCGGGCGATTGGAGCGAAGCGACGTTTCACAGAGCCCGACGGATTGACTTTTCCCACTCCCCACCCCGATAAAGCCTACAGCAGCACGCCCCCCAAGATCATCCGCGCCGCCGAAAAGTAGATGATCAGCCCCGTCACGTCGACCAGCGTGGCGACGAACGGCGCCGATGCCGTCGCGGGGTCGAGGCCGAATCTGCGGAGCAAGAACGGGAGCATCGAGCCCACCACCGTTCCCCAGACGACGACGCCCACCAGGCTGATGGCCACGGTGAACGCGATCAGGAGATGGTGCTGGCCGTACGTGTGGAACAGCGCTTGCCAGATTAGGATCCGCGCCAGGCCGATCAGGGCCAGGATCCCGCCGAGGCCGAGGCCCGAGATCAGCTCCCGCCGCATGACGCGCCACCAGTCTTTGAGCTTCACCTCGCCCAGAGCCATCGCCCGGATGACGATCGTCGTTGCCTGGCTGCCCGAGTTCCCGCCGCTCGAGATGACGAGCGGGACGAACAGCGCGAGCACCACGGCGCGCGCGATCTCCTCCTGGAAGTAGCCCATCGCGGTCGCGGTCAGGCTCTCGCCCAGGAACAGGACGGCCAGCCATCCCGCCCGCTTCTGGATCAGCTCCTTGATGCTCAGCCGGAGGTACGGCTGGTCGAACGCGGCCGTACCGCCGATCTTCTGGATGTCCTCCGTGGCCTCCTCGCGCACCACGTCCACGATGTCGTCCAGGGTGACGATCCCCTTCATCCGTCCCTGCGAGTCGACGATCGGGATCGCGATCAACCGGTTCGTGGCGAAGAGCCTGCTCAGCTCCTCCTGGTCCATCCACTCGGGCGCGGTGGTGAGATCGGTGCGCATGACGTCCTGCACGCGCTGCTCGGGCCGCGCCAGGAAGAGCTCGCGATAGGAGACAACGCCCTCCAGGTGCTGGTCCTGGTCGAGCACGTAGGCGTAGGGGAGGGACACCGTCTGTTCCGAGGCCTGCCGGCGCAGGTAGGTCAGCGCTTCATCGGCGCTCATCTCGGGCCGCACGCGCGCGTAGCGCGGGTTCATCAGCCCGCCCGCGTCGTCCTCGGCGTAGGCGAGGAGCGCGTGCACTTCCTTCTGCGTGGGATCGTCCAGGAGCTGGAGGAGCCCATCCCTGTGCTCGTGCCCCGCCTCCTGGATCAGGTCGGCCGCATCGTCCATGGGGAGGAGGCGAAGCCAGGAGCGGCGCTCGGCGGGAGGGAGCGAGAAGAGCAGCTCGGACTGATCCCGCGCGCTCAACCCTAAGAATAGATCCTCGGCGTCGGGGCGATCGAGCGCGCGGAAGCTCTCGATCCGGTCCTCGGGGACCAGCAGGATCCATGCTTCCCGCAGATCCTCGGCCGAGAGCCGTTCGACGACGTCCGATTCGGAATCGGGTGGTGCCATGGAATCCCTCCACGTGGGCCGGGCGGAGCTGCCGGCGCGGTGATCCTAGTGGAACCCGCCCCTCTCGGCTACAATGCGCGCATGGCGTGTCGCATTCCGACAGTGGCGCGGTAGCAGCCCATGTGCGCGCGGCATCGACCGACCATGCTGGTCGTGGACGACGATCCGGGCACCTCCGGTCTGCTCCGCGACATCTTCCAGCAGGAAGGCTACGACGTCACCCTGGCCGCGCGGGGAGAAGAAGCGCTTGCCCTGGCGCCCGCCCGCCCCTTCGACATCGTCCTCTGTGACGTACAGCTCCCCGACGTGGACGGCATCGAGCTTCTCCGCCGCCTGAAGCGCGCCACTCCCGCCACCGCGGTCATCATGGTCACCGCGTTCGGCACCTACGAGACGACGATCCGCGCCTTGAACGAGGGGGCATCGGACTACGTCAGAAAGCCCTTCACCCTCCACGAAGTTCGGCTGACCGTGGAGCGCGCGATGGAGCGGCGCCGCCTCCAGAACCAGGCCGCCGCCGCGGGAGGGGCCTCGACGCCGGAGACCGGAGAAACCCGGCCGATCATCGGCCGAAATCCGGCCATGGTGGAGCTGTTCAAGCTGGTCTCGCGCGTCGCCGCCACGAAATCGAGCATCTTGATCCAGGGAGAGAGCGGAACGGGGAAGGAGCTGATCGCGCGGACCATCCATCAGGGAAGTCCGCGCTCCGGGCAGCCGTTCGTCCCGGTCAACGTGACGAGCCTATCCGAGACGCTGCTCGAATCCGAGCTGTTCGGTCACGTGAAAGGGGCGTTCACGGGCGCCATCGAGAGGCGTCCCGGCCTCTTCGTCGAGGCGAACCGCGGGACGATCTTCCTGGACGAGGTCGGGGACATGTCCCTGCCGATGCAGGCGAAGCTCCTCCGCGTCCTTCAGGAGCACGAGCTGAAGCCGGTCGGCGGGAACGAAACGATCGCCGTGGATGTCCGGATGGTGACCGCGACGCACCAGGACCTGGAAGACCTTGTGCGGTCGGGGCGGTTCCGCGAAGATCTCTATTACCGGCTGAACGTCGTGTCCCTTCGCGTGCCGAGGCTGCGCGAGCGGCCCGAGGACATCCCGCTCCTGGCCGAGCACTTCCTG
>DATGVG010000148.1:0-7860 GCA_035300625.1 Candidatus Limnocylindrales bacterium
ACCTCGTTGTCCTGGGAGAGCCGGCCGAAAGTGGCCATGCAGGCGATGAGGACGGCGCAGGGGAAGGCCAGGGCCACCATGTAGCCTAAGGAGAGGACGAACATCTCCAGCACGATCTCGACGCCGATGCCCTTGCCGACCGCCAGATCCACCAGGTCGAACAGGAAATCCAGCGTCAGCAAGAAGATAACGACGCTGAACCCCAGGAAAAAGGGGAAGACGTGCTCGCGGAGGACGTATCGTTCCAGTATTCTCACGGTTCCTGACGGGTCAGAGGGTGGCGAGGTCCCGGCGGCAGTATAGGGAGCCCGCGGGACTCGGCGCAACCGAAGCTAGGAATCGGTAATTCCCTACCAACACAAGCGCTTCGGGCCGAACTTCACGGGCCCAGGGGGGTTTAACACCTGTCGCATCCGCTTGAGTCCGGGGCACCGTGGGGGCGTCCGCATCCGGGACCACACCGAATGACACGATGCAGCGACAATTGAAGCTCCCGGGCATCGCTCTGGGGCTCATCGGAACGCTCCTCTGGGCCTCGGTTCCGGGCACCTCCCGGGCGGAGCTGTGGTTCCGCGGGCTGCCCCATCGCGACACCTATCTCGATCCCCTGTACGATACGCCCGTGGGGCTTCCCGGGTCCTGGCGGCTCAAGCCCCCAGCCTCCAGCGGGCCCCTGACCTACGGCGACCCGACCGTCTCGATCACGATCGACCCCATCACGGGACTGGTGCGCGAGTACTACCGCGAAGAGGGCGTCGAAATCCGCGAGCCCCTGGTCGCGTCGGACGCGGACTACAGCCGCCTGATGACGACGCGCACCTCGCGCCGCCTCTGGCGCGACAAGTTCCGGCAGAACCGCTCCATCCAGCGCGACGCGGCGGGGCGGGGTTCGGGCCTCTTCCGCGTCGAGCTTCCCGTCCAGCTCCCCAAGCAGCTCCGCTCCATCTTCGGCGACGGCGCCCCCAGCCTCGAGGTCTCGGGAAGCGAGACGATCACCCTCGGCGGAAAGAGCGACTGGACGGTCCACCAGACCAGCTTCACGGGCGAGGGCCGGCGCCAGGGCGCCTTCCCCGCGTTCGAGATGAACCAGGAATTGAACGTCAACCTGACCGGCACCATCGGCGACAAGATCAAGGTGGACGTGGACCAGTCGAGCAACGTCCAGACCTCCCTCGACAACAAGGTGAAGCTGCGCTACGAGGGGGACGAGGACGACATGATCAAGTCGATCGAGCTGGGCAACACCAACCTCTCGCTCCAGGGCGCCTCGATCCGCCAGGAGGGGCTGTTCGGAGTCAAGACCGCGGCCAAGCTCGGCAACGTGGACGTGGTCACGATCGCGAGCAAGCAGGAAGGGAAGAACGAGACGGCGCGGTTCACGCCGTCGGGGGACCGGACTCCGGTCATCATCCGCGACCTGGACTACATCAAGCACCAGTACTACTCCCTGACCGATCATGCCGCGCTGATCAACTACAACACGCCGCAGAAAATCGAGATCTACCGCCTCAGCATCACGGCGAACAAGGGCGGCACGTCGGACGGCATCGCCCGCCTCGATCCCACGGCCCCGTACGACTCGCTGACCAATCCCCAGATCGGCGGGGACTGGATCCAGCTCGACCGGGACGCGTACACGATCGAGGAGGACCACTGGGTGGGCCTCCCCAACAACCTGAAGGTTCCGGTGATCCGCTTGACCTCGCCCCTGGGCGAGTCCGACGTCCTCGCCGTCGCCTACACCGAGGTGGTCAACGGCGCACCCAAGACCATCGGGTACGGGGCGGATTTCAAGGCCGTCGACATCCCGAGGCTCCAGAAGCTGCCGGGCGTTCTCCTCCTCAAGGTCCTGAAACAGTCCACCAGCGTCATCACCGACAAGGACGGGACGTTCCAGCCCAGCGACCGCTGGTATCCCACGCTGCAATACGAGCTGCGGAACTTCTACGACCTCACGGCCCGGAACATCTCCACGACAACCATGACCTTCAAGATCCGGAAGCGGGACGAGGGGCAGGCAGTCCACCCGGACAATATCGACGGAAAGCCGCTGGTCGAGATACTGGGCCTGGACCAGACGAATCAGGCCAACCAGCTAGTCCCCGACGGGAAGGTGGACCTCAACTTCATCGACGCCGAGCGGGGAATCCTCTTTTTCCCGGATCTGTTTCCGTTCGACCCGACGCGCGCCGACACCTCTGCGTGCGGCGGCGATTCCATCCCGCTGGGGTGCCTCCGCACGTACCGGCTCCATCCGAACTCGCTCAGCGGAGAGAACTCCAATCCCCTGATCTACTACCGCCGGAATCTGGACGTCTCGGACAACCGGTACTACATCGAAGCCGAGTTCCAGAGCAGCCGCCAGGGCTACTCCCTGGGGCGGTTCAACATTCTCGAGGGCTCGGAAGTCGTCAAGGTGGACAACATCACCTACAAGCGCGACACGGACTACCGGATCGACTACGACACGGGCCAGATCACGTTCAACCGCGTGCCGGGCCCGGACCAGGTGGTCACGGTCGACTACTCGTTCGCCCCGGGAGCCGGGCAGGTGCAGCGGACGCTCTTGGGCTTCTCCACGTCCTACAATCCGTCGGCCGACCTCTCCTTCTCCTCCAGCCTGCTCTACGAGAAGAAGGGGGCGCAGGAGGACCTGGTCAAGCTGGGGGAAGAGCCCGCCACGACCCTGCTCGGGGATCTGTCGACCGTCCTCGCCTTCCGGCCCGTCTGGATGACCCAGCTGACGAACAAGGTGCCCGGGATCCACACCAGCCAGCAGTCCGCGCTGAACATCCAGGGGAGTGTCTCCACCAGCGTGCCCGACCCCAACACGAAGGGAGAGGCGTTCGTGGACGACATGGAGGGGAACCGGGAATCGAACACGGTTCCCCTGTCGCGCACGCAGTGGTTCTGGAGCAGCGTGCCGGTCCCGCCGAGCGGGATCCAGGACACGACGACGGCAGACCACGCCCGCATCCAGTGGTACAACCCGGTCGGCGACGGGAACCCCGCCGCGGTCAAGGAGCACGACCTGAAGCCGGTGCTCCGGGACGACGAGGGCGGGAAAACCCAGCGCCAGGTGCTGGCCATCGACGTGAAAGCGGCTCCCTGGGATTCCTCGCTGACGTCCCAGTCCTGGACCGGCATCACCCTGCCGCTCGCGACGGTGGGACAGGACCTGAGCCGGGTCCAGTACTTCGAGGTCTGGATCAACGACTTCCGGCGGGACCACACGAAGACCGTCGGGAAGCTGCACCTGGATTTCGGACGGGTCAGCGAGGACGCGTTCTGGGATCCGAATCATCCGCCCAACGGAAAGCTCGACACCGAGGACAAGAACCGGGACGGGAAGCTGGACCGTCCCACCGAGAACGGCGTACCGACCCCCGAGTACGAAGACACGGGGCTGGATGGACTCCTGGATCCGGGAAAGATTCCCGCTCATCCGGAGCTGACCGAACCGGGGAGCGGCTCCGATCCCAACGAGGACGACTACGCCTACAACGCCAATACCGCGCGGGACGACTACTCCAAGATCAACAACACCGAGGGGAACTCGCTCGACGACCCGAACGCGCGCCCCGACACCGAGGATCTGAACCGCGACGGGGGCCTGGACACGCAGAACAACTACTTCGAGCGGACGATCGACCTGGCGGATACGCAATTCGTCGCCATCGACGTCCCGAAGGAGTTCGCCAGCTTCCCGGTCGTGATGGCGAAGGAAACCAACGGGTGGCGTCTCTACCGGATCCCGATCGACTCGGTCGCGCAGCACATCAACAGCCCCTCGTGGGCCAACGTGCAGGCGGTGCGGATCTGGCTGGACGGCATGACCGAGCCGCTCCGTCTCCAGATCGGCGGGATCGAGATGATCGGGAGCCGGTGGCTGCGCCAGACTCCCCGCGATTCGGCGTTCTACGATACGAGGGACCTGGAGGTCCGCTCCCGGAACAACAAGGACGACGCCGGGATCTATGATCCGCCCTACGCGGTGAAGCACCAGGTCGGCATCACCGCCGACCGCCGCGAGCAGTCGCTGGCGTTGAAGTACGGTAATCTATCCCAAGGGGACAGCGTCTTCGCGTTCAAGACCTACGGCGACATCGGAAACTCGGTCGGGTGGACCCTGTACCAGGAAATCCGTTTCTACGTGCACGGCGATCTGGGCGTGGAGGCGCAGAATCTCCGCGCGGTCGCCCGCTTCGGGCCCGATACCGTCAACTTCTACGAGTACAGCATCCCGCTCCGGACCGGCTGGCAATCGGTGGTGATCCCGATGGGGCGGCTCTCGGGACTCAAGGAGCGGCCGCGGACCGCCGCCGACTCGGTCATGGTAATCGACCGGGAGACGGGCATCGCGGACGGCTCGATCTACTCCGTCCGGGGGAATCCCAGCTTCACGCGCGTGAATCGGGTCTCGTTCGGGCTCACGGTGGACGGGCCGCCCACGGCGGCGACCCTCGGCGAGGTGTGGTTCGACGAGCTTCGCCTGTCTGCGGTGCGGAAGGACCGTGGGATGGCGTCGAACGTATCGGTCCAGGCGAATTTCTCCGACCTTCTCTCGTTCAACGGCTCCTACGCGCAACAGGATCAGGATTACTTCCGCGTGGGGCTGGGGACGAACCAGGGAAGCGGCTTGAACCACACCGCCGTCGGGCTCTCCAGCACGCTCAACCTGGACCGTTTCATACCCACCAGCGGGGTACAGCTCCCGGTGCGGGTCTCGATGCAGCACTCCACCGACGTACCCAAGTTCCGGACCGGATCGGACGTCATCCTGAACTCCGCCCGGTCGAGCATCGAGACGAGCGAGCTGACCCGGCAATCCGTCGACATCTCGTATCGCCGGACCAGTCCGACCAAGGGGATCGCGCGTTACACGCTGGACGCGATCAGCGGCAGCATGGCCTACGCGCGCCAGGGCTCCGTCAGCCCCCAGTCCTCCGACTCGAGCTGGAGCCTCCTCACCAACACCACCTACAGCGTCCCGATCGGAGGCAACGGAGTGCGGCTGGGCCCGCTCCGGGTGAACCCGGTTCCGCGCACGGTGACCCTCACCGCCGACTGGGCCTCGACCCGGACGGCGAGCTATTCCCGGACGCTGGAGGATACGACGGTGACGCAGGAGGTCCGCTCCGACGCGCTCCAGCGGATCCTGACGCTGAGCACGACCAGCTCGTTCGAGTTCCTCCAGGGGATCCGGACGACGTACAACCTGCGCTCCACGCGCGACATGCTGATCCATCAGGCGAGCCCGTTCGGCTTCAACAGGGGAACCGAGATCCGCCACGAGCAGAACGTGGACGTGAACTGGCGGCCCCGTTGGTTCACCCTGCTGCAGCCGGAAATCACCCTCCGCGGCAGCTACAGCGAGAACGCGAGCCCCGAGGTGCGGCTGTTGGCCAGCGATCCGATCGGTCTGAAGACGATCCAGAACGCGGGATCGGCGCACACCAACATCACCGTCCCGCTCTCGCGGCTGGCCGGACGGCGGCCCACCGCGCGCGACACGACCCGCTCCTTCGCGCCGCTGGCGCCCCTCCGGTTCTTCTTCTCGAGGATGCAGGACGTCTCCGCGACGTTCGACATGAACCGGAGCGCCGTCTTGAGCCGGATCTCGGGGAATCCGGGACTCGCCTTCCAGAGCGGCTTCACGCAGGTGTTCGACGAGTCGGCGGTCACGATATTCTCCAATTCCACGTTCCAGACGTCGCGGCGCTACAGCACGCGCGCGAATACCTCGTTCAAGCCGGTGGAGAAGCTGACCTTCGACATCCACGGCGACTACCTGCTCACCTATTCCGACCTGGTGGGCGGCGCCATCCGGACCGCTGCGGTTTCGTGGCCCGACGTGAACGCGCGCTGGACCGACCTCCAGCGCCTGCTAGGCATGTCGGGCACCCTCACGTCCTTGACGCTGAATTCGTGGTACCAGGGAAAGAGCCAGGAGAGCGGCCCCTCGAACGGCACCATCGACCAGCGGATCCAGACGCATTCGTTCACGCCCCTCCTGGGCTGGGAGGCGGCGTTCAAGAACGGCATCCGGACCAGCGTCTCGAGCTCGGTGGAGAAATCCCTGACCACCGACAACCGGGCGGCCAACTTCTTCCGCGACCGCATGACGAAGACGACGGGAATCCAGGTGAACAAGACCTATCCCGCCGCCAAAGGAATCAAGTTCCCCTGGAACAAAAAACGCGTACGCTTGCCGAACGATGTCAACCTGGGGATCCAGGCGACCCTGGCGACCGACCGGACCGTGCTGCACCAGGTCGGGGTCCGCGACTACGTGGAACAGGACACGGGGCGCTTGAACGTGGGGAGCTCCACCAACTACAACTTCAGCCGGTCCATCTCGGGCGGGTTCAATCTGGCGTTCCGGCAATCCAAGGACAACAAATCGAACATCACCCAGCGCGGGATCACGGTTGAGTTCACCGGCTCGTTCCGCTTCTAGGCTGCGGCGGGCGGCGGGCGCCCCCTGGCTCCGGCGAACGCTCCGCCACGCGCTGCCCGCGGCGGCCCTCGCCCTGGCGCTTACCTCGTGCGCCCGCACGCCCAGCGCCGAGGCGTTCGACGGAAAGCGCGCCTACAGCTGGGTGGCGCGGCAGGTGGCCTTCGGCCCGCGGGCGCCGGGGACGGCGGCCCACGATTCGTGCTTCGCGGCCCTGGTCGCGTCCCTCCGCCAGAACGCGGACATCGTCGAGGTCGACAGTTTCCATTACGAATCCCCCGAGTTGGGGAAGGACCTGCGCCTGATGAACGCGCTCGCCCGATTCCGGCCGGACCAGTCGCGCCGGGTGCTCCTCGCCGCGCACTGGGACACGCGCCCGTGGGCCGACAGGGACCCCGACCCGAAGCTCCGGGACCGGCCCATTATCGGGGCGAACGACGGCGGCTCGGGCGTCGCGGTCCTGCTGGCGCTGGCGGAGCACCTGAAGCGGCGGGCTCCGGCGATCGGCGTCGACATCGCCCTGTTCGACGGCGAGGACCTGGGCACCGACAAGAACCCCGACGGCTACTTCCGCGGGTCCAAGCGCTACCTCGAGTGGCGCGCCGGCCAGCCCCCGCCCCTCTTCGTGATCGTGCTCGACATGGTCGGGAAGAAGGACGCCTCGTTCTTCTGGGAGGGCAACTCCTATCGGAGCGCCCCGAACATCGTGGTCCTGGTCTGGGACAAGGCCCGCGACCTGGGCCTCCGGCAGTTCCGGAATGGGGTCAAGTACACCATTGCCGATGACCACGCGCCCTTCATCGGCGCCCTGATCCCGGCCATCGACGTGATCGACTTCGACTTTCCGGAGTGGCACACGCACAAGGATGACCTCTCCGTGATCGACCCGGCCAGCCTGGAGGCAGTGGGCCGGATCCTGCAAAGTCTCGTGACGGACGCCGACTACCTCTCGAACTGACCCGCCGCGGCCCTGCAGGCGGGGGTTCTCGCACACTAGGAACCGAGCGCTACGCGTTTTTGGCGCGCGGGGAGGCAACGCTCCGGGGGCTGTTCTCGGAACTGCTCTGCAAGCAGAGCAGTTCCTGCGAAGGCCCCCTTCGCGTTCCTCCCCGCGCGTCCTACAACCCCCAACATCGATCTCGACATTCCGACCAACCGCACACTCCTCGTTGGGGTTGGATCAATTGAACGGAGCGGGGGTCGATGCCGTAACGACCCAATTTGGTGGTGGGATGAGGGTTGGTCCCGTCTTGGTAGGGGGACAGGGCGGAAAAATCAATCCGTGGGGCGAATGGTCGTCGTAGTCGGAGTCCCACGGATGGATTTTTCCGCCTCATCTTTCCGCGTAGCGCCCGGCTGCCATCCACTCTCCACGACGCCCGCCAGGCGCACCCCTACCTTAT
>DATGVG010000149.1:0-9332 GCA_035300625.1 Candidatus Limnocylindrales bacterium
CCGGCCGTTGTACCGAATGTACCGAAAAAACAGGTTAAAACGAAATCAGCCAAGGCTGCGTAAATAGCTGAATAGGTGAGAGAAAGATTGGTCGGGGCGAGAGGATTTGAACCTCCGACCCCCTGGTCCCGAACCAGGTGCTCTACCAGGCTGAGCCACGCCCCGATCGAATCGAGCGAAAGGACAAGGGTTCCCCACCCAGAACCGGCCCTTGCGGCGGCAGTGTATCAACGCCACAGCCCGGGGGTCAACGGGACTCGCGGCGCTCCCAGGCGTCCTTTCCGATCAGGGGGACGAACGCGCATCCGCACAGCTCGCGCTGCTGCCACCCCGCGCCGGTGCGCGTCGCCTTCACCAGCATCTGGTTTTCCCCCATCCCGATCGGCATCACCGCGATCCCTCCCTCCCGGAGCTGCTCCGAGAGAAACGCCGGCACCCGAGGCGCTCCCGCCGCGATCAGCACGCGGTCGAAGGGGGCCATCTCCCGCCACCCCACCGAGCCGTCGGCGATCCGGAAGACCACGTTGGTGTAGCCCATCCGCGTCAGCCGGTCGCGCGCGGACACGCCCACGTCCGGGATCCGCTCGACCGTGAAGACGCGGTCGGACAGCTCGGCCAGGATTGCCGTCTGATAGCCCGATCCGGTCCCGATCTCGAGCACCTTCTCCTCCCCCGTCAGCTCCAGGGCCTGCGTCATCAGCGCCACCATGTACGGCTGCGAGATCGTCTGCGACGCGCCGATCGGGAGCGCGCTGTCGCTGTACGCCTTGGCCTCCAGCGCGTCGTCCACGAAGAGATGCCGCGGCATCGCCTCCATGATCCGGAGCACGTGCGGGTCGTGGATCCCCCGCTCCCGGAGCTGCACCTGCACCATGCGGCGCCGCGCGGCGCCCTGCTCGTCACGAGTCATGTATCGTCAACCCCATCGTCTCCAGCTCGACGATCGCCTTGTAGTCGGTCAGCTCGAACGAGAGCGGCGTCACCGCCACGTAGCCGTTCGAGACGGCGTGGAAGTCGCTCGCTTCGTCCGGCTCCCACGTCGGGTTCTCCCCACCGATCCAATAGTACGACTTCCCGCGCGGGTCGGTCTTCTCCACGATCACGTCCCGAAAGACGCGCTTCCCCAGCCGCGCGACCCGCACCCCCCGGATCTCCGCAAACGGAAGGGGCGGAATGTTCACGTTGAGGCAGGTCCCGGGCCGAAGCCCTCGCGTAAGGAGCAGCCGAACCAGCGCGGCGGCCACCTGCCCCGCGGGCGCGAAGTCGGCCGGCTCCCAGGTGGCGAGGGAGAACGCGATCGAGGGGATGCCCAGGAACGCTCCCTCGCTGGCCGCGGCCACGGTCCCCGAATAGAGAACGTCGTTTCCCATGTTGGGCCCGTGGTTGATTCCGGACACCACCAGGGTCGGCGGCTGTTTCGAGAACCCGTGCACCCCGAGGAGCACGCAATCGGTCGGGGTGCCGTCCACGCTGAGGATGCCCTCGGCGACCTTTCGGATCCGGAGCGGACGGTGGAGCGTGAGCGAATGGCTGGTGGCGCTCTGCTCCCGGTCCGGCGCGATGACGGTCACCTCGCCGAGGGGCCGGATCGCGTCCGCCAAGGCGCGCAGCCCGTCAGCGTGAATCCCGTCGTCGTTGGTGGCCAGGATCACGGTCATCGGGCGCTCAGCGAAAGAGGTGGCGGAGAACGAAGCCGACGAAGCGAACCGTGTCGCGGACGGGCCGGATGTGGCTTCCGGGCGCGTTGTACAGGGTCGGGATCGGCGCCGCGGCGATCCGGAATCCGGCGCGGGCGGCGGCCACCAGGAACTCGGACTCGTAGTCGAAGCGTCGCGCCACGGGTCGCACCCGGCGGAGCACCGGGGAGCGAATGGCGCGGTAGCCCGATTGCGAATCCTCGATCGGAGTGCGCGCGAGCCGCGAGACCCACCAGCTCGTCACGTCGTTGGTGACCCGGCGGAGCCAGGGCATTCCCGCGCGGGAGAGGATGCGCGAGCCGACCACGACGTCGGCATCGGCGAGCGCCGCGAGGAGCCGGGGCGCCCAGGCCGGATCGTGCTGTCCGTCGGCATCCAGGGCGATGGCCGCGTCCGCCCCGAGCCGGATCGCCTCGTCGAAGCCGGTCTGGAGCGCGGCCCCCTTTCCCTGATTCACCACGTGGCGCAGCACGACCGCCCCGGCCTCGGCGGCACGGGCGCCAGTTTGGTCGGTGGATCCGTCGTCCACGACGATCACCGTCGCCTCGGGAAGGGTCTCGCGCAGCCCTCGTACGACGGCGGGCACGGTATCGGCGGCGTTCCGCGCGGGGATCACCGCGCAGACGCGCATCAGCGGGAGGATCCGCGCGGCGCCCGCACGCTCCAGTGAAACCACTGGGTCGGGTGGGCGCGCACGTGGTCGTCGAAGAAGCGGCGGACCGTGGCCGCGCCCTGGTCGATCGAGAGCCCCCCTGTGGAGGGGGAGGAGGAGTCGAGCGTGAAGGGCGCGTGGAACCGGACCGCGATCATTCCGTCCGGCGCGCGCCAGGCCACGCCGGGAAGCACCTGGGCGTGGGCCCGCTGGGCGAGAATGAGGGGTGCCGTGTCCACCCGGACCAGGCCCCCGGGCGCGACCGCGCGAGAGGCGCGGCCGCCCCACGACCGGTCGGCCAGCGCGGCCACCCATCCCCCTCCACGGAGCTTCCGCACCGCTTCGGCGGTCGGGCTCCTCCCGCCCAGCGTTCGCACGCCGAAGGCGGCCCGGCGCGCCCGGAAGAAGCGCTCGATCGGCTCCAGCCGATGCGGCGCGGTGATCGCGTCCATGGGGCCCACCTCACGCGCCAGCCACCACAGCGCCATCTCCCAGGGGCCGAAATGGCCGCTGACCACCAGGGTGGGGAGTGCGGCGGCGCGGGCGGCCGCGAGATGCGCGGCGGCTTCCTCGTCCATCCGGACGGCAGGAACCCGCGCTCCGCCGCCGCGGGCGGCCAGGAAGTCGCGGAATGCCCAGGCGAAGGCGCGGAAGGTCTCGCGGGCGGGCGGGGGCTGCCCGACCCGCCCCGCCTCGCGCCAGATGCGCGCGACGCGGAGGTCGGCGTCCTTGGCGCGCGTCGGATGCGTGGAGACGTAGGCGTCGGCGAGCCACGTGGCCATGCGATCGGTCAGCCAGACCGGCAGACGCCGGGCGGCGAGCGATGCGATGTGGTAGCCCAGTTCCGTCATCTTCCCCCGCGGCTCCCGAAACACGTACGCCCCGGAGACTCGCGCCGGGGCGAATAGAGCGGAGAATCAAAATGGTCGGGGCGACAGGATTTGAACCTGCGACCACCTCCACCCCAAGGAGGTGCGCTACCGGGCTGCGCTACGCCCCGACCCGAAGCCGGTGGCGACGATCGGCCTCCGGTCCATGCTACACGAGGGGGAGCCGCGGGAACAAGCGCCGGTCAGCGAGTCAGGACGAATCGCCCCGTCGCGAACTCGCCCGCGACGTCCACCCGGTAGAAATACACCCCCGACGCAGGGCGACTCCCTGAGGCGTCCCGCACGTCAAAGGGCAGGTCATGGCGGCCAGCGGCGAGCGGCGCTTCGGCCAGGGTCCGGACGAGGCGGCCCGACGCATCGAAGATGCGGACCCGCCCCACACCCGCGCTCGGGGCCGTGAACGAGATCGTCCCCGACGGGTTCAGCGGATTGGGCGAAATGGACGCCGCAAGAGAGTTGCCGCCGGCGATCACATCGATCTGAATCGAAGCGCTGAACGGGGTGAGGTTCATGAGCCTCCCCGCTATCGTGGCATTCACCGTGTTCCGTGCATTCAGGTTGCCGAACAGAAGCCGCAGATTGTCCTTCGTGAAACAGAACTCGACGTCCTGGATATCGTTATTGTCCGCGTCGCTCACCACAACGGACTTGAGGATATTCGCCGGGATTTCGGGTACCGAGCCCGTGCCGGTCGACCGGAGAACCACCGAGGCCAAGTCGATGTCGAGGACGCTGAACGATCCGCCCAGCGGCTCCACGAACGCGCACCAGAGCGGCTTGCTGGAATTCAGGCGGATTGTCTTGTTGGACCCCAGGGTGAACGCCCGGGCCAAGGGATTGGGCGAGACGTAGATTTGGGTCGAAGCCGTGCCCTGGAGCGCGTTCGTGGCGCGGAATGTCGCGATGAAGGTTCCGGACTGCCCACTGGCTGGCGTCCAGGTAAAGGTCCCCGACGTGTTCCCCGCGCCGGCGGTGAAGGTCCCGCCGGCGTCGACCGCGCTCCCCGACGCCGTCAGCGCCGTGATCGCGTCCCCGTCGGGATCGGACGCACTCACGGTGAAGGTTAGGAGCGAGCCCGCGCTGGCGGAAACGGATGAGGGCGTCGAGACGACAGGAGCGCGATCGCCGGACCCGATCGTGATCTGGGTTGTCGCCGAGCTCGACAGGTCGTTCGCCGCGGTAAAGGTCACGTTGAACGTGCCGTTCTGAGTGGGTGTCCAGTCGAATGTGCCGAACGTGTTGGACCCGTTCGCTGTGAACGTCGCACCCGATGGCAGGGGTGCAGCCGTCAGCGACGTGATCGCGGTCCCGTCCGGATCGGTCGCCGACACCGTGAATGTGATTAATAGATTTCGAGAGCCCTGCACCGTGGCCGGCGCCGTGACGACCGGAGCCCGGGAACATCCCAGGCAAACGGAGATGCTCGTCGTGGCCGTTCCGGAAAGGGCATTGCTCGCCGTGAACGTGACGCTGTAGACGCCCGCGTCGTTGAACCCGGGCGTCCAGCTGAATGTTCCCGACGTATGGGTCGCGTCGGCCGAGAAGGTTCCTCCCGCGGTGATCGCGGTACCGGAGGCGATGAAGGAGGTGATTGCGTCCCCATCCGGATCGGAAGCGAATACGGTGAAGGTGAGAAGAACGTTTTGGAGGCCGGACGCGGTCGCGGGCGCGGTGACCACGGGCGCCCGGTCGCAGGCGCAGACCGTAATCGAGGTCGTCGCCGACCCCGAGAGCGCATTGGCCGCCGTGAAGACCGCGGAATACGACCCTCCCTGGCCGAACCCCGCCGTCCAGGCGAACGTCCCGGCCGTGTGCGTGGCGTTCGAGGTGAACGTGCCCCCGGCGGTTATGGCGGTGCCCGAAGCCGTGAGGGATGCGATCGCGTCCCCGTCCGGATCGCCGGCCGAGACCGTGAAGGACATCGGCACTCTGATGATCGCCTGCGCCGTCGAGGGCGTATTCACGACGGGGGCCCGATCAGGGCCTCCCACAGTGATCATCGTGGTGGCCGTCCCGGTAAGGGTGTTCCGCGCGGCAAAGGTCACATCCCACGATCCCGCCTGCGCGAAGCTCGGGGTCCAGCTGAACGTGCCCGACGTGTTGGTCGCGTTCGACGTGAACGTGCCGCCTGCGGTGATGGCCGAGCCCGAGGCCGTGAAGGAAGTGATCGCGTCGCCGTCCGGATCGGCCGCCGAGGCGAGGATCGTCAGGAGGGTGTTTTCCGCCGTGCTGGCCGTCGCCGGGGCCGTGACCACCGGCGCCCGGTCCGTCTGCGCCGCGCCCGTGGCCGGGAGCGCCAGGATCGCGATGGCCGTGGCGGCAAGAGCCAGGAGAGAAACGGGAATCAGTCTCCGGGGGGTGCGCATGGGACCTCCGAGTCGCGCCCGAGAGGCGGGCGCACGGGTGCAACGGCGGGTCATCCTTCTTGCGTCCCCGGAGCGTAGACCTCGGCCGCCGGCGATACAACTACGGTTCAGCGGACCCCGCTACCGTCCCCGGGCGCGCTTGGCCGAGTCCCCCCTCAGCATGGCGAGCAGCGCCTCCATCTCCTTCTTGAGCGAGCGGATCGTCTCCTCGCGGTCGAGCTTGGAGAATGGAAGCTCGATCTGGTCCCGGCCGTCCTGGCGGTCGTCCAGGATCTTCCGGCGGGCGCCGGCGATCGTGAAGCGCTGGTCGTAGAGGAGCTGCTTGATGTCGAACAGCACCTCGATGTCCCGCTTCCGGTACATGCGGGCGCCGCCGCGTCCCTTCCGGGGCCGGAGCATCTTGAACTGCGTCTCCCAGTACCGGAGGACGTGCGGCTTGACGCCCACCAAGTCGCTCACTTCGCTGATCGAGTAGTAGAGTTTTCCGGTCGGAAGCGACTTCACGGGTTCACCTCCTCGAAACGGAACGGGCTTCCGGCTTCAGGTCGCGCGTGAACAGCTGGCGCATGGCCTCCCGCGCGCTTTTCCCATCGAACAAGATCGCGCACACCTGCTCCGCGATCGGGAGCTCCACGCCGCAGCGCACCGCCAGCTCAACGGCCGCCTTCGCGGTTCCGACACCCTCGGCCACCATGGGCGACGAAGCGACGGCCGCCTCCAGCGTCGCGCCCCGCCCGATCGCTTCTCCCAACCGCCGGTTCCGGCTGTGGCGGCTGGTCGCGGTCGCGATCAGGTCCCCCATCCCGGCCAGGCCGGCGAACGTCTCGGGGCGCGCGCCCAGGGCCTCCCCTAATCGTGCCATCTCGGCAAGCCCCCGAGTCAAGAGCGCACCTTTGGTCGAGTCGCCGAATCCCAGGCCGTCGCTGATCCCCGCCGCGATCGCGACCACGTTCTTGAGCGCGACGGCGATTTCCACGCCGATCACGTCGTCGTTGGTGTACACGCGGAACGCTTCATTGGAAAACATCTCCTGCACGATCCCGGCTCGCGCGCGATCCTCGCAGGCCGCCACCACGGCGGTCGGGATCCCGCGTGCCACCTCCTCGGCATGGCTGGGCCCCGCGAGCACCACCGGGTTCTTCCGGAGCGGGCTGGGCAGGGTCTCGTCCACCACCTCGCTCATCCGGTGGTGGCTCTCCCTCTCGAGCCCCTTGGTCGCGATCACGGCCACGCGCGCCGCTTGAAGCGCCGGATCCCCCGAGCGCGCCAGGAGCGTCGCGGTCGCGCGGAGCGCGTGCGAGGGAGTCGCGAGCAGGATCGTCTCCGCGCCCGTCGCCGCCTCGGCGAGCGCGGAGGTGATGGGAATCCCATGGGGAATCGGGACGCCGGGCAGGAACGTCTCGTTCACGCGATCGCGGCGCATCCGATCCGCGAGGTCGGCCTCGTACACCCAGAGGCGCACCGCGTGCCCGTTCTTCGAGAGAAGGATCGCGAGCGCGGTCCCCCACCCGCCTCCGCCGATCACCGCCACCGTCACGGCTTCGCCCCCTTGGGGCCGAACGAGGTCCTGCCCTCGGTGCCCGCGATCAGCCGGCGGATGTTCGGGATGTGGCGGACCACCACAAGTGCCGCGACCAGGGCGCCCGCGATCAGGTACGCGGTGCGGTACGGGCCGTGCGGGGCCCTCCACGCGACGAGGAACGGATAGGCGATCGCCGCGCCCAAAGACCCCACGGAAACCCGCCGCGTGGTGAGGAAGAGGAGGATCCAGACGCCCAGCGCGAGGAGCGCGGGGACGGGGAGGATCGCGAGAAAGACGCCCAGGCTGGTCGCCACCCCGCGTCCGCCGCGAAACCGGGCCCACGGCGAGAAGACGTGCCCCAGGATGGCCGCGGCCCCGGCGGCGAGCTGCGTGGGGACGTGGGTGGAGAGGAGCGCCGCCCCGGCTCCCTTCGCGGTGTCCATCAGGAAGACCAGCCCGCCCCACCGGGGGCCGAGCGCGCGGATGGCGTTCGTCGCGCCGATGTTCCCGCTCCCGATGGAGCGAAGGTCGACGCCGCGGGCGCGGGCGATCCAGAGACCCGAGGGGATCGAGCCGAGGAAAAATCCCAGCAGAACGGGCAGCGGCTGGAACGGAATCGGTAGGCCTCCCAGCGTGGACGGCTGACGATTACTCGCTTCGCTTCCACTCCAAGACGATCGGCGTACCCTGGAACCCAAAACGGGTGCGCAGGCCCGACTCCAGATAACTTACATAATTCTTCGCGCGGTAGCGAGGATTGTTCACGAACAGCGCGAATGCCGGCGGGCGCGTCCCGGTCTGGGCGGCGTAGTAGAACTTGAGGTGCCGTCCTTCGGCCGTGGCGGGAGGGCTGACGCGGCCCAGGATCTGCCCGATCGCGTTGTTCAGGAGCGGCGTCGGGATCTTCCGCGTGAATTCCTCGAACACCGTCATCACGGTCGGAAGGATCTTGGCGACTCCCTTCCCCGTGAGCGCCGAGACGTAGAGCCGCGGGACGTGGTCCAGAAACGGATAGACCTTTGTGAACTCCTCTTCGATGAGCTTCCGCGCCTCGGTCGGCTCGGGGACCTGGTCCCACTTGTTGAAGACCACCACCAGCCCCCTCCCCTGCTCCTCGGCCAGCGCGGCCAGCTTCGCGTCCTGGCGGGCGGGCTCCCGCTCCACGTCCACGACCAGGAGCACGATGTCGGAGCGCGAGACGGCGCGGAGCGCGCGCGTCACGCTGTAGAACTCGACGGGATCGGTGACCTGCCGCTCGCGGCGTAGGCCCGCGGTGTCGACCAGGAGGAATTTCCGCCCGTGGGCCTCGAGGGTGGTGTCCACGGCATCTCGCGTGGTTCCCGCCACCGAATCGACCACCATCCGTTCTTTCCCGGCGAGGCGGTTCACCAGGGAGGACTTCCCCACGTTCGGCCGTCCCAGGACGGCGACGCGGATCGACGAGGGATCCTCGGGCGCCCCTTCCGTCCCCGGCAGCCGGCGCACCACCTCGTCGAGCAGATCCCCCGACTGGTAGCCGTGGAGCGCGGAGACCGGGACCGGTTCGCCCAGCCCCAGAGAGAAGAAGTCCGCGATCAGCTCTTCCCGACGCGGCTGGTCCGCCTTGTTCACGACCAGGATCGTGGGCCGGCCGCGGCGCCGCACGCGATCGGCCACCTCGCGGTCCAGCGGCGTCACCCCCTGCTGCGCGTCCACGACCACCAAGGCGACGTCCGCCTCGTCCAGCGCCACGTTCGTCTGGAGGATGATCTGCTTCTGGATCGGGTGCGCGCTCCCCGGATCGATGCCCCCCGTGTCCACGAGGAGGAATTTATGGCCGCTCCACTCTCCCTCGGCGTAGTGCCGGTCGCGCGTCAGACCCGGCAGCTCGTCAACGATGGCGCGCCGCTGCCCCAGGATCCGGTTGAAGAGGGTGGATTTTCCGACGTTGGGTCGGCCGACGATCGCGACGATCGGGAGCACGGAAGCCTAGGCCGCCGCGGATTGATCGAAGCCGATCTGTACCGGGGCCCCGATCGTCCGCTCCAGGTCGGTGCGGGTGCGGTCGTCGAGGAAGATCTCGCGCTCCTTGAGACAATTGGGAGGAAGGAGGACGCGGTCGACCGGGCCGTGGAGTTTCAGGGCCGCCTCGATGTCGGCGCCCACCAGAAGTCCGCTCACGGTGACCGTATCGCCGAAGTAATCGTTCGCCACCACGCAGAGGGA
>DATGVG010000150.1:0-5024 GCA_035300625.1 Candidatus Limnocylindrales bacterium
GGCGTCGGCGTCGGTGGCCGTCACGGTGAAGGTGAGCGCCGCGCCCTCGTTGACGCTGAGCGACGGAGCGACCGTGACGACGGGAGCGTGGTTCCCGCCCCCCGACACCGCCATCACATCGATGTGCGTGGCCGCCGATCCTTCCAGCCCGTTCGCGGCCACGAAGACAACGTCATAGTGCCCCGCCTGGGTCAAAGTGGGTGTCCAGGAAAACGTACCTGCCGTATTCGAGGAGTTGGTGGTGAAGGTGGCGCCGGTCGGGAGTCCCGAGGCGCTGAGAAACGTGATGGCGTCACCGTTCGCGTCGCTTGCGTTCACGACAAAGTGGACCAACCCGCCCGTGTTCACCGTCTCTACCGCGGGAGCGACAACGACCGGCGCCAGGTTCGAGCCGATCGCGTTCACGTGGACCAGGAACGTTTCGGTGTCGGTCTGGCCAGCCGCAGTCGCCGTGACGGTGATCGTATGGGTCCCGGCGTCGGTCACGGTTGGTATCAAGGTCAGCGTGGTAACGACGATGCCCGTGCCGGTGGTGGGAGCGTTGAGCGTCGCGAACGCTCCACCGGAGGCCGAGAGGGTGATCGGGTCCAGACTCGGATCGGTCGCGACCACGTTCACGACGGCCGTGGCTCCGACGTTCAGCGTGACATCGCCGATGGCGGTGATGGATGGGGCCTGGGCAAACGCCGCAGAGGCGGGCAGGAACAGAAGCAGGCCCAGGGTGAGAACCTTGGATGCGAATTTCATTTAAGCCTCCTTGATTCGCGGGTTGTCTCGAAGGCAAACGAGGCCCGCGACAAGCTGGAACAGCTAGGAACGATGTTGGGCCTGACGCCGGTGCGGGGGCGTCGAGAGAGGGCTGGAGTGCCCGAGGAGGGTCCACTCGACGATGACCTCCGCGTGAGCGCGGCCGTCCCGGCCGGTCACCGGACCGTTCGAGACGAGAAAAGCATCCTCAAGAAGCACTCCCCCGCGCAAGCGGAAAGTGACGCTTGGGGCTTGCGGACCGCCGCGACACGCCGTTACTCTGCCCCCTGATGAATACTGCCCCCGCCACGCTCCCGCGGCGCCGGTTCCTCGAGACGGCGCGCCGCGATCTCTGGTGGCTCGAGCCTCTCCTGGTCCTCGTGGTCCTCTCCGGCTTCCTCGTCTACGCGACCTGGGCCGCCTTCCAGAACGCGCATTACCGGCTTGGCCCCTATCTGTCGCCGTTTTACTCCCCCGAGATCTTCGGCTCGGAGCGCGCGTGGTTCGGCCCCAAGCCGTCCTGGTGGCCGGTGCTTCTTCCCTTCTCGCCCGCGCTCCTGATTCTCTGGATTCCAGGCGGTTTCCGGTTCACCTGCTTCTATTACCGCGGCGCCTACTACAAGGCGTTCTGGGGGGATCCGCCATCGTGCGCGGTCGGGGAGCCCCGCTCGAAGTATCGCGGCGAGAACTCCTTGCCGCTGATCCTTCAGAACTTGCATCGCTATTTTCTCTACCTCTCGCTCGCGTTCATCCTGGTCTTGGCCTACGACGTGTGGGAGGCGCTCTGGTTCCCCGATCCGGCCACCGGCGCCGCGCATTTCGGCATCGGCGTCGGCACCCTGGTGCTCGCGATCAACGTCGTCCTGCTCGGCTCGTACACCCTGGGTTGCCACTCCTTCCGGCATCTCGCTGGCGGGCGCTACGACGAGATCGCCCGGAAGCCCGCGCTCCACGCCTGCTACCAGTGCGTGAGCGGGCTGAACAAGCGCCACATGCGCTTCGCGTGGATGAGCCTCTTCTGGGTCGCCTTCTCCGATCTCTACGTCCGGCTCTGCTCCATGGGCGTCTGGACCGACTTCCGCCTCTTCTGATGCCTGCCCGCTGATGCACTCCTTCGAGGTCCACGAGTACGACGTGCTGGTGATCGGGGCGGGCGGCGCGGGCCTGCGCGCGGCGATCGAGGCCTCCGCCGCTGGCGTCTCGGTCGGCGTGCTTTCCAAGTCGCTCCTCGGGAAGGCGCACACCGTCATGGCCGAGGGGGGCGTGGCGGCGGCGCTGGGGAACGTGGACGACCGCGACAGCTGGCGCGTCCACTTTGCCGACACCATGCGCGGCGGCCAATACCTGAACAACTGGCGCATGGCCGAGCTCCACGCCAAGGAGGCGCCCGACCGCGTGCGCGAGCTGGAGGCCTGGGGCGCCCTCTTCGACCGCACCCCCGACGGGCGAATCCTCCAGCGGAATTTCGGCGGACACCGTTATCCCCGGCTGGCCCACGTGGGCGATCGGACGGGGCTGGAGATGATCCGCACGCTCCAAGACCACGGGATCCACAAGGGGATCGGGTTCCACATGGAGCACACGGCGATCCTTCTCCTGCGCGACGGTGAGCGCGTCGCGGGCGCCTTCGCCTACGACCGCGAGCGCGGGCGCTTCTCGGTCTTCCCCGCGAAGGCCGTGGTCCTGGCCACGGGCGGAATCGGACGCGCGTTCCGGATAACCAGCAACAGCTGGGAGTACACGGGCGACGGCATCGCCCTCGCCTACGAGGCGGGCGCCGACCTCATCGACATGGAGTTCGTCCAGTTCCACCCGACCGGGATGGTCTGGCCGCCCAGCGTCCGCGGCATCCTGGTCACCGAGGGGGTCCGCGGCGAGGGGGGCGTGCTGCGGAACAAGGAAGGGCGCCGATTCATGTTCGACGACATCCCGGCGAACTACCGGCCGCAGACCGCGGACAGCGAGGACGAGGGGTGGCGGTACACGCAGGGCGACAAGAACGCGAGGCGTCCACCCGAGCTCTTGACGCGCGACCACGTGGCGCGCTGCATCATGCGCGAGGTCAAAGAGGGGCGCGGGAGCCCCCACGGCGGCGTCTTCCTCGACATCGCGTGGATCAAGGAGCGGCTCCCCAAGGCGGCCGAGCACATCCGGAAGAAGCTCCCCGGCATGTACCACCAGTTCAAGCAGCTCGCCGACATCGACATCACCGCGGTGCCGATGGAGGTGGGCCCGACGACCCACTACATGATGGGCGGGATCCGCGTCGACGCCGAGACGCAGATGTCCACCCTTCCGGGGCTCTTTGCCGCCGGCGAGTGCGCGGCCGGATTGCACGGGGCGAACCGCCTGGGGGGCAATTCCCTCTCCGACCTCCTCGTGTTCGGAAAGCGCGCGGGTGAGTTCGCGGCGCAGTGGGCGGGGCGCCACGGGAAGGGCGCCGTGGACGACGCCCGGGTGACGGAGGCGGCCCGCGACGCGCTCGAGCCGTTCGAGAGAACAGCCGCTCCCGAGGTCTCGCCTTACCAGATCCAGTCCGAGCTTCAAGATTGCATGCAGGATCGCGTGGGGATCGTCCGCCGCGAGGAGGAGATGGTCCAAGCGCTCCAGACGATCGCGACGTTGGAGGCTCGCGCCGCGCGCGCGGCCGTTCCGGGGAGCCGCGAGTACAATCCGGGATGGCACACCGCGCTCGACCTGCGTAGCATGCTCACCGTGTCGCGCGCCGTCACGCTGGCCGCGATGCGCCGGAAAGAGAGCCGCGGGGCCCATTTCCGCGACGACTACCCCGGCCCGAATCCCGAAGAGGGGCGCCGGAACATCGTGGTCCGCCGCGGTGCGGACGGCTCGATGCGGATCGAGGAAGAGCCGGTTCGCGAGATTCCCCCCGAGCTGAAACAGGTCATCGAGGAGATGAAATGACGCAGGAGGCGAAGGCGACCTTCCGGATCTGGCGCGGCGGGCCGCAGGGCGCGTTCGCCGAGTACGCGACGCCGGTGTCGGAAGGAATGGTGGTGCTCGACGCCGTGCTCGACATCCAGGCGCGCCAGGCGAACGACTTGGCCGTGCGCTGGAACTGCAAGGCCGGCCGCTGCGGCTCCTGCTCCGCAGAGATCAACGGGATGCCCAAGCTGATGTGCATGACCCGGCTGAGCGACCTGCCGCTGGACAAGCCGGTCCAGGTCGAGCCCATGCGCACCTTCCCCCCCGTGAAAGACCTGGTGACCGACGTGTCGTGGAACTATGCGGCGAAGCGGCGGGTGAAGCCGTTCAAGCCGCGCCCGCCCGACGCTCCCGACGGCACGTGGCGCATGGACCAGAGGGACGTGGACCGCGCCATGGAGTTCCGCACCTGCATCGAGTGCTTCCTGTGCCAGGACACCTGCCACGTACTGCGGGACCACGCGAAGTTCGACGGCTTCATCGGGCCGCGGGTCCTGATTCACTCCGCGGCGCTCGAGATGCACCCGCTCGACGTGGAGGACCGCCGCGAGGACCTGCGCCGGCACCAGGGGCTGGGCTACTGCAACATCACCAAGTGCTGCACGCGGGTTTGCCCCGAGGGGATCAAGATCACCGACAACGCGATCATCCCGTTGAAGGAGCGCGTCGCCGACGACGCCTACGATCCGCTGCGGCTGGCGGCGCGGTGGATCGGCCAGCGATTCAAGGAAGACACGAAGCGGGAGTGACGATGTTCGAGAAGAAGCGGCTCTCGAAGGAGGCGGTGGACGCGGCGCTGGCGAAGGCCGAGCGCTACCGGCTCTTGAACGAGCCGTCCGAGGCCGAGAGCATCTGCCGCGACGTGCTGGACGTGGATCCCGCGAGCGCGGCGGCTCGGGTGATGCTGCTCCTGTCGCTGACCGACCAGTTCGGCGCCGAGTCTGGCGACGCGTTCGCGGCCGCCCGGGCTCTGGTTCCCCAGCTGGCCGACGACTACCAGCGCGCCTACTACGCCGGGATCATCTTCGAGCGCTGGGGCAAGGCGCTCTTCCACCGCCACTCCCACGGCTCCGGCGCCGCCGTCCATCACTGGCTCACCGAGGCGATGAAGAAGTACGAGGCGGCCGAGGCGTTGCGGAAGCCGGGCGACGACGACGCGCTGTTGCGGTGGAACGCGTGCGCGCGGATGCTCGAGCGGCATCCGGAGCTTGCGGCGTCCCACCAAGCGGGCGTCGAGGGGCCGATCACGTCGGAGTAGTCGGTTGGTGGCCCCGGGGCGACGCGGTCTGTAGTGGTGCCCCCGGGGTGACTCGAACACCCGGCAAACGGTTTAG
>DATGVG010000151.1:0-2489 GCA_035300625.1 Candidatus Limnocylindrales bacterium
CGCGACCCTCCTCGAGCCCAAGGTGGCGCGCGTGCTGGAGCGCTTCCACCTGGACTGGACCGCGCTGGCCGGGGACGCGGAGGCGGCCGTGCAGACGGCGCTGCGCGCGCTCCTCCCCGAGGACTTCGGAACGCTCTTCACGCGGGAGCACCGTGAGATGGAAGCGGTGCTCGCGCGGGTCAAGGACGCGGTCACGGCCTTCGATCCCTCGCTCGAGGCCGCGGTCACGACCGCGGGGAACCGGATCGAGCGCGAGATCGAAGGCCTGGAGAAGAAGCTGATGCATGTCTGGAAACGGCGCCAGGACGAGTCGGTGCAGCAGATCCGGCGCGCCCATGGGCACCTCTTTCCGCGCGGCGGCCTGCAAGAGCGGACGCTCTCGTTCCTGGGCGCCTACGCGCGCTACGGGCCACCGCTGGTGGAGCGCCTGCGCGGCTCCCTCGGGAAGCCGGGGAGCCACGTCATGATTCCGCTGGGGGGATCGGACGAATGAAGATCGGGATCACCTGCTATCCGACGCACGGCGGCTCGGGTGTGGTCGCGACCGAGCTGGGTATGGAGCTGGCGAAGCGGGGCCACGTGGTGCACTTCATCTCGTACCAGGTTCCGTTCCGGCTGAAGCCCTACCAGGAGAACGTCTACTTCCACGAGGTGCAGATCACGACCTACCCGCTCTTCCAGTATCCGCCCTACACGCTGGCGCTCGCGGCGAAGATGGCGGAGGTGGCGGACGAGGCGGAGCTGGACGTGCTCCACGCGCACTACGCGATTCCGCACGCGATCTGCGGCTACCTGGCGCGGCAGATCGCGAAGTCGGCCAAGCTCAGGATGGTGACCACGCTCCACGGCACCGACATCACCCTGGTCGGGTCGGATCCATCGTTCCGCAGTCTCACCCGATTCGGGATCGATCAGAGCGACGGCGTCACCGCGGTCTCCGAATTCCTGCGCCGGAAGACCGTGGACGTTTTCGGAACCAAGCGCCCGATCCGCGTGATCCCGAATTTCGTCGACACCTCGCGCTACGTGCCGCGTTCGACCGCCCACTGCCATCGGGAACGGTTCGCGAAGAAAGGGGAGCGCATTCTCGTGCACATCTCCAACTTCCGCCCCTCGAAGCGCGTCACCGACGTCGTGCGCGTCTTCGCCGCCGTGAGGCGCGAGGTTCCGAGCGTGCTCCTGATGGTGGGGGACGGAGTGGAGCGCACGCAAAGCCGCGACGTCGCCGTGGAGCTGGGCGTGGAGCGCTACGTCAAGTACCTCGGCCAGATGGACGCGGTGGAGGACGTGCTCGGATGCGGCGATCTCTTCCTTCTCACCAGCGAGAACGAGAGCTTCGGCCTGGCGGCGCTCGAGGCCATGTCGAGCGGCGTGCCGGTCATCGGCACCACCGCGGAGGGTTTACCCGAATTGATCCGCACCGGCCAGACGGGTTACATGCTCCCGGTCGGAGACGTGGAGGGGATGGCCCGGCGCGCGATCGAGATCCTGAGCGATCCGAAGAAGCACCAGGCCATGGCCGCGGCCTCCCGCCGCATCGCGGTCGAGCAGTACGAGGCCAGCCGCATCGTCCCTCAGTACGAGAATTTCTACCTGGAGACGATGGAGATGCCGCCCCGCATGCCCGCGCACCTGGCGCCCCCGGAGGGGATGGCGTAGGGGGCGCCTCCGGGAGCCCGCTGAGAGGCGCTAGCGCGTTGGGCCGATGAAGATGTCGAACGTAGAATCGGCAACGGCAACCAGGTCGCGGATCACGAGCGGCTGTGACGGTGGCGGGGTCTTGACCGAGAGATCGTATTCCTTCCCTGATTCCAGAATCAACTGGAACGCGCCGTCGTTGCCCGTGACATTAACCGCACTCCTATTGTAGTAATCCGCGACGAGGGCCGCGGAGACGGCGGCGGATGGAACGACGCTGCTGTCCGTCGCCAAGCGCACGAATCCGCTCCACCGAGTTCCCGCCAGGCTTACGTCGAGGCTCGTCGGACCCGAGACGGTCAGGAAGCGCGTGATGCGGGACAGGATGAACGTCATGCCGTCCGGTGGTGAGACCAGGAACCGATAGCCTCCGTCGCGCACCCAGAGGCGGTACCTGCCTCCTGCCTCCGATTCGGCGTACGATCCGCTGCCTGGCGCCTGGATCGTGGCTCCCTGGATCCCGGCCCCGTCCGGCCCGAAAAGCGTTCCCGTGACCGGGATGCCCTCGATCTGGATTACCAAAGTAGTGTCGCCGGTGACGTCGAGCGTCTGAAGTGCGGGCGGAATTGAGCGATCCTGAGAGAAGGCGGTCATTCGGTAGGGGCCAGAGCGCGGGACGAGGACCGAGAAGGCGCCGTTCTGGAGGCGCTGGAGAACCCTGTAGTCATCCCGCGCGGAATAGAAGGAAACAAATCCTGAATCGACGGAGGCTCCCGTTGGTGCGAGGACCGTGCCCTGAATTTGGAACCCCGTATAACGGTAATCAATGCGGGCCGATTTCCGTGTGACCG
>DATGVG010000152.1:0-7986 GCA_035300625.1 Candidatus Limnocylindrales bacterium
CGGCTACAAGTACTGCCAGCTGGGGGAGGGGAACTGCTTCCTGCGCGTTCCGCCGCACGCTCGCGAATACCGCCCCGCGATCACCGGATGGTTCGGCGAGTTCACGCGGCTGACGGAGAGGGCGGACGGGCGCGTGACCTACGCCGAGGGCCCGGATCGCTGGGCCGGGTCCACGTACGATCCCGTGAGCCACTACCGCGCGGCGCGGGTGTTCGATTTTTTCGAGCGGGAGCTTCTCACGCCCGACCGCCTGCGCGAGCTGAGCCGGCATCAGATTGGGTTCCTGGCCGAGCGCTTCGACGCCCTCGCCCTCGACCCCGCCGTGATCGCGCGGGACCGCTCGCTCCCGCTCGAGCGGGTCGCGGGTTTTCTCGCGCTGAAAAGCCCGCGCGCCGGCGCGCTCTGCATGCAGCTCCGCGAACGGGGAGTGCTGGCCGACTTTCGAGGCGAAGTTCTGCGATTGGGGCCGGCGCCTTATCTGCGGGACGATCAGCTTGAAAGGGCCGTCGAAGAGCTGGGAAAGGCAGCTGGAAAGCACTGATCCAGTTCATCGGGGGGTGGAGCGGGAAAATCAATCCCTGGGGCTCTGTGAAACGTCACCTTTGCTCGCTGCGCTCGCGCGGCTCCAATCGCCCCAGGAATTGTTTTCCCGCTCCACCCTACGCGCTGAAGCAACTCGCGCAACGCCTGCCACTATCCGCCCATGATCCGATTACGGAATTCCGAGGCGGAATTGGACCGTGAGCCACACTTAAGACGAGTACGTCCATGAGCAGAGGCTGTGAATTGGAACGTGGGAAGGGGGAGGGGGAAGATCAATCCGTGGGGCGATTGGAGCCGCGCGAGCGAAGCGAGCAAAGGCGACGTCTCACAGAGCCCCACGGGTTGATCTTCCCCCTCCCCCCCTACTACCGCGCCTGAATCAAAGTCTCCGCAAACGGCCACTCCAAATCATCCCACCGGCAAACCGGAACAAAAAAGGCGGCCTTCGCCATCCGCTCCACGTCCTCGGGCCGGAACTTGTACGAGCTCTCGGTCCAGATGCTCTCTCCCTCGCGGAAGGGGATCGTTGTCTCCAGCGCGGCGATCGGGACCTCGTGCGCCTTGCGCGCAACCAGGTGCATCTCGATCCGCCGCTCCGACTCGCGCCACTTAGCCTGATGCTGGAAGAGCGTGAGATCGAAGCCGGCGCCCACTTCTCGATTGAGGCGCACGAGCAGGTTCCGGTTGAACGCGGCCGTGACGCCCAGCGGGTCGTCGTAGGCGCGGAGCAATGTGGACGCGGGCTTCACGAGATCCGTGCCCAGGAGGAGCCAGTCGCCCGCTTTCATCAGCCGCCTCACTTCGCGCAGGAAAAGGCGCGCCTCCTCCGGCTCGAAATTCCCGATGGTGCTGCCCAGGAAGAGAACGAGCAGCCGGTGCCCGGCCGCTCTCCGCGCGGCGACCTCGGCCAGTCCCTGGATGTAGTCGCCGTGGATCGGCGAGAGTTTCACATTCGGGAGCCGCCCCAGCTCCGCCTCGCAGCGCGCGAGCGCCGTGGCCGAGATGTCGATGGGGTAGTAGGGCGTCGCGGCCTGGCGCTGGCTCAGGGCCTCGAGAAGCCAGCGAGTCTTCCGTCCGGTCCCGCTCCCCAGCTCGGCCACGCTCAACGGCGCCGCCGTCGCGCGCGCGATCGCCGGAGCGTGGCGGCGCAGGATCCGCTCGTCGGCGCGCGTCAGTCCGTATTCCTCGAGGTAGCTGATCGCCTCGAAGAGCGCCGTCCCCAGCTCGTCGTAGAGGAGGCGGGCGGGGAGGCTCTTCGGCCCGGGTCCCGTCAGGCCCTTCGAGACGTCCGCCAGAAGATTCGGGTCGAGGCCCGAGAACGCGGTTCCTGGCTCGCTCACGGCCCCACCGTGCGGAAGGTGGCGTAGACGTAGGGATAGCGCGGCTGGAACCAGTTCCGGAAGGGGCGCCGGAGCATGGACGCGGCGGTCCGCTGGGAACCACCCTTCATGACGTAGTGCTTCCCGTCGAAGAAGTCCGCCGAGTAGCCCGCGTAAAGCGGATGCGGCGCAAAGCCGGCGAACGGCTCGAAGACGCTCGAGGTCCATTCCCAGCCGTTCCCGACCAGCTCTCCGACACCGAACGCGCTCTTCCCTTCAGGGAAGGAGCCCACCGGTGTCGGCCCCCAGCGGCGCAGATCGAAATTCCCGTGCACGTCGCGCGGCGGAGCATCCCCCCACGGATACTCGCGCTCGCCGCCCGAGGGCGTCCCGTACGCGGCGCGGTGGAACTGGGCTTCCGTGGGAAGCGAGCGGCCCACCCACTTCGCGAACGCGGATGCCTCGGCGTGGCTGACGAAGACGGGCGAGTCGTGCGACAGGGCCTGCTCGGTGAACATCCCGCGCGTGAGCCACGTGGCTCCGGTCCCCGGCACCCAGAACGAGGGGTGGCGGATTGGGTGGCGCTCCTTCCAGGCCCAGTTCTCGTCGGACCAGAACCCGCGCTGGTCGTAGCCGCCAGCCTGAACGAATTCCAGGAATCGTCCGTTCGTCACCTTCTGCTCATCGATGGAAAACTCCGGCACGCCCCTTACGCTCGACTCGAATTCGTTGTCCCAGCCGAATCGCCCCGACCGGCGGTCGCGACCCAGGGTGGCGGAGCCCGCCGGGATGTGGATCGGCCGCGAGGCAGTGCCCGCGCCCCTTTGACCAGGGGGAGCCGGGGGAGCCTGGGCGCCCGGAATCGGAGCATCCGGCACGCCGCGCTTCATTCCGTACGGGAGCTGGTGGAGCAGATACGCCAGGGTCTCCGCGTGCATCAGCCGGTGCTCGATCGCCATGTTGAAGATGGTCGCGGCGTCGAACTCGGGCCGGATCGCGCGCACGCCGGCCACGCACTCGTCCGCCGCCGCGCGCAGCCGGGCGTTGTAGGCCAGAATCGGCTCCGGCCGCGGCCAGGCGCTGGCCGGCTCGTTGGGAAGCCCGCCGTCGGTGGGATCGATGCCGAACGCGAACAGCTTGTCGTAGTCCGGGTGGAACGGAGCCAGCCCGTACGCCTGGCGGAGAAGATTTCCGTCGAAGGCCTCGAGGTGCCCCAGGTAGAAGACGAGCCGGTGGCGCTCGGCGATGGGGCGCTCGTACAGCGCCTCGGGCGTCAGGCGGGCGAATATCTCATCGGTCCGCGCCCGGGCATCGGCCAGGCGGGTAGCCAGAATTTCAGGCGTTTCGGTCGCTGGGAGCGTCTGCGTCATGGTCTTCCTCCGGGTTCGTCCCACCTTTGATTCTAGATGAATCCAACCCGGTTCGGGGTTCATTCGCCCCGCCGGACGCGGCCAGACGCAGCCCCTTGGGAATGAGGATTCGGTCCACCCCATCGAACGCGCGCTCGACCAGGAGCGCCAGAACGGCTGCGGGAATGGCCCCTTCGAGGATGAGGCCGTTACGGCGAAGCTGGATCCCGGTCAGGATCGGCTCGCCCAGCCCCCCGGCTCCGATCAGGGCGGCCAGCGTGGCCGATCCGACGTTGATCACCGCGCTCGTCCGGATCCCCGCCAGGATGGACGGCGACGCCAAGGGAAGCCGGATCCGGGTCAGTTTCGACCGGGGGGAGAGCGGCAGACAGTCGGCGGACTCCAGGAGCGGCGGCGCGATCGTGGTCATTCCCACGTACGTGTTCCGCACGATCGGAAGCAGGCTGTAGACGAAAAGGGCGATGAGAGCCGGAACGACCCCGATCCCGAACACCGGGATGAGCACGGCCAGGAGCGCGAGCGACGGGACGGTCTGGGCCAGCCCGGTCAGGGCGAGAACCGCGCCACCAATCCGCGGCGACCTCGTGGCGAACACTCCCAGCGGCACGCCGACCAGAATCGCGGCCAGGAGCGACAACGCGACCAATTTCACGTGCTGGGCCGTGTTGGCCAGGATGGAGCGGGCCGCCCGGCTCCATGCCGGGCTCGCGTGGGCGGGAGCGGCTCCCGCCCCGCCCGCGGCCGCAGCCGCGCCCGCGAGGGGCGTTTCCGCGAGGAGCGATTCCGCCGCTTCCGCCGATCGCAAACCGCCGAGCACCACTCGCGCGTTCGCGCGGGTCATTCGGTCCTGGTCGATCGCGCCCGTCAGGCGCCGGATTGCCGAGTACGCGCGCGGCTCTTTCAGGGGCAGGTCCAGGCGATAGATCCAGACCGCGTCGTACCGCGGGAAGAACTCGCGGTCGTCCTCCAGCACACGGAGGCCCATCCGGGCGATCTGGGCATCGGTCGTGTAGATGTCGGTCGCGTCGATCTTCCCGTCCGCGAGCGCGGCGTAGGCCAGCTCGTGCTGAATCCCAAGGACGTTCCTCGTCGTGAGCCCGTAGCGGCGCTGGAGTCCCGGAAATCCGTCGGCACGTCCCAGGAACTCGTGGGTCAAGCCCAGCCTGAGCTCGGGGTGACGCGCCAGGTCCGAAAGCGTGCGGAGGCCGTAGCGTCGCGCGGTCTCCCCGGTCACGGCGATGGCGTAGCTGTCGTTGAACCCGATCGGATCGCTCATCCCCAGGCCCATCGGCGCGAGCGCCGCGCGCGTCTCGGCCGTGGAAAGCGGGCGCGGGCTCTGTAGCACGACTTCACGGATCGTCCCGGTGTATTCGGGATAGACGTCGACGCTTCCGGTGCGGAGCGCCTGGAAGACGATCTCGGTCCCGCCCAGATTCCGACGATGCTCGACCCCCGGCACCCCCTCACGCTGCATGGTCTGCGCGAGCGCGTCCGCCAAGATCCACGACTCGGCGAACGCCTTCGATCCCACGACGACGTTGCGGGCGGCAGAGACCGGGCGGGCGGCGGGCATCAGGAGCAGGGTCGCGGCGATGAGGAGCGCCGCCGCGCGGCGACCGGTCAGGCGCGTCATGAACGGTCCCCGGCGCGGTCCGCCGCCGAGACCGGCAGGCCCCCCCGCTGCGCTCCCAGAAAACGGGTCACGAACGGATCCGCCGGACGCTCCGCCAGGTCGCGCAGGGTTCCGCGCTGGAGGATGTGGCCCGCGCGCATGAGCGCTATCTCGTCTCCGACCGTCGCCGCTTCGGCCACGTCGTGGGTGACGAAAAGCACCGTCTTTCCCAGGCGGTCGAACGCGCGCCTCAGGTCGCGCTGCAGGTCCGAGCGGATCAAGGGGTCGAGGGCGGCGAGCGGCTCGTCGAGGAGCACGACTTCGGGATCCAGCATCAGGGCGCGCATCAGGGCCACGCGCTGGCGCTGGCCGCCGCTCAGCTGCGCAGGGTAGCGCGCGAGGAGCTCGCGCGGCATCTGCGTCAGCTCCAGCAGCTCGGCCACGCGCGCCTCGCGGCGCTCGCGCGGCCATCCGCGCTCCTCGGCGGCGAGCGTGACGTTCCCGGCGGCCGTGAGGTGCGGGAAGAGGCCCCCCTCCTGGATGACATATCCCATGCGGGGAAGGAGCCCCGGCCGGGTATCGGGCCGCATCGGGATCCCCGCGATCGACACCTTCCCATGGTCGGGCGTCAAGAGCCCGATCACCAGGCGGAGCAGCGTGCTCTTGCCGCAGCCGCTCGGGCCCACGACGGACAACGTCGTTCTGGCTCCGACGGTGAGGCGCGGCACGTGAAGCGCCGCCACGCCGTCGTAGCGCTTCTCGACGCTTTCCAGCTCGATCGGATCGGGCACGCGGGGAGACTCCGGTGGGTGGGCAGGGCGCGCGATTTGGCTTGGACGGGCGTGATCGTATACTTTCGGCGTTCTATTGCAACGGCTCGACGCCCGGCACCGCGGAGGGACCCGATGGGATTTACCGCCCGGCTGACCACGCGATTCCTTGGCGCGGTGGTTCTTCCGGCTCTCCTCGTCGTCCTGCTCGCGGCCCCCGGCGTCGGCTTCGACTATTTCTGGGACGATTTCTTCTTTCTGACCCGCGGGCAGTCCGATCCCGGCGCGTACCTCCTGCCGAACCGCGCCGAGACTTTCTACCGCCCAATTCCCCAGGGCCTCTATTTCCGGGGCCTCCTCGCGTTGGGGCCGGCCGGATCCCTGGCGGGTCATCTGGCGAATCTCCTGCTCCTCGCCATGGCGGCCGTGCTCGTGGGCTCCCTGGCGGAGCGGCTCGCGGGGCGGCGGACTGGCCTTTTCGCCGGGCTCGTCTTCGCGGCCGCGGCCAGCGTCCCGTCCCTCGCCGCGTGGATCAGCGGATCCCAGGATCTTTTCGCGCTGGTCTTTCTCCTGGTCGCGCTCCACCTCCGCCATTCGGGGAAGATCGCTGCCTCGGCCGCGGTTGCCCTGTGCGCCCTCCTCTCCAAGGAGACGGCCGCCGCGGCGATTCCGGTGCTCGTCGCATGGGATTGGATCGTGGGGCGGAGGCCGGCGCGCGTTCTACCCGCGGCGGCCTTCTACGGCGCGGCCGTGGTCGCGTGGGCGGCGATCCATCCAGGCCTCTGGAACCTCGCCCACGCCGGGTTTCGGAGCGGCGCCACGGGGTACGTCGGGCTCGAGCGCCCCGAGCGGTGGTGGAACTACCTGTTCCAGTACCTCCTCACCCTGCTGAACGTCCCGTTCACCGGTCCCTGGACGCGATGGCCCGGACGGCTGACGCTGGCGGCGATCGCCGCGACCCTCGTGGTCCTCGCCGCCGTCGGGCGCCTGGCGCCGCGCACGCCCGCCGAAGCGGCGATCCCGCCGCGGCGGCTCCGTCTCGCGGGTGCGCTCCTCCTGGTTCCGCCGCTCCTCCTTCCGTCCCTCTTCGTCCGGCCGTGGGCGTCCTATTTCGTGGCGATAGCGGTCCCCGGTTTTGCGTTGCTGGCGGCTCCGTTCCTCACGCGGGCGCGTCCGCGGGTCGCCGCGGCGCTCCTCGCCGCCTTCGTCCTGCTGGGCGTCTGGCAACGCGGCATGGACGTGTCGGGGGACGGCCTGGTCATCACCGAGCAGCGGTTCGACGAGGCGAGCCGGGCCACGCGCTTGGTGCGGGACCGCTTTCGAAAACTGGCGCCGTCGTTTCCCCCCGGCTCGCGAGTGCTTCTCTCGGTGGCCGGCACCGGCACCCTCGGGATCCACCAGACTCTCCACGACGGCCAGGCGCTCCGCATCTGGTATCGCGATCCATCGCTCGCCACCGTGCAGCCCGAGTGGCGGCGGGACGCGGCGTCCGTGTCCGCGGCGTCCGCCGCGGCCCCCGCCGTGTTCCCGAACGAGTTCCTCTTCCGCGTCACGCCCGACCTGCAAGTGCTGGAGATCGATCCGGGCACCTCGCGATTCCGCTCCGAAGGGGACTACCCGGACCGCGAAGAGATCGCGAAGCCGATTCGCTCCTACGCGCGCGGGCTGGCGGCCTCCGGGGCGACGGACCAGGCCGTCGGTACCCTCCGCAAGATGGCCTCGGCCGATTCCGCGAGGCTTCGCTCCTACGATCTCCGGCTGGCGGCAATCGCGCTTCGCGCCGGCGGACGCGACGCCGAGGCGCGGCAGCTCATCGACCTCGCTCCGCCGCTCTCCACTTCCGATGCACTCGACATGGCCGGCAAGGTGTACGCCGAGCCGACCCGAAACCCGGCGCTGGATTCGCTGGCCTTCTGGGCGTTCGGCGTTTCGCCGGACGATCCCGTCGCCCTCCGGTACCTGATCGGCCAGTACCGGATCGGCGGGTATCGCGGCCCCGCGCTCGCTCTGGCCCGCCGGCTTGGGCGCGTGAAGCCGGGCGACTCCCTCGCCGTGGCCGTCGCGGGTCCCGAGGCCGCTCGCTGAGCGGCGCGGCCCGGCCCGTTCCAGCCACTCCCGTGCGTCGGGCGCGCGGATAGCCTCAAGTCCGCCCGACGCTCTCCCGATGATTGTGGCGACACCATGGGCCACCCTCTCGCCATCGCTTTCCTTCACGGCGTCGGCCGCACGCACCCCGGCTATTCCGCCCCGCTGGTGCGCGCCGTCACGCAGCGCTTTGCCCGAAAGGTCGGCTCGCTGGCGGAGAACCCCGCCGCGGCGCTCATCTTCGAAGAGGTGAACTGGAGCTGCGCCCTCCAGCCGGCGGAGAACCG
>DATGVG010000153.1:0-4296 GCA_035300625.1 Candidatus Limnocylindrales bacterium
CTACTTATCGCAAACGCGCCTTCCGAGGCCAGGGCGGCGCATGCCGTCCCGCCGGTCCCGAACAAGCAAGGGCCGCCCGGGCCGCGGGAGGGGTTCTCCCGCGATCGCTTGATCCTGCCGCCGCCGGGGCACGTAGGGGAGGGCGCCAGGGCTCCGCTCGGCGCCAAGCAGACCATCAACATCCTGGCGATCCGCGTAGCCTTCAGCGACACCCCGATCGATTCTTCCACCGCCTACTTCAGCCGGCTCCTCTTCTTCCAGAAGCAATACTGGGAGCAGATGACCGAGGGGTCCCGGACGCTCACGCCCACGCTCCTCGATTCAGTCTTCACTCTGCCGCACCCGATGGCCTACTACGGTGACGACGCCCGCTTCCAGGAGCGGCTGGTCTTCCTGGTACGCGACCTGGTCCGGCTAGCCGACTCCACGGTCGACTTCCGCCCTTATCAGAGCCTGGTCATCTTCCACGCCGGAAAAGGGCAGGAAGCCGACGTGCTGGACAACAGCCGGGACCAGATCTGGTCGGCCTTCGTGACGAAGGAGGATTTCAAGGCCATCCTCCCCGACTCGACGGGCGCGGTCGGGATCCGCACCAACGACCCGGTCGGCTCGTCGTTCGCGTACGTGTCCGAAGCCGTGGAATTGCCGGAGTCGGAGAGCCAGGACAACTACCAGTTCGGGATGACCGGCGTGGTCTGCCACGAGTTCGGACACCAGCTGGGACTGCCTGACCTCTACGACACGAACGGAGCCGAGGGGGGCGATTCGCAGGGCGTGGCGTCGTGGGACATCATGGGGACCGGAGTCTGGAACGGGAACGGTTACGTCCCGTCCGCCTTGAGCGCGTGGTCGCGAATGTTCCTGGGCGTCCTGGCACCCCAGCGCATCGTCACGCCCCAGGCGCTGTCGCTCTCCATGCTCGAGCGCCAGGTGGACGCGCTGCCCCGCGCCGTCCAGATCCCGATGACCGCGACCGAGTATCTCCTCATCGAGAACCGCCGCCAGGACATCAACGGCAACGGCGAGTTTGATTTCGACGACGTGGCCGGGAATCGAGATCCCAACGGCAACCTCATCTTCGATTTCTACACCGATTCCTACGCCGGCGCCGAGTATGACTACTACCTGCCGGGGAACGGGCAGGGCTCGGGGATCACCGTCTACCACGTGGATGAGAGCGTGATCGACGCGGGACTCAAAGACAACGTGATCAACACCAACGTCGCGCGAAAGGGAATCGACGTGGTCGAGGCGAACGGAATCGAGGACCTGGACGGCCCCCCCACCAGCTTCAGCGGGGGTAGCCCGGACGATGTCTTCCGCGCCGGCTGGCGCGACCATTTGACCCCGGACACCACGCCCTCGACCGCTGCGTACGGCAACGTGCGCACCGGGATCTCGATCACCGGCATCAGCGCGGCCGACAGCGTCATGACGTTCGCGCTGATGTTCGAGCGCGACAAGCCCGGGTGGCCGAAGCTGCTCGTCGGGCGCGTCCGGGGAGCGCCCTCGGTCGTGGCGGATCTGGACGGGGTGGGGCCCCCGTTCACGCAGGAGCTGCTCGTCCCCGTTCAGCGGCTCAACAACACGGGTGCCCTGTACGCGTTCCGCTCGGACGGGACCGATTACGTGGACGGCGACGCCACGCCCACTCCGTTCGCCACCGCCTCCTCGGGGCTGGTCACCAGCCCGTGCGTCGGCGACGTGGACGGCGTGCCGGGAAACGAGGTGGTCTTCTCCACCGCGAACGGGACGATCTACGCGTTCCACGCGGACGGGCCTCAGGTCGGGACGGAGGTCATCGACGGCGACGCGAACCCGCTGACGAACGGAGTGGTCGTCGCGGGCTCCGCGATCGGGGTGAGGGCCCAGCCGGTGCTGGCCGAGCTGGACGGAACCCCGGGGCTGGAGATCGTGATCGGCGGACCCGCGGGCACGGGAGGCACCTCACTTCTTCGCGCGATCTCGCTCGGGGGCGGAACGGTGCGCCAGCTCACCCTGCTCGTGGGCGGCAACAGCGAAGCCCCGCCGGTCGTGGCCGATCTGGACGGGGACGGCGTCAACGAGGTGATCGCGGCGGTCAAGGGCGTGGTCGGGTCCGAGTTCTCGGTTCCCGGGCTCTACTTCGCGAGCTGGAAGGTCTGGAACGATCCGATCCTTCCCCTCGACGACCCCGACAACGTCGGGCTGTTCCGCGTCGTGGGGGGCGGACCGTTTTCGTCTCCGGTCGCCGTCGATCTGGATCGCGACGGGCTGCCCGAGATCGTGACGGCCGACGCCGACGGGGGCTTCCACGCGTATCACTTCGCCATCGCCCCTCACATCGACGGGGATCCGCCGGAAGCGTACGTGACGGCGACCGAGCTTCCCGGCTGGCCCGCGCCGTTTCCGGGAGCGCCTCAGGGCCGCACAGCCGATGTCGCGGTCGCCGATCTGGAAGGTGACGGGCATCCCGAGGTCTTCCAGACGGGGGAGGATTCGCGCCTGGCGGGCATCTATTGGTCTGGCGCGCCCCGGTCCGGGTTTCCGGTCAAGGCCGGGACGGCGCTCGCTCCCGCTGATTCCGCCGGGTTCTGGTCGCCGCTCGTGGCGGACGTGGACGGCGACGGCAAGAGGGACGTGATCGCGGTTCTTCCGGACGGCCGCAGGCCGGCCTACCGCGGCGACGGAAGTCCGATTTCCGGGTTCACCGAGCTGGGAAACACCGGCCTCGGTGCGCCCCCGATCCTGGCCGACCTGGACGGGGACGGCATCGCGGAGTGGATCGAGACATACGACGCCACGTCCACCGCCGAAACCCAGATCTCGGTCAAGGCGCCGGCCCTGCCCGTGGCCGCGTCCTCGATCGCCTGGGGCCAGTACCGGCTGCACCCGACCCGGAACGCCGTCGTGACTCCCGCCGGGCCGCCGGTACCCGGGACCCAGGGGCTTACGGACGTGTATGTCTATCCGAACCCTTCCCGGGACGGCACGAGCCGGGTCCACTATCGGCTGGGTGCGGAGGCCGCATCGGTCTCGATCCGTATCTACGACGTCTCAGGCTCCCTGGTCGCAGACCTGCCCACGAACTCCGCGGACCGGCTGGGCTCCTCGGAGCACGCCGTGATCTGGAACAATCGCTCGATCGCGAGCGGCGTTTACGTCTGCCGCGTCGAGGTACACTCGGACGGTCGGAGCGAGGTCCGCTTCACGAACCTGGCCATCCTCCGTTGAGCAGTCCCATGGAGATCCGAATGCGCCACATCGCATGCGCCGTCGCCCTAGCCTCGAGCCTTCTCGTTGCCCTGTCGCCGCGCCCCGCGTCCGCCGCCGCCGGGTCGACCGGGTTCGCGTTCCTCAAGCTGGGAGTCGGCGCGCGGCCGATGGGTCTGGGCAGCGCGTACGTGGCCCTGGCGGACGACCCCACCGCGACCTACTGGAATGCCGCGGGACTGGCGGGACTCCGCTCCACCCAGGTCACCGCCATGCACAACGAGTGGATCCAGGATTTTCGCCAGGAGTACGCCGCGGTCGCGTCACCGCTCGGGAAGGGCGCGCTCGGCGTTTCGTTCTCCGGGTTCTACACCTCGGAGCTCGAGGGGCGCGACGACGTGGGCAACGTCACGCAGAATTTCGGCTTCAACGACGTCGCGATGACGGCCGGTTACGGCCTGCCTGTCGCCGCGGGGCTGGACGCGGGCGGCGTGGTCCGCTACGTGCGGGAGATGATCGCCGATCAGAACGCCACGGCCCTGGCGTTCGACCTTGGGGCGCGTTATCGCCTGAGCGGCACCGGCGTGTCCCTGGGCGCGGCCGTTCAGAACGTCGGCGGGAAGCCGCAATTCGTACAGGAGTCCTTCAATCTGCCGACCACGGTCCGAGCGGGCGCGGCCTGGTCCCGATCGCTATCGAGCATGCACTCCCAGGGAACGATCACCACCGAGGTCCGGAAGTCGCGCTCGGAAGACCTCCGGTTCCACGTCGGAGGCGAGTTCCTGTATCACGAGCGCGTGGCGCTCCGGGTGGGCGGAAAGTTCGGCTATGACGGGGAAGACGTCTCTTTCGGGATCGGGCTCACGCAGAGCCGGTACCGATTCGACTACGCGCTGGTGCCGCTTTCGTTGAATTTGGGAACGGCGCATTTCTTTTCTTTGACGGCGCGGCTGTAGAAGAAGCCGATGCGGGCGTTCGGCTGCATGGCAGCCGGGCGCTACGCGTTTTTGGGCGCGAGGGGAGGCAACGCTCCGGGGGCTGTTCTCGGAACTGCTCTGCGAGCAGAGCAGTTCCTGCGAAGGCCCCCTCCGCGTTCCTCCCCTC
>DATGVG010000154.1:0-11573 GCA_035300625.1 Candidatus Limnocylindrales bacterium
CTCGGATAGAAGCGCTTACAAAGCCGTTGGCGCTCTTTACACTGGGCGCGCCACACCCCATTCTCATTGGATGAGGCCGCGCGCGCTTCTCGCCCTTCTCGCCGTCGCCGAGGCGGCGCTGTGGGCGGGATGCGCCGCCCGCGGCGCCTCCATGCATGCCGATCCCCTGGCGGCCGACTCGCTCCGGGCCGTCCCCGTACGCCGCTTCGATTTCGAATCCGTGGCCGGGGACGATCCCGGGCTGGTCCCCGAGGAATTGAGCGCGATCGCCTGGCTGGGCGGCGACCGGTACCTCGCCGTCGGCGACGCGCACGCCGCGATCCACCACCTCACGATCCGGGTGGATCCACGGAACGGGGCGATCGTGTCGGCCGTGACCGACAGCGCGATCGCCCTCCGCGACGAGTCCGGATCGCGGATCCCCGAGCCCGCCATGGCCGAGGATCGCGAGGGGATCGCCGCCGATCCCGACCGGGATCTCGTCTGGATCGCCAACGAGCAGACGTTGGCGGACAAGAGCCGTCCCTCACTCGAGCGCTACCGGACGTCCGACGGGCGGAGGACCGGGCTCTTCCGCTGCGATTCGGACTCGGTGATGCGCGTCTACGTCCACATGCGCTCCAACCGGGGCTTCGAGTCCCTGTCGCGTGAGCCGGACGGCTCCGGTTTCTGGACCGGGAACGAGGACGCGCTCACGGTCGACGGGGCGGCGACCGGCGAATCCACGGGCGGCGTCGTGCGCCTTTTGCGGCTTGACCCCGAGATGCGCCCCGGCGCCCAATTCGCCTACCGCCTCGATCCCTGGAGTACGCGTATCCAGAGTCCGGGCTTCCTCGCGGGGCGTGAGATCAACGGCCTGAGCGAGCTCGTCGCTCTGCCCCGAGGCCGCCTCCTGGCTCTGGAGCGCGCCTTCTGCGGCGACAAGGGAGGGAACGCGGGCCTGCGAAGCCGCCTCTACCTGGTGGATCCGGCGGGAGCGACCGACGTGTCACGCGAGCCGTTCCTCGAGGGCCTGACCGGAAAAACCTACACGATCGCGCGGAAGACGCTCCTCTGGCAGGAAAACTGGGGGCTCACGAACTCCAATTTCGAGGGGATGACGCTGGGGCCGACGCTGGCGGACGGGAGCCGGCTTCTCGTCCTCGTCGCCGACAACAACGCGGGAACCAGCCAGTCGCTCTTCACGATCCGGCTGCTTCCCCGCTAGGGCTCCGCTACCGGGGCCCCAGCAGGCGCTCCGCGAGGCGCGCGGCCTGGACCCGGATCTCAGGTACGGCGGTCGTTTCCCAGAGTACGCCGCGAAGCGGCGGCCCCAAGGTCGAGAGAATTTCCGACGGGCGGCCGCTCGAATCGAGAAGCGCCCCCTCCGCGGTCGCGTCCAACCCCAAACCCAGGGACCCGGGCCGCGCCATTCCATCCCGGAAGAGCCGGTCCACGATCGCCATCCCCGCGCGGCGGTAATCCCCCTCGGGTCCGGTCGCGTTCAGAATCCGCTCGACCTCCAGCTGGAGAACCCGCTCCGAGCCCCGCAGGCGGATCTCGGCGGAGGCCGAGGTCGTTTTCTCCTCGAAGCGGACCACGTGCCCGGCGTGGATCCGGAGTCTCCCCGACGCGAGGAGGCGTTCCAGATCTCTGAGATTCGCGGGCACGCCGCGGTGGCGGTGCGTCTCCCAGTACGGGCGCGCATGGCGGAGAAAACGGCCCCGCTCCCCCGGAGGAAGCGCCACCCAGATCTCCTGCGTGCGGGGCCGCAGAGCGTCGATCGCCGCGCGCCACCCGCCCGCTTCCCGCTTCGAGGCTTGCCGGAGCGCCCGCAAGAGCCCGCGCACGACCCGTGGGGTTGGACCGGGCGGCGGCGCGGGAAGACCCGAGGCGGGTAGTGCGTGCTCCCGGGGAAGGAGCCCATGGCGCGAGACCGCGTGAATCGTCCCGCGATGTCCTCGCCGGACCAGCGCGACCACCAAATCGATCATCGTGAGGCTGGTGCCCACGATCAGCACCGCCGCGTCGGCCGAAAGGCCGCGGAGCGCCTCCTCGGACCAGGGATCCGGAATGTAGCGGGAGTCCGGGTGGAACGGCGACGGGTGGTCGGCGGGGTGCCGGGGGGCCGGATTGCCGAGCGCGAGAACGACGTGCTCCGCCGAGAGAGCCTGTCCGTCCGAGAGGAGGACGCGGAGAGCCTCGCTGCCCCGCTCGACGGCTCGCGCTTCAAGGACGGCGACGTCGAGGCTGACGCCCGCGGCCGCGCCCTCGGCCGCCGCCAAGAGGCGGGCCCGCGCGTATTCGGCATAGAGGCCGCGCGGCAGGAACGCCTGGGGGTCGATCGTGGTGCCCCATCGTCGCGCGGCCTCCCGGCCGGGCCCGCGGAGCCATGCGAGCAGGTGGTCGGGATCGCCCGCCACGGCGCTCATCCCCGCCGCGCGCACGTTCAGGAAATGGTCCGGACAGGAGGTCCCGTACGCGACGCCCGCCCCGATCGTGCCGGACCGCTCGACCAGGGTGACGTGGAGCGGAGTCCGCGCGCGGATCAAGAGCTCCGCGGCGGCGAGCGTTCCGCTCAGCCCGCCTCCCACGATGACGATTTCCGGCGCGCGTCCTATGGGCGGCTCGCCGTCACGATTCTCTGCCGGGATTCACGCCGGGCAGTCTACATCGCTTCGGGGTATCTTCCCACCGTGCCCAAGACCAGCGCGGGACTTCTCCTGTTTCGGCGCCGCGGCGCCGCCGTCGAGTTGTTCCTGGTGCACCCCGGCGGTCCGTTCTGGAAGAACAAGGACGCAGGCGCCTGGACGATCCCCAAAGGCGAGATCGCCGAGGGGGAGCCTCCCCTGGACGCGGCGAGGCGCGAGTTCGAAGAGGAGACGGGTTTCGCGCCCGACGGCCTATTTCTCCCGCTCTCCCCTGTCCGTCAGGCCAGCGGGAAGGTCGTCCACGCGTGGGCGCTCGAGGGGGATCTCGATCCGGATCGAATCCGGAGCAACACGTTCGGCCTGGAGTGGCCCCCGGGCTCGGGACGTGTGCGACAGGTCCCCGAGGTGGACCGGGGAGCCTGGTTTCTGCCCGACGAGGCGGGGCGCCGGATCAATCCGGGGCAGGCGCCCCTCATCGCGGAGCTGCTCTCGCTCTTGCCGGGCGAGTAGACCCTACAGCCCACCGGCCGCCGAGCGTACGGTCGGGCTCTTCTGCATCCACTCCCACTGCGGCGCCTTCTGCTCGGCGGCTGGGGCGATGGCGGGCTCACTGGCGGCCACGGTTCCGTTCACGTTGCCGGAAACGATCCATTCGTTCTCATCGTCCGTGGCGTCGTCTCCTGGCCCGACTTCGTCCGACGGAGCGGAGCCGCCCACCAGGTGGAGCCTCCGCTCCAGCGCGGGCGCGAGCATCCGGAGCACTTCCACCGGCAGGACGCTGGTGAAGGTGTACCGATCGGCTTCGGGACCCAGGACGGAAGCGGTGATCACGCCGTAGTAGCGGTCGCCCAGGCAGAAGGCGAACGCCGCGGTGCGGCTCACGGCGCGGGAGGAGAGGACGCGGCGCCCGGAGCCGTACGTCACGAACCGGTTGTCCCCCGTTCCCGTCTTCCCGCCCAGCCAGATCGGCGCTCCGGTCGAATCCACGAACACGCCCCGGAGCCTGGCCGCGGTTCCCCGCTGCACCACTTCGCCCAGCACGCCGCGCGCGGCCTGAGCCACCTCGGGCGGGATGAGGAGTTTGCCGGCGTCGGGCACCGGCGCGTCCAGCGTGGTCTCGTACGGCGTGTCGTCGGCGAAGGAGACCTGCCGGATCAACATCGGAGGGCGACGGACCCCGTCGTTCGAAAGCACTCCCATGAGATCCGCGAGCGCCGACGGCTGATCGGAGGAGCTTCCGATGGCGGTCGCGTAGGAGGGGACGAGATGCGGGAACGGGAAGCCGAGCTGACGCCAGTAAGGCGTCATCCGCTCGAAAGCGTCCCGCTCGATCCGCGCGCGCAGCCGGTTGTCCTGGGCGGCGCGGTTCCGGGTGCGGAAGAGCCATGCCATCTGCGCCGGCGTCCCCTCCTCCCGGGAAACCTCGCGGAGCATGCTCATGCGCTCGGGCGTGTCACCCGGACCCAGCACGGCCTCCACGTCGTAGGGAAGATGCGCTTCGTGGTACAGGACCAGGTCGCGCATGAGGCGGACGAAGACGAGATTGGTCGAATGGACGACCGCCTCACGCACCGAAAGGATCCGGTCGTTGTCTTCCGGCTCGTAGTTCGCGAACGTGAGGAAGCCCCCGCCGGTGAAGAAGACTTCGTAAGGACTGGCCGAGTATTTCCGGGCCAGCGCCCGGGCAAGCAGAGCTTCGAGCGTGATCGACGGATCCTTGGCGACCTCGGAGGCCGCCCACTTCGTCAGCGGATCCCGCGCCGAGGCCGCCTGGCCCGCGGCCTCGCCGGGCGGAAGCGACCGCAGGGAGGCGTGAAGGTCGGCCATGATGTTCAGGTAGTGGACGAGCGTGCGGAGCTTGGCCGTGCTCCCCAGCTCCATCTTCGTCCCCTCGTTCACGTCGAGCGGACCGTCCACGTTGTCGGCCTGGACCCGCACCACGTCTCCCTCGGGAGTCCGCTCGCGCAGGATCATGCTGTAGACGACCTGGCGCGGATCGCCGTCGGCCAGAAGGTGCTCGGCGCGGAGCCCGCTCGAATTCACGAACTCGGAGGAGGATAGAGAATGGAAGAAGCGCGTCACGTCGTGCTCCAGATCGGCGTCGATCGTCGTGCGCACGTTCAGGTGCAGCCGGTCCAGCTCGTACAGATCGCGCAGCGCGAGCATGTTGACGAGGCGTCGGCGCACCAGCACCGTGGCCTTGTCCTTCTGGTCCCGGGCGGGAAGCGATCCCGGCTCGGCAAATTTGAGACGCGTCTCCACCACAGCCGCCGCCAGCTTCGGATCGAGGATTCCGCGGTTTCCCATGAGCCGGGCGTAGCGGTCGGCGCGTTCTTCCAGCGCCTTCCGATCGGCCACCAGGTAGCGCGAAGGGGCGCGGACGGCGCAGACCAGGGCCAGCACTTCCTTCAAGGCACGGGCTTTCGCCCTGGTCAGGCGCGGCTTTTCGAGCGCCCGGTAGACGCGGTCGGGCTCGGTGCCGAACCAGACCCGGATCGCCTCATCGAGACCGAAGACCTCGCCGTAGTCCCGCGTGCCGCCCAGGGGGACGGTATTGACGTAGTCGAGCACGATCTGGTGGCGCTCCTCGGTGGTCTCGGGTCCGCGCCGGTAGACGCGGAGGCTCGCTCCGATCATCTGCCGGAGCTTCTCGACCGCGGAGGAGGTCCGCCCGTTCGGCGAATGCCGGTACTTCTCCATCTGGACCGCCAGCGTGCTCCCGCCCTGGACGGGCGTCGGGAGGCCGAGCCGGCTGGCCATGTAGACGACCATTCCCTGGGCCGACCGGCTCCAGTCGATGGCGGGATTCGAGTAGGGGCTCCCGGTCCGGCTGAGCTCCCGATTCTCGATGAAGAGGAGACACTTCACGAGGTCGGGCGGGATCTGCTCGAATCGCGCGAAGGTCCGGCGCGATCCCATGGCGTCGTACAGCGGCGTATCCCCGGAGCCGTCGATCACCAGTCCGGAGACCGGCGCTTCCTGATAAGGAGGGGGCACGCCCATGCTGGTCACGAACGCCAGGCTCGCGCTGAACCGCGCCTGGGAGCGGTACTGGAAGCCGCGTTCCTCCAGCCGCTGGGTGAACTGTGGGAGCCTCGAGTAGCCGAGGCGGCGGTCGAACGGGCCGCCGTGCGGGAAGTGAATCGTGTCGCTCCGACCGGGCTGGACTGTGTACCCCATCCGGGAGGCCAACGACGCGAACAGGCGGGATTCGAGCGCCGCCGTCGACATCTCCCAGTGCGCGAAGAGCGCCAGACCGATCCCCGCCGCCGCCCACAGTCGGATCGGAAGACGGCGATCGGACACTGGCTCCGCGACGGGGTCCGCGGGGGTTCGAGCTGCGGCCACCGGTTCGGGGAGCCGCGAGGCGCCGCGCAGGAGCTTTCGATCAAAGAAGACGCCGGCCTGGAAGCGGAGGGGCGATCGCAGCCTGTCAAACGGGTTCGATTTCATGGGGTCGTCGTCATTTCTATGGATGCGGAGGCAGCGCCCCCCGGTAAATTCCCTCGAATCAGAGAAGACTCTTCCGCGCTCGATGTAATCCCTTCCCAACCATGCCGCGAGGAACTACGTACTTTTCTGGGAGCGGCATCATCGCGTTGACATCACGAAAGCATTACGTCGAAAGCGGATATCTAGCTGTTCCTGCGCTCTCGCGCCGCGGACGGCCCACGCTTCGCGGACGCGCGGCCGTCGCGGGGTAACGGAACGCAATTAGCGAGCCGGGAGTCTTAGCGGTCGAAGGATTCGCGGCGGGATGCCGCGGAGAGGAGAATCAGGTGCTCCTCGGGCGCGGCGAGCACGCGCTGCCGGGCGGCGGCGAGTGAGGCCTCTCCGGCGTAGCTGACCGCGGAGCGGAGGTGCCCGCGGATCCGGTGGAGCACGTCGCGGACGGCACCGCGGTACGGCACCTGGACTTCCTGCCCCTCGGAAGGAGTATCCAGCGCCTGGGCCAGCTCGCCGGGGTCGGCGTCGTCGTAGAGGGCCTCGAAGACCGCCTGAGGCGAGGTCATGCCGCGGTAGATCTTCATCTTTTCATGAGTAGCGGGATGCTCGATCACGCGCCCGGGCGACTCGTCGGTTCCCGAGAGAAGGCTCCCCAGCATGACGGAGGAAGCGCCGCAGGCCAGGGCCAGGAAGATGTCCTTGTCGTGCCGGATGCCGCCGTCCGCGATGATGGGCACCTGGTCTCCCACCGCGAGCCGGGCCTCGTGGATCGCCTGGAGCTGGGGCACGCCGGCGGCCGTCTCGAGCCGGGTGCGGCAGCCGCGTCCCGGCCCGATTCCCACCTTGATAGCGGATGCGCCCAGGTCGCGCAGGAACAGCGCCCCCTCCGACGTCCCCACGTTGCCGCACACCAGATCGACGTCGCGGAACCGCGCCAGGAGCGCCTTCACGGCCCCTTCCATCACCTCCGAGTGCCCATGCGCGATGTCGACGACCAGGGCATCGGCGCCCGCCTCGAGCATGGCCTCGGCCCGCTCCAGGTAATCTCCCCGCGCCCCGATCGCCGCCGCCACGCGCAGCCGTCCCTTCTGGTCCTTGGTGCTATCCGGCCGCTCGCGCGACAGCCGGATGTCGCTCTTGGTGATGAGGCCGCGGATCTGGCGGGAGCCGTCCACCAGCGGAAGCTTTTCGATGCGGTGCTCGTAGAGCGTTCGCTCGGCTTCCCCCTGGGAGATCTCCGGGGGCCCGGTCACCAGCCGCTCGAACGGGGTCATGAAACGCCCGATCTCGTCGGCTTCGTGCCCCTTGTCCCATGGAATGTCGCGGTTCGAGAGAAGCCCGGCCAGCCGGCGGCTCCCGCGCTCCTCCTCGATCAGGATCCCGGTGATCCCATGCCGCCGGATCACCTCGCGCGCTTCGAGCAGGCTGGCGCTCCGAGGAAGGCAGAGAGGCTCCTCGACCACCCACCCGTGGCTCCGCTTGACGCGCTCCAGCTCGCGCGCCTGGGCTTCGATCGGCATCGCTCGATGGATCACGCCGATCCCCCCCTCCAGCGCGAGCATGCTGGCCATGGGCGCTTCGGTCACGCTGTCCATGTTGGCGGAGACGATCGGTAATTCCAGAGGGACGCTCCGGCAAAACTGTCCCGTCAGCTGAACCGACTGGCGGGAGCCGACGCGGCCCTTGTCGGGACGGTGGAGGAAATCGTCGAAGGTCCGGCCACGGAAAAAGTCGGCCGCCCGGCTGTCACGATTCACGACCACGACCTCCGCGGACTGGGATACCGCCCGAAACCGGATGCCCGTTGAAATAATTCTGCGGCGGGCATGCCAGTTGCTTTCGTCGTCCACGAGTATAGCGCTGGTGGCCCCGTGGAACTGGAGGACCAATGATCCGCTCTCGCGACTTCTACCGCGGCCTCGTGCTGGGGCTGGGAATCATGTACATGATGGACCCCGACCGGGGGCGGACGCGCCGCGCGCGCATTCGAGCCCAGTTGACGCGACTTCGATCCAATCCCGACCATCCCGAGCATCCCGACGTCTCCCTGGCGGAGCGCGTACGCACGACGCTGGCTCGCTGCGTGTCCGATCCGCGCGCCATCAACGTGGACTCGCGCGGCGGATGCATCCTCTTGAGCGGCTCCATCCTTAGGTCCGAGGTCGGAGAGTTGATCCAGGCGGTCTCTTCGGTCGGCGGCGTCACCGAGGTGGTGAACCGGCTCTCCACCGGCGCTTCCCGTGAGTGGGCTCCGTCCCTCCGGAGCGGCCGCTCCCGACGGTATCCGGCGCCGGGATCGTCCGAGTGGGTTCCGGGGATGCAGCTCGCGGCGGGCATTGCGGGCGCCGCCGCACTCGCGCTCGGCGTGACCCGTGTGGCGGCGCGGTACCGGGCGAATCGCCTCGACGAGTTGGAAGCCGAGATGCCCGAATACGCCATGCTCCGCTGATCGCGCCGCGTGTCCAGGTGTCCCGTGCAGAACAATAGCGTGGTAAAAGTGTAGAAGCGCGCAAGCGCGCCGTCCGCGCGAAGGGGGCGGCAGAATCGACTCTTCTCACGTCAGAGTCAAGGGTTCCGGGGTATCCACCCGGCGCGACCCTCGTGGCACACCGGTTGCAATGACCTCCCATTGTTACTCTCACTCGAAAAGCATGCGACGCGCGGGTCGGACCCGACCGCCAATGAATGGAGCCAACGATGAATCCAATGGCAGCCAGAATCGAAGAGCGTGAGGTCTCCGCGACGACGCCATCCGACTCCCGCCCGCGCCATGGGGATCCTCTGGGAGACCTCGCGGGGGCGACGCGAATTCTCCAGGCGGCGAGCTCCGATTCCGGCTGGCAGGTTCGAGAAGTCCGCTCCATCGACATCGTTGGCGAGCGCCCCGAGAAGAGAAGGACGCTCCGGTTTCGCATCGTCGGGAAACGCGGCGGTCTGCAGACCGAGACCTATTGGTACGGGATGCAGTACCGGGGTGGGACCGACGGGGAGCAGCTGCTTCCGACCCTTCGCTTCCTGCGATCGGCGGCGGCTCCGGAAATCCGCATCCCGGCGCTCATCGGTTACTCTCGCGAAACACGGCTCCTGGTCATGAGCGGGATCGAGGGGAGACCGCTCTCGAGCACGCTCGAGGATCCGATCGAGAGCCGCGTGGCCGCAAGCTTGAAGCGCCTGGGCCGCTCGCTCGCCTCCTTTCACGCCATCCGCACACCGGGCCCATCCGCGCGGAGCGCGGATCGCCCGTCCTTCGAGCGATGGGACGCTCAGGCCGAGGCGCAAGAAGTGGGCGGAGTCGAACGCCGGCTGGGAGCGGGCCTTGCCCCCGGCCTTCGTGAAAGCTTCCGCGAGGGGTGCGCATCGCTCCGGGCGGACTTGGCGAGGGACGCGGGAGTCGCTCGCGCGCCATCGGTCATCCATCGCCGGCTCCAGCCGGGGCACGTCATCTTCGGCGCGGACGGGATCGGCTTGGTGGACCTGGATGACGCCTCCTTCGGCGAGCCCGAGCACGACCTGGCCTCGCTCATCGCCCACATCGTCCTTGCCGACCTGAAGCGCGGATCCTCGGCTCGCCTTGCCCCGGCCCGCACCGATGCCTTGCGCGCCGGCTACCTGGGGGGCGGCGTTCTCCGCCCCAACCGGCTTGCTCCCTATACGTCCGCCGCCCTGCTGCGGCTGGCGACGACCGAAGGCACAAAAAACGGCGGAGTCGGTGCGCCCGACTGGACGCGCCTCACCGCCGTCTTGATCGAAGAAGCGTTGCCTGAGTTCGTGAAGCTCTAGGCTACCAGCGCGCCTTGGTGCCGCGGGCGTCCACGTGCACGAACGGCCCGTGCGCCGCGCTGGCGCGATACGGGGAGAGCCCGCCCACCAGGTCCGGGTGCGCGGCTTCGACGCTCTCGGCCACGCGGAAGAGGACCTGCGCGTCGTCATACGAGCTACGGCCGTCGTGGTTCAGATCGTCCATGATGCCGTTTCCGTCCTCGTCCACGAACACGTCCGCCGCGTCGCCGTACATGTGCCGGCTCATCCTGGCGCGACCGCCCCTCGATCCGACGCCCTGCTCGTTATATTGAGGGGTGCGAAAGCCCGACATCACGTGGAGCTTGCTCGGCAGTCCCCGCGCGGCCAGTGCCTCTGTAATCAGCTCCAGCTTGTCGATCAGCCGGGGCTTCAGGACCAGGTACTTGGGCCATACCGAGCCTTGATCGTGTGTCACGAAGTCTTGAAGTTTGAAGTGCGACGACACCGGGGTGCCCTGGTTCTCGGGCGTGACCTCGATGAATCCTGCCGGATGTGCGTAGCGGGCGGCCGCGACGTTCTGCGGCCAGCTTCCCACGAGGTACCCTCGAATCGCGTTCCCTTGCTTCTCCGTATACGGGACAAGGGATACCACGTAGAAGGGATCGCCGTCGGGTGTCACGAGGCCGAGATCGTGCATCCCCGGCGCGGCGGCATCCGCGACGCTGGCCAGTCGAAAATCGACGAGCTGGCGAATGGTCTCGGGAGTCTCGATCACCGCGCGAAGGCGGCCGGAAAGGCCCAGCCACTCCGCCGGCGCCTGATGCGACCCCGCCAACGGGAACACGCCATCCGTGCTCGAGGCCGAGCGAACCGCGCCTGGAGAGGCTTCCTTCAGCACCGACTCGCCGCGCGCCAGATCGGCAACGGCGAACCCCGCCGCGGTGAGCAGAAGGAATAGTCCTAGGGCCTGGATCGGTTTTTCACGCATCCGACCACCTCGCAAAAGGGAGCGGGCTGATGAACTTTCGATTGTTGGGGTTTAGCGCCGCCTTCCGGCACCACAATTGAGACTGTTCCAGACCCCCTGCGGTTCCCTAAATCGCGGGTAAATGCGTAAACGAATTGCACGTCTTATCCCGCCTATTGGCACAACTTTACAAGGCTCCCGGCCCTCCCCCCGAACCCACCTTCTTACAGGGCCGCGACATAGCGCCCTGACCCTTTCCAGGCACGGTGGATGCTGGACTTGCGCTCTTTGAAGCCCACATTGCCGGGAGGCTGAAAGTGACCGAATTTCCGTTGTTCCTCCGCGAGCCCTGCGAAGCACCGACACCGTGATCGTCTACGGTGATCCGGCTCGATTGGAGCCGCTGGACCGATCCGTCGAGATTCTCCGTCTCATGATCGATCAGGCGCTGGACGCCGATCTCCATCCGGGAAGTCTCAGGGGCCTGCTGGAGAGGTTGGGAGAGCTGGAGCAGGCCCTTTTCGACGACCCCGAGGCGCTCGGCCCCGACACCCCAGCACGGGCTCGCGCGCTGGCTGGAATCCGCCACGCGGCTTCCTGCGCCGCCGCGGCCTTCGACCGCTCGTACGATCGCGCGCCCGAAGGGGCCCGTCTTGCCCTCCTCCGGGCACGGCGCGCCCTGAACCCGCTGCGAAGCCTTAGCGGATTCGCGCAGGTCACGGTCCCGGAGGGCTTCGCTTACCACGCGCTCTTCCCGGAGAGCTATCGCGACGCCGCTCTCCGTTGGG
>DATGVG010000155.1:0-5792 GCA_035300625.1 Candidatus Limnocylindrales bacterium
CTTCTGCGCGAGCTGGGCTTCAACCGGATTTCGATGGGCGTCCAGGATTTCGATTCCGAGGTCCAGGAGGCCGTGAACCGCTACCAGACGTTCAACCAGACCCGCGATCTTCACCTGTACATGCGCGAGCTGGGATTCGAGTCGATCAACTTCGACTTCATCTACGGGCTGCCACACCAGACCCCCGAGTCGTTCCGGAAGACGATCGAGCTGGCGCTGGAGCTCCGGCCCGACCGCGTCGCGGTCTACTCCTACGCGTTCGTGCCGTGGATCAAGGCGCACCAGAAGGCGATCCGCCCCGAGGATCTCCCGCCGCGAGACGTGAAGCTCCAGCTCTTCGGCATCGCCCACGAGCTGTTCACGGGCGCGGGCTACCAGCAGATCGGCATGGACCACTTCGCCGTCCCGGGCGATTCGCTGGCGGTGGCGGCCCGGGAGCGGTCGCTCTTCCGGAATTTCATGGGCTACACCACGCACCCCGCGCGCGACTACGTCGGCTTCGGCGTTTCCGCGATCGGGGATCTGGGAGGCGCCTTCGCCCAGAACACGAAGAAGCTGAATCGCTACAAGGACGCGCTCGACCAGGGGCTTCCGCCCATCGAGCGCGGCTTCGAGCGGAATCGGGACGACGAGATCCGGCGGGATGTGATCCAGGAGCTGATGTGTAACTTCCACCTGGACATCCCCGCGATCGAATCGCGCTACGGCATCCGGTTCGCCGACTATTTCGCGGACGCCCTGCGGGAGCTGGACGAGGGCCCGGTGCGGCACGGCTTCGTCCGGCGGAGCGAGCGGGAGGTGGAGGTCACGAATGTGGGGCGGCTGTTCGTACGGAACGTCTGCATGGCCTTCGACGCGTATCAGAAGAAGAACGAGGCCGGGAAAAAACCCATCTTCTCGCGCACGGTGTGATGGGCGCGCGCACCCCCGGCACAAAAATCGGAATCCTGCTCCTGAATCTCGGCGGGCCCGACACCCTCGCCGCCGTGCGCCCCTTTCTCATCCGGCTCTTCAGCGACCGAGAGATCATCCGCCTCCCGGGCGGCTTCCTGGGCCAGTGGTTCATCGGCCGGATGATCGCGATGAAGCGGACCCGCGAGGTGCAGGAGAACTACGCGAGGATCGGCGGCGGATCCCCCATCGTCTACTGGAGCACGAAGCAGGGAGAGGGGATCGTGGAGCGGCTTCGCGCGCGCGGCCACGACGTGGAATACGCGCTCGCCATGCGCTACTGGAATCCAGATACCGGGGCCGCGCTCGATCGGCTGGAATCCTTGGGCTGCGAGCGCCTGATCGCGTTCACGCTCTATCCGCACTACTCCATGGCCAGCACCGGCTCGAGCACGGCGGAGCTTCTGCGCGTGATGAAGCGGCGGAAGACGCGGCTCCCCCTGGCGCGGGTGGAGAGCTGGTACAACCACCCCGGCTACCTCGACGCGCTGGCCGCGCGGGTGCGCGCGTCGCTCGAAACCTTCCCCTCCGGGTCTTTGCCCACGCTCCTCTTCTCTCCACACGGGCTCCCCAAGCAATTCATCGACGACGGCGATCCCTACTGCGAGCACATCCGCGTGACGGTGGAAGGCGTGCGCGCCCGGCTCCCCGATCTCCCCTGGGCGCTGGGGTACCAGAGCCGCGTGGGTCCGGTGGAGTGGATCGGGCCGAGCACGGACGAGGTCATCGACCGGCTGGGACGCGAGGGAGTGAAGGACGTGGTGGCGGTGCCGGTCTCGTTCGTCTCGGACCACATCGAGACCCTCTACGAGATCGACATGCTCTACGGGGACCGCGCGAAACGGGCGGGCATCGCGAATTTCCGCCGCCCCGAGGGACTGAACGACTTTCCGCCGTTCCTGGACGCGCTGGCCGACATCGTGGAGCCGGCGCTTACGAGGGACGCGCCGCGCCCTTCGGATGAGGCCTCGCCCATGCACCTCGCCCATCGCTGACCGGATCCTAGGACCGTCCCGTTCAGGGCTTCCGCGCCAGGATCAGCGAGTCCAGCTCGGCGCGGGATAACTCCGCCCGGTTCCCCCGCATCGGCCACGACTGGATCAGCCGGTCCGGCTCGATCCCCTCTTCGGCGAGCGCCTTCATGAAGTTTTCCGCGCGCCGCGTCGCGCGGAGCTTCCCGTCCACCGTCACCCACCCCTGCTCCGTCTCGAACACCAGGCGCTGCTTCGGAAACCAGAAGACCACGAATTCGTCGGTGTGGTCCGACCTCGCCCCGATGTCCACCGCGACGAGACGGTTCGTGGAATCGGCCAGCTCGAAGCGGCGTTGGAACGTGCGGAGGGAAAGCGGCCGCGGAGAGCGGGCCAGGCGGTCCGGCTTCAGGCGGAACGGCCACGCCGCGGACTGACGTACGAAGGCCTCGTTGCCCGGCGTCGTGACGATCATCGCTCCCTCGGCGACGAACGCGCGGACGCCGCCCGCGTAGTGCGGGTGGTAGTGGCTGAACAGAAAATGCCGGATCGGCTTGGACGGCCACTGCCGCTTCGCCAGGTCCACGATCCGCTCCCCGTTCTCGCTCCCCACGGCCGCCTCGAGCACCGCCAGGCGATCGTCGAACTCCACGATCAGCGATCGCGTATCCAGGTCCTCCATGTCCACCGACCAGATCCCCGGCGCGACGGGCGAAAGCGTGGGGGCCGAGCGGATCGAGTCGGAAGGCTCGGCGGGAAGGAACGACGGCGGCAGGAGGAGCAGGGTGTCCCCGTCCACGTCGAGGCGGAAGGAGACGCGGCGCTCGGCCAAGGACCACTGCTGGTCGCGCTCATGAATCACCTGCCGAACTTCCGACGGAGCGGGGCTGTAGACGTACGCGATCCCGTCCCGCACGTCGCCCAGACGCGGATGCGCGCGATTGGTCATGAAGGAGACGATTCCGCCGCCTCCCAGCGTCAGGGCGCTCGCCGCCGGGGAGCGGCCGTCCGCGACGCGCCAGACTCCGTTCTCTCCGCTCCCCGAGGCTCGGAGCGCTCCCGACGCGAGACCGGCCTTGAGCTGCCGCGCGGCCTCCCACGGGAGTCCCGCGAGCACCTGCGCGAGGGCCAGATCGCGCCGGTCCGCGGCGACCGCGCGCCACGCGTCGTCGGGAGCGTCCCGGTGGAGGAGCGTGCCGCGCGTGAAGAGCCAGCTCTCCGGCGTCGAGGTCGTGTCGCTTTCGAGCCAGGTCGTCCAATCCAGGCGCACCGCTCCGCGGCCGTCCGCGAGGTAGCGACGGCGCGAGCGGTACTGGCGTTTCTCTCCGGGCTTTCGGAAATGCGCCTCCAACTCGACCACGCCGTCGTAGCGCGCTTCCACGAGCCGCCCGGCTCCGGGGGCGGGAGCGAGCTTAACGAGAGCGTCGAGCCGCGACGCGAGCGAGGTGGCCGGCGCGGGCCGCGCGCGGGGCGCGGGTGCGGCGGCGACGGCCGTGCCCAGGACGAGCACGGCAAGTGCGGGGAGCTTGCGCCGGACGGAGAGCATTCGCGAACAGACTAGGGCCTGCCGCTCCCGAACGCTACTATCCGCGCCATGCGCGTCGTCGTCGTGGGCGGAGGGATCGCGGGACTCGCCTCGGCATGGGCCATTCGCGCCGAGGCCGCTCGCCGGGCCGAGGCGCTGGAGTTGACGGTGCTCGAGGCCGGGCCGCGCCCCGGCGGCCGGATCCGGACGACGCGCGAGGGCGGCTACCTGGTCGAATGGGCCGCGAACGCCGTGCAGGGGACGGACGGCGCCGCGTGGCGCCTCACCGAGGCCCTCGGCATCGCGAGCCGGCGCGTCCTGGGCCGCCCCGACGCGGCGCGGCGGTACCTGGCGCGCGGCGGACGGCTCCATCGCCTCCCGATGCACCCCGCGGCGCTTTTCGGATTCGGCGGCATCTCCCCCGGAGCACGGCTCCGCGTAGCCATGGAGCCCTTCTTCGCGCGCCGGGCGACGCGCGAGGAGAGCGTCCACGATTTCGCGGCGCGGCATATCGGCGAGGAGGCTGCGGAGGTCCTGGTCGGCGCGGTCGTGCGCGGAGTCTTCGCGGGCGACGCGCGAAAGCTCTCGGTGGACGCGGCCTTCCCCGTCATGCGCGAGATCGAGAAGAAGCACCGCTCGCTCGTGATGGCCCTGATGGGGATGGCGCGTCGCAAGGGCGGCGCCCCCGGCCTCGGCGGGGGAAGTCGCGTGCTCTGGACCTTGACCGAGGGGATGCAATCGCTCCCTGACGCCCTGGCCGATCGCCTGGCGCCCGCGATCCGCCTCGCCACGCCCGCGCTCGCGGTGGAAAAGGTTGTTGCCGGCTACACCGTCCGGGTCGCGAGCGGCGAGTCGCTCCCGGCGGACGCGGTCGTTCTGGCGATTCCGGCGCGGGCCGCCGCCGCACTCGTCCGGCCCCTGGACGCAGCATGGGCGCGGGAGCTGGCCACCATCGAGTCCGCCGGGCTCGCGGTCGTCGCGCTGGGCTTTCGGCGGGACCGCTTTCGCGCGGCGCCTGACGGCTATGGTTACCTCGTCGCTCCCGGCGAGGACTTGCCTGTCCTGGGCGCGCTCTTCGAGTCGAACCTCTTTCGGGGACGCGCGCCGGAAGGAGAGGTGCTGGTGCGCGTGATGATGGGAGGCACCGACCGCCCAGATCTTGTGACGCGGAGCGACGCCGAGCTCGCGGGGCTTGCGATGGAGGCGCTGGACAAGACGCACGGCCTCGCGAGCGGGCCCGAGCGCACCTGGGTCATTCGCCAGGAGGCGTCCATTCCGCAGTACGCCGTGGGACACGCGACGCTGATGGCCGAACTCGACCGCCGCGCGGCTATGCACCCGGGACTTTTCCTCACCGGGAACGCCTATCGCGGCGTCTCGGTCGCTTCCCTCGCGGAAGACGCCGAGCGGATCGCGGTGCGGGTGGTGGGCGCTCCTGGGGTGGTAGGCGCTCCGCGGGCGGCGGCCGCGGCGCGCTAAGGGCGCTAGGGGCGCTCGCCCCCGTCGGGGCCGTAGAAGATCACCCAGACCACGAGGTCCTCGGTGAACTCCTCGAAGCGGTGCTCCACGCCCGCGGGGACGAAGAGAAAATCGCCGGGCCCGAAGGGCTCGCGCGCCCCGTCGCACAGGAACGTCCCGCTCCCCGACACCACGACATAGACCTCGTCGCGCAGATGCGGCTTCTGCCGGTCGACGCCACGGGGCGCGTAGACCTCCACCTCCAGCGTGCCGTGCGCGAAGAGCTTCGCGAAGCGCGGCCCGCCCGAAGCGGGGAGCGTCGAGATGGCGTCAGCGAGGGTCAGCCGCTTGCTGCTCATCGACCCGTTACCGCCCCTCGTACTCGCACCGCGCCTCGCACGTCTCGTGCACGGTGATCCTCGTCAGGGAGGGCAGTGCCGGCTTGAGGCGCTCCCACAGCCAGCCCGCCAGCACCTCCGACGTGGCGTTCTCCAGCCCGGGGATCTCGTTCAAGTAGTAGTGGTCCAGCTTCACGCGCACCGGCTCCACCGCGTCCCGGATCACGCCGTAGTCCAGGAACCACCCGGTGGCCGGGTCCACCTCACCCTCGACCGTGACCTCCACGCGGAAGGAGTGCCCGTGGAGCCGACGGCACTTGTGACCTTCGGGCGCGCGGGGCAGGAGGTGGGCCGCCTCGAACGTGAAGTCGCGCGTCAGGCGGACCTTCATCGCGTCGTGCCCATCACCGCGCCGTTCATCAGTGCAGCCCCACGGCCTTGTGCGTCTGGGGAATCACGCGCGCGTCCGGGTAGCGCTCCCAGGGCCACCAGCCGAACACGGCGCGCCCGTCCCCGCTTCCGTGCTCCGGCTGGAGCACGAGCGCCCCC
>DATGVG010000156.1:0-9085 GCA_035300625.1 Candidatus Limnocylindrales bacterium
GGCCGAGAGCAGGGAGTAGCGCGGACGGTATCCCGGTCCCGCGCTGTCCTCGACGGTCAGCGTGAACGGCGACGCCGCGCCCGACCACGCGCCGTTCACCAGGCGCACGGGCGTCTCGGGATCGGTGCGGTCCAGGAGCCAGGCGGCCGTGGTGTCGGTGACGCCGCCGATCGCGTACCGGACCCGTCCCGCCGCCACCGAATCGGGGGCGGCGAACTGAAGCGTGTCGTTCACGGCGGCGAGCGACCGCGGATAGGAGGCCTCGTACCAGGCGAGATACTGGATGTCGATGCGCAGCGTGTCGCCCCGCTCGCGCAGGTAAGGGATCTCGATGTCCAGGGAGTCGAGCGCGCCATTGGTGCGGAGGCCGGATGCGACGAGGTCGCGCGGGAGCGAGAGATTCCATCCCGCCGCACTGGCGAGGACGCGGTTCCAATAGATCCGGGTCACATGGTCGGTGAGGCTGTCTCCGATGGACACGCCCGAGCCCCACATCCGCACGCGAAGCGACACGGCTCCGCCGGGCACCGCTCCCGGGAGGGCCGTCGGAAACCGGCGCCGCGTGGTCTGCTGGACGGACTGGATCAGGCTCATGAACCACCGCTCCCAGCGGTAGGGCGGCTGGAAGAGGTCGAACGCCTCGGTCCGATTTTCTTCGACGTGGACCCGATGCGTGACCGTGGTGAGAAGCGGCGCCGCCCCCGTCACCGGCGCCGCATCCCGGGTCTGGAGCCGACGCGGCGCCGCGGGGACGGGCCCCGGCCCCCACGTGAGCCAGAGCGGCTCCTCGTCGGTGCGCTGCGTCTCCTCGTATTCGTTGGCGCCGCCGGCCCGCAGGTCGTAGCCGAACCCGGTCTCGCCGCTCGCGTAGAAGTAGAGCGCGTCCCCGGCTCCGAAGACCGCGTCCCCGTTCCCCGTCACCTCGATCGCGCACTCGCGCAGGGAGTCTGGGGCCGTGTCCACGTCGAGGCTCTCCGGAAGATCGCCCGGGTTCGACCGGAAGAGGCGGAAGGAGGCGGGATCGATCGCTCCGGGCGTCACGTTCGCGGCGGCGAGATCGGCCGGAGTGACGCGGTAAAGGCCGCCGCGTGGCACCAGGAGCTTCACCCACGACCGCGTCGGATCAACGCGCAGCGGGCCGCCGGCGGAGGCGGCGGTACCCCTGCCGGGCGCGGCGAGGAACCGGCTCCGCGAGTCTCGCGGCGCGTAGCGTGGCCCGACCGCGTCGGCCGCGCCGAGCGCGGCGGAGCGCCCAACGCCCCTCGGGGCCGCGGAGAGCGAGAGCGCCGGGCGGTCCCACGTCACGTCGAGGACGATCTCCTCCGCGACGCGCGCCTCGCGCGTGGCGGGGTCCCACAGGACCGGCGCGAGCGTCACGGCGAGGAGGCGCTCGTCGCCCGACGCCATCGGGATCGCGCGGACCACAGCCGGCGACTCGCCCACTCCGGAGAGGACGCGGTAGGCGGGGCCCGAGAGCGCTTCGGACAACGCGCGCGGCGACGTCCGCCCGCGGACCGCTTCCTCCGCGAGGAGATTCGCAACCGGGGACGGCTCCAGCGCGCCCAGCGAGCGCACCCCGCGGCGGGCCCCGCGCACTTCGACGACGGCGCCCCACGGCACGCGGAGGAGCACGATCCGCGTGGGCAGTGCCGGCTCTCCCCAGGCGGTTCGTACCGACCCACCGGGGATCGCGACATCGGCGAGGTCGAATCCGAACACGCGCCCGTCCGTGACCCGGGCCTCGCCGACCGGCACGCGCACGCGGTACCCAGTGGGCGAGACCGATTCCACTGCGGGCGGCGGGGCTATATCGGAAGGCGGGACCGGGTCCCCGGCGGCGCCGTGGGGCGCGAGCGCGAGGAAGGTGAGCAGCACCGCGGGCGCGGAAGGGCGGATCAAGCGGGGTCGAACGGTTCGGCTTCCTCGATCAGCAGCACGGGGATGTCGTCCACGATCGCGTAGCGAAGCCGGCACCGGACACAGATCAGCCGCTCGGCAACACGGTCGTAGACGAGGTCTCCTCGGCATTGGGGACAGACCAGGATCTCCAGTAGCTCGTCGCTGAGCGGCATGTCAGGCTCGGGGCGCGGCCGCGGGAGCCGCGCTCTCCTCCAGATACACCCCCATCCGCATGTACTTCTCCAGGCGCCGGTCCAAAAGCTCCTGGGCGGGAAGCCCGATCAGAGCCCGGACGTGGCGCAACACCGCCTCCTGGACGCGGCGCGCGCTCTCGTCCGGGTCGCGGTGCGCGCCCCCCACGGGCTCCGGAATCACCTCGTCGATCACCTTGAGGCCCAGCAGATCCTGCGCCGTCAGCTTGAGCGCCTCGGCGGCCTGCTCGGCCTTGCTCGCGTCCTTCCAGAGAATGGCCGCGCACCCCTCGGGGGTGATGACGGAATAGATCGAATTCTCGAGCATCATCACGACGTCCCCCACGGCGATCGCCAGGGCACCGCCCGATCCCCCCTCGCCGATGACCACCGTCACGATCGGAACGGCGAGGTGAGCCATCTCGAGGATGTTCCGCGCGAGGGCCTCCGACTGTCCGCGCTCCTCCGCCCCCAACCCGGGGTAGGCGCCCGGCGTGTCGACCAGCGTGACGATGGGAATTCCGAAATTGGCGGCCAGGCGCATCAGCCGGAGCGCCTTCCGGTAGCCCTCGGGATGCGCCATGCCGAAGTTCCGGTAGATGTTCTCCTTGGTATCGCGGCCCTTCTGGTGTCCCACGATCACGAGCGGCAGCCCATCAACGATCGCGAGACCGCCGACGATGGCGGGGTCGTCGGCGAAGCGCCGGTCGCCGTGAAGCTCGACGAAGTCGGGGGCCATCGATTTCAGGTAGTCGAGCGTGTACGGGCGGCGCGGGTGCCGTGCCAGCTTCACGCGCTGCCAGCGCGTCAGCTTGGAGTAGATCTCCTGTCGGAGGCGGTCCGCCTTCCGCTCCAGGCGGCGGACCTCTTCCTGGGCGGAAGTGTCTCCCTCCTCGGCCAGGCCGCGCGCGTCCTGGATGCGCCGTTCCAGATCCAGGATCGGCTTCTCGAAGTCGAGCCAGGTACCGTTCATGGGACCCTCCGCCACGCCTAGAAAGGCACGACCTCGGGGAAGCCTTCCGATCCGCCCGCCGCCGCGGCCGCGGGTGCGGGCGGCGGCCCGGTCACCGTGACCGACCCCGGGCCCAGACGCTGGCGAAGCGCGGCCAAAAGCTCCTCGCTCGGTTGAACCAGGAGTTTCCGCGCCCGAATGGTGGTCGGTTCGCCCGCCGCCCCGGGAACACGGAAGTATACGGGGCTTTCCCCGGGATGGCGAACCAGGAGGGACCGGATCTCCTCCAGAGAGACCGCGGCGCCCGCCGGACCGAAGTCGAGGGTCACCTGGATCGGCCCCCCCTCTCCGGGCGGCGCCACGGGCCGGACGGCCGTCAGCACCATCTTCGGGTCGGCGTCCTCGCGCACGTTCACCCGCCCGCGCGCTTCCACCACCGATCCCGGCGCGAGTGCGCCCCGGCTCCGCTCGAAGAGATCGGCGAAGACCGTCGTCTCGACGCTCCCGCGCAGGTCCTCGATCGTCACGAACGCCATGGGGCGTTTGTTCCGGTCCACGTGGGGCTTCACGGCTGCGATCAGCCCCACCAGGGTGACGTCCTGTCCCTCGCGGCATTCGCGAAGGCGGTCGGTCGTGTGCGTGGCCCGGGCCTCGGCGATGTGGCGATAGGCGGCGAGCGGATGGTCCGAGAAATAGAACCCCAGCACTTCCTTCTCGCGGCGCAGGCGCTCGTCCAGCCCCCACGGCGCGACGAGGGGCAGCGGCGCATCGGCGGCGGACGGGGTCGCGTCGGCTCCGAACAGGTTCTCTTGATGTTTCGCGTGGGAACGGGCCCGCTCCTGGATCTGCGCGAGCAGGTCCCCGACCGCCTGGAAGAGCTGCGCTCGGTCGCCGTCCAAGCCGTCGCACGCGCCCGCCTGGATCAGCGACTCGATGACGCGCCGGTTCAACGCCGAGGTCTCCACGCGGCGCAGGAAATCGGCGAGCGACCGGAACGGCCCTCCCTCGACCCGCGCCGCGACGATCGCCTCGACGGAGCCCTGCCCCACGTTCTTCACGGCCGTGAGCCCGAAGCGAATCGCGTCCCCTTCGATCGTGAACGCGGCGGCCCCGCGATTCACGTCCGGGGCAAGCACCGCGATGCCCAGCCGGCGCGCCTCCTCCACCAGCGCCACGATGCGGTCCGTGTCCCCCACCTCGCTCGTCAGGGACGCGGCCAGATAGGCGGCCGGGTGGTGGGCTTTCAGGTACGCGCACTGGTACGAGAGGAGCGCGTAGGCGGCGCTGTGCGCCCGCACGAAGCCGTAGCCGGCGAATTTCTCCATCAGGTCGAAGACCTCCCCGGCCTTCTTCCTCGGAACGTCCCGCGCCGCGCATCCCTCCAGGAACGACTCCTTCATCCGCGCCATCTCCTCGGGCTTCTTCTTTCCCATGGCGCGGCGGAGGAGGTCCGCCTGGGCCAGCGTGAAGCCGGCCAGCCGGTTCGCCACCTGCATCACCTGATCCTGGTAGGCCATGACGCCGTACGTGGGCTTCAAGATCGGCTCGAGGGCCGGGTGCATGTACGTCACCTTCTGCTTTCCGTGCTTCCGCTTCACGAAGTCGTCGATCATGCCGCTCTGGATCGGCCCGGGGCGGAAGAGGGCGTTGATCGCGATGATGTCCTCGAAGGTGTCGGGCAGGAGCTTCCGGAGCAGCTCGCGCATCCCCGAGGACTCGAGCTGGAAGACGCCGACCGTCTGCGCCTTGCTCAAGAGCTCGTAGGTGGCCGGATCGTCGAGCGGGATCGACTTGAGGTCGACCAGGATCCCGGTGGCCGCCTTCACGTGCGCCACCGCGTGCTCCAGCACCGTCAGCGTGCGAAGCCCCAGGAAGTCCATCTTCAAGAGCCCGACCTTCTCCAGGGAGTTCATGTCGAACTGCGTGGTGAAGTCGCCCTTGGGCGATCGGTAGACCGGGACGTAGTCCATCAGGGGCCCGGGCGCGATCAGCACGCCCGCCGCGTGCGTGGAGGCGTGACGGGCCAGCCCCTCCAGCGCGAGGGAGCATCGGATGAGGCGCGCGTAGGGCTCGGCGCGCAGCTCGGGCACCAGCTCCAGGGCCTTCGTCAGCGTCATCCCCAGATCGCCCGGAACCAGCTTCGCGACCTTGTCCACGTCCGCGTAGGACATCCCCAGCGCGCGTCCCACGTCGCGGACGACCGCGCGGGCCGCCATCGTTCCGAACGTGATGATCTGGCTGACGCTCTCGCGGCCGTACTTCCCCACCACGTAGTCGATCACCTTCTGGCGCGACTCGTAGGAGAAATCGATGTCGATGTCGGGCATGCTGACGCGCTCGGGATTCAGGAAGCGCTCGAACAGGAGGTTGAAGCGGATCGGATCGATGTCGGTGATCCCGAGGCAGTAGGAGACGATGCTGCCGGCCGCCGAGCCGCGTCCCGGCCCCACCGCCACGCCGTTCGTCCGCGCGTAATCGGTGAAGTCGCGCACGATGAGGAAGTAGCGCGCGTAACCCACCGTGCAGATCGTGTCCAGCTCGTAGGCGAGGCGCGTCCGGTGCACGTCCTCGACGGCGTCGCCGTACCGCCGGATCAACCCCTCCGCCGCGAGGCGGCGGAGATACGCCTCCTCGCTCTCGATCTCGGGCGGAAGCGGGAAGGCGGGGAGCTGCACGCGCTCGGTGTCCAGGGTCAGCTCGCAGCGCTCCGCCACGACCAGCGTGTTCCGAAGCGCCTCCGGGACGTGTCCGAAGAGGGCCTCCATCTCCTCGACCGTCTTCACGTAGAGCTGGTCCGTGGCGAAGCGGAAGCGGTCGGGGTCCAGCATCGTCTTCCCGGTCTGGATGCAGAGGAGCACCTCGTGCGCCTCGGAATCCTCGCGCGCGAGATAGTGGCAGTCGTTCGTCGCCACGACCGGGATCCCCATCGACTTGCCCAGCGCGACCAGCCCTTCGGCAGCGGTGCGCTCGTCCGGGATCCCGTGGTCCTGGACCTCGAAGAAGTAGTTTTCGGCGCCGTAGAGATCCCGGTACCACGCCGCCGCGGTCTTCGCGCCCGCCGGATCGCCGGCCACCACCCGCTGCGGCACTTCGCCGCGCAGGCAGGCGCTCAGACAGATCAACCCCGAGGCGTGCTTCGCGAGGAGCTCCTTGTCCACGCGGGGCTTGTAGTGGAACCCCTCCGTGAAGCCGAGAGAGGAGAGCTTCATGAGATTCCGGTAGCCGTCCCGGTTCCGCGCCAGGAGGACCAGGTGGTCGTAGGCGCCCTTCCCGTCGGGGCCGCGCGACTTCTCCCCGCGCGCGCCGTGCGCCACGTAGACCTCGCAGCCGATGATCGGCGTGATCCCGGCCGCGGTGGCCATGCCGTAGAACTCGACGGCCCCGAACAGGTTGCCGTGGTCGGTGAGCGCCAGGGCCGGCATGCCCAGGCGCTTCGCGCGGTCGATGAGCCGGTCCAGGCGGCAGGCGCCGTCGAGCAACGAGTAGTCGCTGTGGTTGTGGAGATGGACGAAGGGCGCGCTCACGCGGCCTCCGCGAGAAGACGGCCGGGAGTCAGGGGGGAAGGTTCCACCGCGCCAGTATACGCGACGCCCGCGGACCCTGCCTACCGCCCTCCCGACCCGGGCAGGTCCTGCTCGTCCGGAGGCGGGGGCGGCACCGGCTGGCTCTCATCGGCCGGCGGCGGAGGCGGCTCACCGCCCTGCTCCTTCTCCAGATCCGTGCCGTGGTCGAACCCGCCCGTGCTGTCCCCCAGCTCCCAGTCGAACAGCGAAGGCGCGTGAAACGCCGGGCACACGACGCGCGGCTCGGTGCCCGCGGCGAACGCCACCCGCATCACGCGGGGACAGTCCGGACCCGCGCGGTAGCCGGTCTGCGCGTCGATCCACACCTCGACGACTCCGGGCGGCGCGGTGAAGTCGCGAACCGGGAGGTGGCGGTGCGCGGCCTCCATGAACCGCACCCAGATCGGCACGGCGGCCTGCGTCCCGGTGAGGCCGAGGCGCCGGTTCCGGTCGCACCCCACCCAGACGCCCGCGACCAGATCGGGCGTGTACCCCATGAACCAGGCGTCGTTCTCGTCGTCGGTGGTCCCGGTCTTCCCGGCAGCCGGACGGGTGAAGCCGTACTCGTTCCGGATCGAGGCGGCCGTGCCGTAGATCACGGGACCCTCGAGCAGGATCGTCGCCATGTACGCGGTCTCCGGCCGGAGCACGCGGCGGACCTCCTTCTTCGGGGTCCACACCTCGTCCCCCGCGCGATCCAGCACCGCGCGCACCGGAATCGGGCGGATCCAGACGCCCCCGTTCGCCAGAGCCGCGTAGGCGGTGGTCAGCTCCAGCGGCGTTACCTCGCTCGTCCCCAGGGCCAGGGACGCCACCTCGCGGAGGCGGCTCTCGATGCCCAGCACGTGCGCCGTGCGCGCCACCGTGCCGATCCCGATCATCTCCGAGAGATGCGCCGTGGCCACGTTCAGCGAGCGCGCCAGAGCGCGCGCAGCGGTGACGTGTCCCTCGTACGAGTTCTCGTAGTTCCGTGGGGCCCACGGTCCCAGGCTCGTGCGGAACGTATCGGGCAGGTCCTCGAGCAGGGTCGCCGCCGTGAGAGGCGGCCGCCGCCCGGAGTAGGGCGTATCCAGCGCGGCGACGTAGACGAACGGCTTGAACGCGGAGCCCGGCTGGCGACGCGAATCCACCGCGCGGTTGAACGGGGACTCCGCGTAGTTCCGCCCCCCGACCATGGCGCGGATGTATCCCGACGACGGCTCGATCGCGACAAGGGCCGCCTGGGCCGGGTCGCGCCACGCCTCGCTTCGCCCCGAGCGGGCGTCGGCCTCGCGCGCGCCCTCCCGCACCGAGCGCTCGGCGGTCTCCTGCGCCTCCGGGTCCAGCGTCGTGAAGATGGAGTAGCCGCGCGCGTTCAGGTCGAGCGGTGCGATGTCCTTGGAGAGCGTCTCGCGCACGTAGTCCACGAAGTAGGGCGCCCGCGTCATCGGCGGCGGGTTCGCCGCGAACCGCATCGGCATCCGGCGATAGCCGCGTGCATCCTCCTTGGAGATCCACCCGCAATCCACCATGTCCCCCAGGACCTTGTCCCGCCGCTCCAGGGCGGCCTGGCGGTCGCGGTACGGCGAGAGGCGATTTGGTGCCGGGATGATCCCCGCGATCATCGCCCCCTCGGGCAGCGTCAGCTCCTTGGCGTGCTTGTTGAAATAGAAGAGCGCAGCCTCTTCCACGCCGCAGACGCTCCAGCTCCCCCGCTGCCCCAGGTAGATCTGGTTCAGGTAGAACTCGAGGATCTGCTCCTTGGAATAGCGGACCTCGATCAGGAGCGCGAGGAACGCCTCGTGGAATTTCCGGAACATGTTCCGTTCCTGGGAGAGGAACAGGTTCTTCGCGAGCTGCTGGCTGATCGTGCTCCCTCCCTCGACCACCGACCCGGCGCGCATGTTGGCGACGGTGGCGCGGAGGAGGCCCAGGAGGTCCACTCCCCAGTGGCGGTAGAAGCGGCGGTCCTCGCTGGCGATCACCGCCAGCACGACCTTGCGCGGGATCTGATCGATCGGGATGTAGCTCCGCCGCTCGCGCGACGCGCTGGAGAATTCCCCCAGAAGCTCCGGGTCGATGCGGAGGATGCCGCGCCCGCGCGGCTCCCGGAACCCCTGCTCCAGGGAGACCAGCTTCCCCTCGCGGACGTCCGCCAGGACCTCGGTGCCCGGCTCGGGGCGATCCGGATAATGGAAGGGGCGGAGGCGGATCTCGAAGAAGGTGCCCCGGATCCGGTACTGGCCCGCATCCGAGGGGCGGCCCCAGATCCGCTTGTAGCGGGCCCGTTCCAAGGCCGACTGGAGCGTGGCGGCATCGAGGGGATCGCCGACGCGGTACTCCTTCCAGTCGGCGTAGACCCGGGTGGGAAACGTCCACCCCTTCCCGGAGTACTGCGACGAGGCGATCGCGGAGAGGCGGAACCAGTCGTAGGCCACGAACCCGCTCGCGACCAGGAGGAGAAAGAGGAGCCATCGCGCATGCCCGGCCGGGAGCCACGC
>DATGVG010000157.1:0-11761 GCA_035300625.1 Candidatus Limnocylindrales bacterium
GTCCGTCCAGGCGCCGTAGTGGACACCCCCCAGCGGAGCCGACACAATGAACGTATACGAGTTGATCGTGAGCGCTTCGCCTGTAGGGCAGACGGCGGCGCTGCCATTCGCGTTCCTGTTGGTCTTGAGATACACGTCCACCGACGTGGTGGGCGCCGTGAGAACATCGGCACTGGTGCATTGACCATCGCCGTTCGCGTCCAAGTACATGTACTGCGCGGATGCCGGCGCGCCGATCGCGAGCGTGAAGAGCGTTGCGAAAACGGGTAGGCAGTGTCTCATGGCTCCTCCTTATGCCCGATCCGGGGGCTTTGGCAGCTGGCGCCCTCCCGGCGGCACCGAGCCACCCACGAATAGGGTACTCCTGAGTCGGGCCGTAGGGATCGCGGTGTGGATCTCGAGGTTGGTGCCGGAGCGGATAACCTGGCAGCCGGTCAGACCTTCAGGGCCGCCAGGTATTTCCTCACCGTCTCCGCCAGCCCGAACTCCAACGCGTCGGCGATCAGCGCGTGGCCAATCGAGACTTCGAGCACGTTGGGAACGTGCAAGAGGAAGACGGGCAGATTGTCGCGGTTCAAGTCATGGCCCGCGTTTACGCCGAGGCCGAGATCTTCCGCTCTGCGCGCCGCTCGTATGAAGGGCTGAACGGCCTTTTCCCCATCGCCTTTCGCGAAAGCCGCGGCATAGGGCTCGGTGTAGAGCTCGATTCGATCCGCTCCCGTCGCGGGGACGAGATCAATACGGGACGGATCGGCGTCCATGAAAAGACTGACGCGGCAGCCGAAACCATGAAGCTGTTCGATGAACGGCTTCAACCGCTCGCCGTCCCTCTCGAGATCCCAGCCCTGATTGCTCGTGAAGGAATCGGGCGAGTCGGGAACGAGGGTGCACTGGGTGGGCCGGGCGCGACGCGCGAAGTCCATGTACTCGTGGAATGGATTCCCCTCGATGTTGTATTCGACGCCGGGGTGGGATGCGATGAGCGTGGCGATCTGGTAGACATCTTCCGCGCGGATGTGCCGCCAGTCGGGCCTGGGGTGCACGGTGATCCCGTTGGCGCCCGCATCGATGCACACCTCCGCCGCGCGGAGCACGCTCGGAATTCCGGTCGTCCGGGTATTTCGTAGGGTCGCGACCTTGTTGATGTTGACCGAGAGCTTGGTCAGAGCACGATCTCCGAGGCGGGCACCACGTGCACGCCTTGCGACCGGAGGATGTCCTTTTCGCCCTCGAGCACGCCCAGGATGACGGCGCTCGGGTGGAGCGTGACGATGAGGGCGCCGCGCTGCACCGCGGTCATGACCAGCTGGTGGAGGCGCGCGCGCACCGCCGCGGGCGTATTGCCGCTCCCGTCCAGCGTGGCTCCCAGCGGGAGCGTGCGGGCGCCAACCTCTTCCCCGATCTCGTCCACCACGCTGGGGCCGCTGCCGTGCGCGTCGACGAAGGGGAGATCGCGCCGCTTCAGCTCACCCAGGACCGCGCGCATCACGTCGGCGTCGTTCACGGCGGCGCCGCCGAGCCGGCTGATCACGCCTCGCGCGGGGCCCACCGTCGAGAGCCCCCGCGCGATCCGGTCCTCGATCTCCACCTGCGACAGGTCGAGCAGAATGGCGTCCTTCCCGGGATCCAGCCGCGGATAGCCGCGCGGCTCCATGGCGAGGTGGAGGAAGATCTCGCGTTTCGCGCGACGCAGATCGCGCGCGACCCGCCCCGTCACCGGGAGATCCGAGCGCACGGCGAATGTGAACGGGACCGCGCTCCGCAGGTAGGTGCGGTAGAGGTTTTCGTACTGCGGATCGGCGTCGAGCACGATGAATGCGATCTTGGCGTCGGCATCGCTCATCACGGCGCTCGGCTCGACCACGATGGCGTGCGTGATGCGGTCGCCGTAGCCGACGCGGAGGTCCAGCGCCGTGCCCAGCGCCTGGGCCGGGCGCTCGGCGCCGCGGATCGAGCGCCCTCCCAGGACGATCATCGCCTGGGTGATCGCGTCGTTGATTCGAAAGAGGGAGACGCGCGGCGGGACCTGGATCCGCCACTGCACGGGGGCCTTCCCCGCTCCGGCGGCCGAGGCCGCGAGCGGGCGCTCGTCGATGAGGCTGCGCGAGATCCCGATCTCCTCCAGCGCCCCGCGCAGCGTCCGGCTGGTCAGCCGGAGGAGCGCCGCGTGGTCGCCGGGCCGGATGAGACGGAGATACTCGGACTGCACGCGCAGGTTGAGCCGGTCCCAGTCCGAGTCGATGAAGGTGGCCGCGCGGCTGTCCTCGGCCGGGGCGACGCGATCCGCGGCCGTGCCGGGCTTCGTGGTGCCGCCGCCACGGCCCGCCCGGGTCGACTCGAGGTTCAGGGAGGGGCCATTTTGGGCAAGCCAGAGGACGACGCCCAGGAGCAGGACTCCCAGGCCGAGCAGGAGGAGGCGCGATCGCGGGCGAGCGCGGCGCGCCCGAGCTTTCCGAGCTTTTCGGGCCAATCGAGTTTTTCGGGAGTCGGTTTTGGTGCGCGGGCGTGGTTCACCGCCGCGATACCGCGATACTAAGAGGAGGGAATCAGGGCGTCAAGGAAGCGGGCCGATGGCGGCCGCGGCAACTTCTACGGCGTGTTGTGGACTTCCGTCCACCGGACGATCTGCCAGAGGGTCTGCCCTCCGGCCGTGACGGGCTGGGTCTTGAACTCGAACCGGTCCGTGCCGGTCACCTTGAGATCCGCCGCGTTTGACTTGGTGACCAGGATTGTCGGCTTGTTGGGGACCGTGACCACGACCCAATCCGGAGGATCGCCTGGAAAGGACTCTGTGATCCACGTGGTGCTGTCGTGGAAGTCCAAGCTGACGGTCGTGATCACCGGGTCCAGCTGGAGCCCGCCGATGGCCCGGACTTCGTCGGATTTCGCGAAGGAGAGGGTGCTGGGAATGGGGTCCGACTGATCGGTGGAGGTTCCCTGGTAGTCCGCGGTGTATACGGTGTCTGCCCGGGTGCTGTCGCGGTTTTCCCAGGCCGCCCGGAGGTATTCCACGGCTCTGCGAGGGGTGGTGCGCGGGGGGTACTTTGGCGGCGGAGTGCCCCCTCCCCCGCAGTCGGCTCCCTTACATGGTTTCGTCGTGAGTCCGCATCCCAGGATCCCCGCGGAGAGGCAGACGGCGGCCGCGGCTAGTGCGCTGAAGTGAATGCACTTGGAGGTGATCGTTGGGGTCGATCTGGCGTGCGGAGCGGAGATGCTGAACCTCTCGATGGGATTGTTCCGGCCTCGAATGAGCATACACGTAGCGGCCCCCAAAATCAAGTCCCCGAGCGTCTAGAAGCCGACCCGATGATCCGCCCTCAGCCGTCCCCACGTCGGATAGCCGGAGGTGTCCGCATGGTCCGTCCAGTAGCGAATTCGCCAGAGGGTCCCGGTTTCTTGCTCAAACGTGATTTCGGCCCGACCCTGGTACCGGATGGCCGCGAAGCGGCCAATCCGGGTGAACAGGATGTGATAGTTGTAGAACCTCGTCTCCCGCCGCGGGGGTCCAGGATCTACGATCGGGCTCTGATAGGTACCGTCGAAGAAGGTCTGGAACATCGCCACGGAATCGGCCGCGATATTCGTGGCCACGCGCCCCTCAACCTGTTGATTCCACACTTTCAGAAATGGGGTCGGGTTGACGCTGGAATCAACCGGATCCGGATGGAACAGGAAGAGGGAATCCAGCATCGGGTTGTAGCAGCTCGCGACGCTGAGCTGGCCATAATGCACGCGGATGTTCAGGACCAGACTGTCCGGTTCCGTGTAATTGGCGCAGGGCGCGGTCGGCGTCGTGGGCAGTTTTGGATCCCGCGTGTCGAACAGCCCACACCCCACCACCATCGACAAGGCCGCCCACGAGGCGATCAGAAGTCCTTCTGGAAGGTGACTCCGGCGATCCAATAATCCTCCTCTCGCGTCGGCGACTGGGGCGTCACCTTCTGGTCGTACCCCCCAATGTGGCGAAGCGCTCCGATGATCTCCGAACCTCCCGCCAGCGTCCGGTTCACCTCGATCCCCCCGTTCAAGGAAAAGCGATTGTGGAGCGTGCTGGTCCCCCGCGGGATGTCGTAGTTCCGCTGATTCAGAAGGCTTTGGGTGCCGATCAGCCGCACTCCCGCGATGATTCGGAGGCCGACGGTCACCGAAAGCGTCTGCTCGTACGTCTCCAGCGCGACACGATAGAGGCGGTCCGCATCGGCGACGTTGCGGTAATACCCACCATTATCCCGATAGATGAAGCTGTGGCCCAGGCGGACGAACGCGAACCGGAACAGGCTATCCACGAAGTCGGTGTCGATCCGCCGCACCCGGCTCAGGTAGTTCTGGCGCTCGGTGTAGTCGAAGATCTTGTATTCCGCGCTCAGAAGATAGTACTGCCGGATGGAGAAGTTCTGGTTGGGCAGGAACTGCAGCGAGGCGTTCATCTGGTAGATGGTCTGGACGTTGTTGGCGCCGGACGCGGCCGGATCCACGGACACGTTCTTGCTTCGATTGACGGCGAAATGAACCACGGTGCTGCAGCTGGGCGCCAGCAGGTACCCCCCGCCGACACTTCCTCCGTTCCTCAGAATGTCCTGGTCGCCGCGCGCGGTTACATACCTCGAGGACTGCAGATTGACGCTCCCGAATCCATCGAGCGCCAGCCGGCGGGAGAGCCTGTGGGATCCGTTCCCCAGGAGCGCGCGGTTGATCACGATCCCATTCTGGGTCTGCTGCCTCTCGTTCTTCGAGCGGCTCGCCTGGAACGTGACGCCTCCCATGGTGTGCGTGTTGGAATAGGAGAGCGTCGACGACATTTGCCGCGTCGTGGCGAGAGAATTCGAGCTGCGCCGCAGCTTGTAGTCTTGAAGCGATCGGACGAGAGACGCGTCCAGCAGGAAGAACGTCTGATATCGAGGCCCGTATTCGAAGTGCATTGTCCCCGCGTTCCGGTCGAACGTCTGATGTTCCTCTCCACGCAGCTGTTGATCGAACTGCGACTGATTCACGGAGGAGCTCTGAAATCCGAAGACCGTCTTCGAGAGCGGGATCCGCGTGAACGTGAGATTGGAGGTGAATACGGCATTGTCGCTGGGCTCGTTGGTAGGCTGAATGGTGCTCCTGAAATAACCGCCGCCGGAGCCGTCCAGAGGGTTGATGAAGTCGCGAACCTCACTGATCTGAGACGGACTCCGCCGGCTGGCGGCTCCGGTGCCTGACAGCGCCAACCAGGATTTCATCTGCCAGGCGGCGAGAAGGCTGAGCCCGTCCTGCCGCGCATTTGTATAGGACGAGTCCTTCTGCACCTTGAGCGTATCCACCGCAGTCGGATCGATCTCCGGGATCGCGCGGGCGAACACCGTCTGCGTGGATCGCTCATGGTCCTGTTGGAATTCCGTGTAGGCCCCTCCGGTAAACGACATGCTTCTGGCCGGGCGAAGGGTGTACTGAGTCCGAATCTGAAGCCGGTTGTTGCGCGTTTCCGTTTTCCGGGTAGCGTCGACCGAAGAGTTCATATCGAACCGGCCGTCGAGGGACAGGATCCAATTTCCGACGATCCGGCCATCCAGGTGCCCATAAAAGTCTCCGAACGTCGATTTGTTGGGAGCCGAGATGAAGTCCTGCGTGGTGAGATTTCCCGAGCCGTTGAAGGCAACGCGCCGCGAGCTTCGGAAATAGGTCAGTGTCTGCTGCCAGTTGCTGCGGGAGCGGTCCTGGTCATACACCGTTTGGTACCTTGGCCCGGGTTGCGACTCGACTTCGAAGACGGTGTCGGAGACCGCTGCCGCGCTGGGGTCGATGTCCTGGGCGAGCGCCGCCGGTGGAGCCCCGCAACAGGCGAGCGCGAGCAGGAACGCCGCCGCGCCGTGGCCCCGCTGCCTCACGGGCGCCCCGCCGCCGCCCGCGCCCACGCGCGCGCCAGATTCAGCCACTCCTCCACCGCCAGCGTCTCGCCGCGGCGGCCGGGGTCCACGCCGGCTTCGGACAACAGCCGCCGCGCCGCATCGGGCTCCACGCCCATTCCCCGGGCGAGCGCGTTGGCCACGGTCTTCCGCCGACCTCCCGTCGCGGCTCGGGCCAGCTTCTCGGCATCGCCGCGCTCCGCCTCGGTGCTTCCGGGATAGGGGCGCGGCGTCACCTCCACGACCACGGACTCCACCTCCGGGCGCGGGTAGAAGGCGCCGGGCGACACGCGGAACAGCGGCTTCACCTCGGCGTGCATCGCCAGGAAAACCGCGAGGGAGCCGAACTCCTTGCCGCCGGGCCGGGCGGTCATCCGCTCCGCCACCTCCCGCTGAACCATCAGGTATGCGCGCCGCACCCGCGCGCCGCCCGCGAGCACCCATTCGACCGCCGGGGTCGTGATCGAATAGGGAAGATTGGCGACCACCATCACGGGTGCGCTCCCTGGAAGAAGATCCCCAAGACGCTGCTCCAGGACGTCGCCGCGGACCACGCGGACGTTCGGGCGGGCGGCCAGGCGGCGCTCGACCTCCTCGGCCAGCCGAAGATCCAACTCGACCGCGACGACGAGGCGGCCGCTCGCCGCGAGCCGTTCGGTCAAAGCCCCCAGCCCGGGCCCGATCTCGACCACGGGTTCCAGCGGATCGGCGACGAGGGCGGCGATCCGCTCGGCGACGCGGGGATCGAGGAGGAAGTTCTGGCCCAGGCGGCGGCTGGGGCGGACGCCCAGAGCGCGGAGCGCGCCGGGGACGCCGGCGGTGGCGCCGGAGTCGCCGCTCCCCGCCGTGGGGCGGAGCCGGGCGCGTCTAGAACCGGAAAAGGGCAGAAGCCGCGGCATCGGTCGCCGCCTCCAGCGCGTCAGGCGTGATTCCCAGCGCGCTCGCCATCTGATCGCGCACCAGCGCCAGATACGCGGGCTCGTTCCGTTTTCCTCGATGGGGCACCGGCGCCAGGTACGGCGAGTCGGTCTCCAGCACCACCTGCCGCAAATCCAGCTCCCGGACGATCCCGGGTAGGACGCTCTTCTTGAACGTGGCCGAACCGCCCACCCCGATCTTCATCCCCAGCGCGATCACGCGGCGGGCCAGCTCCAGATCCCCGGCGAAGCAGTGGAACGTGCCCCCCGCCGGCGGCGGCCCCTCGCGCTCCAGCACCTCCGCCACGCGCGTTCCCGCGCCTCGGTGGTGCAGCACCAGCGGCTTCCCCGTCTTCTTCGCGATCGCGATGTGCCGGCGCAAGAACTCCTCCTGCACCTCCGGCGGCGCGTTCTCGGGCCAGTGGAAATCCAGCCCCGTCTCGCCGATCGCGACCACCTCCGGCTCCATCGCGAGGGCCTCGATCTCGTCCATCTCGGCCATCCGCTCGGCCCGCACGTCGCAGGGGTGAAAGCCGACGGCGGCGCGCACCAGGGGCTGGCGCCGGGCGAGCGTGATGGCGGTGCGGCTGGACGCCGCGTCGGTACCGGCCTCGACGATCCGCCGGATGCCCGCGGCGCGCGCCCGCTCGATCACGGGACCTCGATCGGCGTCGAACTCCTCGCGCCCGATGTGGGCGTGCGAATCGATCACCGCTCGATCCGGGGGAACAGCGGCTGCGAAGCTCCGAGGGTGACGCCGGGGGCGGCGGGCGGCAACAGCCGACCCTCCGCGGGAAAACGCGTTTGCTCGAGCCCGGGGGTCAGACGCAGCGTCTCCCAGACGAGCTTCGCCTTGGCGGGCATGATCGGGAAGAGGAGGAAGGCGGTGTGCTGGAGCGCGACCGCGAGCGTGCCCAGGAGCCCGTCCAGCTCCCCGGCGCGCGCGGGGTCCTTGGCCAGGTTCCACGGGGCGCGCTCCTCCACCAGCCGGTTCGCGCGCCGGATGATGGTCCATGCCGCCTCGATCCCCCTCTCGATCGCGAAGTCGTCGAACGCCGCCCGGTACTCCCGGAACGCGGCCCCGATCACTTCGGCGAGTCCATCGCCGGCCTCGGCCCGGGCCAGGACGCCGCCCCGGTACCGATGCACCATGGACACCGCCCGCGTGAAGAGGTTCCCCCAGTCGTTCGCCAGGTCCGCGTTGTAGCGGTCGATGAAGAGGTCCCACGAGAAATCGCCGTCCCGGGACAGGGGCACTTCCTTGAGCAGGTAGTAGCGCAGGGGGTCGGCGCCGTACTTGTCCGCCACGTCCAGCGGATTCACGATGTTCCCCAGCGACTTCGACAGCTTCTGCCCCTGGAAGTGGACCCACCCGTGCCCCAGCACGGTCCGGGGCAGGGGAACGCCCGCGCTCATCAGCATGGCGGGCCAGATGATGCAGTGGAAGCGGGTGATGTCCTTGCCGATGACGTGCAGGTCGGCGGGCCAGTAGCGCGCGAAGGAGCCGTTCATCTCGGGATAGCCGACGCCCGTGATGTAGTTGATCAGGGCGTCGAACCAGACGTAGACGGTCTGTGCCGGATCGTTGGGCAGCGGAACGCCCCAGCGCCCCGAGGAGCGGGAGACCGAGATGTCCTCCAGCCCTCCCTCGATGACGTTCACGATCTCGTTCTTCCGGATCTCCGGGACGATGAACTCGGGATGGCTCCGGATGTGGTCCAGGAGCGGAGGCCCGTACTTGGAGAGGCGGAAGAAGTAGTTCTCCTCGCTCAGCCACTGCGGCTCGGTGCCGTGCACGGGGCACTTCCCCGCAGCTAGGTCCTTCTCCAAGTAGTAGCGCTCGCACGAGACGCAGTAAAAGCCCTCGTACTTCCCCTTGAAGATGTCCCCCCGCTCGTTGATGCGCGTGAAGAGAGCCTGGACGCCGCGCACGTGCCGCGGCTCGGTGGTCCGGATGAAATCGTCGTAGGAGATGTCGAGCCGCTTCCACACATCCTGGAACACCACGGCCATCTGGTCGCAGTACTCCTGGGGGGAAAGGCCCTTCTCGCGCGCGGCCTTCTCGACGTTGGTCGAGTGCTCGTCGTTGCCCATGAGGAAGCGGGTGTCGTAGCCGGCGAGCCGCTTGTAGCGGGCGATCGCGTCCGCCGCCACTTTTTCGTAGGCGGTGCCGATGTGTGGGACGTTGTTGACGTAGTCGATGGCGGTGGTGATGTAGAACTTCGCCATCAATGGGCCCCGGTGCTCTCGCCGTCGCCGGGATTGGCGCCCCGCGCGGCGCACCGCGTCTTGTCGCACCCCTTCCGGCGGTCCCTCGACGGACCCACGACCTTGGTCCCCTGGGGAATGTCCGTCAGGAGCACCGTCGTCTCCTTCCCTCCGTCCGCCCGGAGCTGGAGCGTGCGATGGAAGATGTCCACGCGCCCGACCTCCCACTCGCCGTCCGCCAGGGTCAGCCGGCTCCCGATCTTGGGGAATTCGCGGGCCGCCTCCTTGTAGAAGTCCAGCTCATAGCGGAGGCAGCATTTGAGCCGGCCGCACGCGCCGGAGATCTTGGACGGGCTGGGGGAAAGCCCCTGGTCCTTGGCCATCTTGAGCGTGATCGGCTCGAACTCCCGGAGCCACGTGGCACAGCAGAGCTCGCGGCCGCAGGTGCCCACGCCTCCGATCCGTCCCGACTCGTCGCGAACGCCGATCTGCCGAAGCTCGATCCGCGTGCGGAAAATGGAAGCCAGATCCTTGACCAGCTCCCGGAAATCGACCCGCTTCTCGGCGGTGAAGAAGAACGTGACGCGATTTCCATCCAGCTGGAATTCGCAGTCCACCAGCTTCATGTCCAGGGCGCGGTGCGCGATCCGGTCCCGGCACTGGATGTAGGCGCGCTCCTCGCGCGCGCGGTTCTGATCCAGACGGATCATGTCCTCGGGCCGCGCCGGACGGATGACCGCGCGGAGCCCGTCGGCGGTGATGGCCGCCTTCACCCACTCGCTCCCGTGGTGCACGCGGCCCAGGTCCTCCCCGCGCTCCGCCTGGACGATCACGTAGTCCCCTTCGCGGAGCGGAAGGTCCCGCGTGTTCGCGAAGTATTCGCGTCGCCTTCCCTTGAAGACGATCTCGACCACCGGCACCGGGGCCCCGGACAGGGGCGCGGACGGAGCGGGGGATGCGGCTTCGACGGCGTTCACTTCATCCATTGTGGGGTTGCCCGCGGACGCGGGCCCTCGTCTCGTGTCATTTCGGCGCGTAGAGGCCCATGCGCTCCTGGGCCGACGCGACGGCATAGGCGGCGGTGACGTTCGACTGCACCGCCGCGGCGATCTCCTCCAGAATGCGCACCCGCTTCGCGAGCGTCCCCAGGGGGAGCGCGCGCGCATCGGATGTGATCTCCCGCTTCAAATCATGGTGTGCCAGGGGCGACTCGTCGCCTCCCACCTTCGCGCGGATCACGTCGCGATAGTAGTGGGACGCGAGCGCGACGGCGGCGAGAAAGCGCCCGCGGTCGCGCTCCAGGCGGGCGCGGCGGAGCGGCCCCAGCACCGCGCTGGTCTTGGGCCGCACGAACAGGTCGATCGCGGCGTCGCGGAGGCGGGAGAATTCCGACGGGTCCGGCGCCTCCTTCGAGACGGCGTCCATCGGCCTGGCGAACAACGAGAGGGCGCGCCCCAGGCTTCCTTGCGCGGTCGCGGCCGCCAGCCGCGCCACGGCTCGCGATACCCCATAGCCCTCCTCCAACCCCTCGGCGATGGCGTCGGCTGTGAGCGGCCTGAACCGGACGGGGAGGCAGCGGGAGGCGATCGTCGGCAAGAGCGCCCGGCGCTGGCGTGCCCCCAGGATGAGGAGGCGATTCGGGAGCGGCTCCTCGAGGATCTTCAAGAACGCGTGGGCCGCGGGGCCGGTCATCGCCTCGGCCCCCTTGACGATCAGCACCTTCCATCCGCCGTCTCTCTGCGCGGTCAGGGACAGGAATTCCTTCGCGCGCGCCAAGTCCTCGACCGAGTGGACCCCGGGTCGCGAGAAGACAGGCGCGAACCACGGCTCCTTCGCGTAGCGCTCCCGCACCCGGGCGCGGGCCTCGGAGCGCGCCTCATCAGCCTGGCGGTCGGTCCTACCCTCGGTCCGGAATGTGGGGAGCGGGACGAGGAGATCGAGATCGGGGTGGCGAAGGGCCGCCGCCGAAACGCACGAGGGGCACGATTCGCAGGGCGCGCCGTCGGCCGTGGGGCGATCGCACAGGAGGGCACGCGCGAACCAGAGCGCCGCGCGCGTCTTCCCCACCCCCGCCGGCCCGTGAAACAGGTAGGCGTGGCCGACGTGGCCGGTCTTCAAAGCGGCCGAGAGCAGGGCAAGCGCCTCGTCCTGGCCGCGTAGCTTGGCTTCGTTCATGGGGCAAACGGCTTACCGGAGCCACTCGAGCGGGTTCAGCGCCTGCTTTCCCCGGCGAATCTCGAAGTGGAGTGCCGTTCCGATCGTGGAGCCGGTGTCGCCGACCCGGCCGATGACTTCGCCGGCGGCGACATCCTTGCCCACCGGCACGGTAATTTCAGAGGCGTGCGCGTACAGCGTATAAAAGCCCCCTCCGTGGTTCAGGATAGCACACTTGCCGTAGCCCTCGAGCCAATTGACGTAGTCCATGCGCCCGCGCCCCACGGCTTTGATGGGTGTTCCAAATGTCGCGGCTATGTCGATGCCGCTATTGAATGTAGTCGTGTTGAACCGCGGATTGGTCTGGTTCCCGAACCCCCGGACGATCCTGCCGTTCACGGGCCAGGCCAGCCGCCCGCGATTCTTCGAGAAGTCGCCGAACAAGGGCAGCTCGCCCGGCGCCCCCCGCTCGGAGGCGATCCTCCGCTTTTCCAGCTGCTCGATCAGCCCCTGGATCCGCCGGCTGGCGCGCTGAATTTCGGCCTGGGCCTGCTCGTTCGACTTGGCGTCGGAGCGCACGCCCTTCAAGAGGCGCCG
>DATGVG010000158.1:0-7234 GCA_035300625.1 Candidatus Limnocylindrales bacterium
AACGGGGAGGCCGGCGCGGGTCACCCGCTCCAGCGCCGATTCCACCTCGAAGACGATCCCGTCAGCGGGGTCGTGCGTGTCGAAGAGATCCCCGGCGATCGCGACGATGTCCACGGGCTTCTCCGGCGAGACCGCGAAATCCACGGCGCGCTGAAACGCGCCCAGGAGGTCACGGGTCCGCTCCTCGCCCCGGTCGCCCAGCGAGGGGAACGAAGCGCCCAGGTGCAGGTCTGCCAGATGGAGGATCCGTACGCTCATGTGGCCTTTCGCCTCGGGTTTCGTTTCACGGCCGCGCCGCGCCTCTTCGCCCCCGCGCCGCGCCTCTTCGCCCCCGCGACGCGTTTCGCGGCCGCCACGGCCCGCTTCAGGTCGCGGAGCGCCTCGCGGTGCGCGCGGAACGCGAGCGGCCGCGGCAGGCGGTCGAGGGGGAAAAATTCCACCTCGCTCGCGTCATCCCCGGCCTGGAGGCGGCCCCCCACTTCCCGCCCCCGGTACAGGATCAGCACGGCCCGCGTGCGCGGATCGTCGCGCCCCGCGTAGACTCCGAAGAGCCCCGTGAGCTTGACCCGAAGGCCGGTCTCCTCGAGCACCTCGCGCACCGCGGTGGTCTCGGGGTGCTCGCCGTACTCCATGAAGCCAGCCGGGATCCCCCACGTGTCCCGGCGCGGCTCGTGCGCGCGCTTCGCCATCAGCACGCTGCCCCCCCGCAACAGGAGCACGCCGCACGCGGGCGCGGGATTCCGGTACGCGATGAATCCGCACTTGGGACACGTCGGCCGCATGACCCCGTGCTCGCGCACCGGGCGCATCCGCGTGCCGCACCGCATGCAGAAACGCGCCGGCGGGCGCGCGGGGATCACCGCCGGCCCCGCCTTCGCCCCGGCGCGCCGCGCTTGCGTCCGCGATCCGTCCTTCCTACGCTCTCCCCGTTGCCCTGATCGCGGCATAGTTCCCGTCCCTCGAGAATCGGCCGTATCCGACCACACCTAGAGTGAAAAAGGCCCGTAACTCCCGTCCCTATCGCCGTCCCGCGCTGGCCCCCCAGCAAGGCCCGCTCATCGGCGCCCACATGAGCGTCGCAGGCGGACTGGAGCTGGGAATCGAGCGCGCGCTCAAGTTACGGACTCGCGCCATTCAAATCTTCACGAAAAACGCGAGCCGATGGAGCGCGAGGGCCCTGGAGGACGAGCAAGTCCTGGCGTTTCGCAGCGCCTGGGAGGCCAGCGGGCTCGCGCCCGTCGTCGCCCACGATTCCTATCTGATCAACCTGGCCTCGCCGGACCCGTTCCTTCGGCGGCGATCGATCGACGCCTTTGCCGACGAGCTTCGCCGAGCCGAGGCGCTGGGCGTGCGCTACCTGGTCGCCCACCCCGGCGCCCACATGGGAAGCGGCGTCGCGGCGGGTTGCGACCGCGTGGCCGAATCGCTGGCCCGAGCGCGGCGGATCGCCCCCGCGCGGTCGGTCATCGTTCTGCTCGAGGCGGTGGCGGGCCAGGGTACCACGCTGGGCCGAAGGTTCGAGGAGCTGGCGCGGATCCGGGATCAGCTGGAGCGGCGCGACCTGGTCGGGATCTGCTTCGACACCTGCCACGTTCACGCCGCGGGGTACGACCTGGTCACCGAGCGGGGATGCGAGGAGACATTCGAGGAATTCGACGCGGCGCTGGGATTGGAATCGCTGCGCCTGTTCCACGTGAACGATTCCAAGAACGAGCGCGGGAGCCGGGTGGACCGCCACGAGCACCTGGGGCGGGGACGTCTGGGCCCGGAGCCGTTCGCGCGCATCATGCGCGATCCGCGTTTCCGCGCGGTGCCCAAGATCCTGGAAACCCCGAAAGGAAAAGACGGCGTGGCGATGGATCGGAAAAATCTGGCCTTCTTGCGACGTCTCGCGGAGGAAGAACCCTAGTAGCTGCGGTCCTCTTCCTCCTCGTCTTCCTCTTCCTCTTCTTCGTCGGAGCCGGTCAGGCCGCGCTCCTCCTCGTACTCCAGCATGAAGTACTCGCGGAAGGGATCGACGAGGTCGTTGAACACCTTGTGGGGCGAAGCGACACCGTACTCTCGCAGCTTGTCGCAGATTTCCCCGATGAGGGCATCCAGGCGTGCTGAGAGATTGGTCTCCGCGATGAGACGTTCGACGATGTCCTTGTCCTGGTCGTTCGCGCTCATGGGTGTCGCTCCTTGGTGAGGTTTCCGGGTGCAAGTCGTGGGTCCCGGATCGACCTCTATTATATCAAACACGGAGCCGCCGCGCCGGTTCTGTAGTGTGGTTCGGGGACGGGATTTCGGGGGTACCGGGGGGTGCCCGAATCGGGCCCAAAAACAGCCACGGAATCCGGCCCAAACCCGCCCCGCGGGGACCCCGAACGGGCCCGCTGTGCGACCCCCTCCATAACCCGAATTCCCGCGTGCGCTTCCGGGGCGGGTGGAGGGGCGCCGGAGAGCCTGCGCGCTTGACAGACAGACGGGCGCCGGGGAGCATGCGACCCCGTGACTGACACCCCCGAGCCCCTGGAGCCGCAAGAGGTGCCGACGGCTGCCGCGCGGGGCCGGGGGATGGCGCGGGCCGCCGGGGTCATCTCCGCCGCCACGCTCCTGAGCCGCGTGCTGGGGCTGGTCCGCGAGCAGGTGTTCGCGGCCCAGTTCGGCGCCGGGTTCGCCGTGGACGCGTTCCAGGTCGCGTTCCGGGTCCCCAACCTCCTTCGCGACCTGTTCGCGGAAGGGGCGATGAGCGCCGCCTTCGTGCCGACCTTGACCCGGACCGAGAAGGAGCAGGGGCCCGAGGCCGCCATGCGCCTGGCGAATCTCGTGATCAATTTCCTCCTCGTGGCCGTCTCGGCGATCTGCCTGATCGGGATCGTGGCGGCTCCGTGGATCGTCCGCGTGCTGGCGCCGGGCTTTGCCGCGATCCCGGGCAAGCTGGAATTGACCACGCTAATGACCCGGATCATGACGCCGTTCTTGCTCCTGGTTTCGGTGGCGGCCGCGGTCATGGGAATCCTGAACACCCGCCGCGTCTTCTTCCTCCCCGCCGTCGCGCCGACCATGCTGAACCTGGCCCTGATCCTGGCCGGGTTCCTGATCGCGCCGCTGATGCCCCGGTGGGGACTGAAGCCGATCGTGGGCATGGCGATCGGAGCCGTGCTGGGCGGGCTGGGCCAGCTGTGGATCCAGGTGCCCGCGCTCCGCGCCCAGGGCTACCGCTGGAGGCCCGAGGTGTCGTTCCGCGACCCGGGCGTGATCCGCATGGTCACGCTGATGGCGCCGGCGTCGATCGGGATCGCCGCGGCTCAGATCAACATCTTCACCAGCACCTTCCTCGCCTCGATGCTCGCGGAGGGAAGCGTGTCGTGGCTCAACTACGCCTACCGGCTGATGCAGCTTCCCATCGGGCTTTTCGGCGTGGCCATCGCGACCGTCACGCTGGCGGAGGTGTCGCGCCACGCGGCCGCCGGCAATCTGGCCGGCCTCAAGGAAACGCTCTCCTTTTCGCTCCGGCTGGTGCTCTTGCTCACGCTCCCCGCGACGTTCCTCTTGATGGTGCTCGCCCGCCCCGTCATCGCCGTGCTCTACCAGCACGGCCGGTTCGACGCCGCCGACACATTCCAGACCGCGCGCGCCCTCTGGGCGTACGCGCTGGGCCTCTCCGCCTTCTCCTCGGTGCGCGTCCTGGTCCCGGCGTTCTACTCGCTGGGAATGGCGCGTATCCCGGTGTTCGTCTCGATGAGCACCATCGGCGCGACCGTCCTCCTCTACTTCCCGCTGATGCACTTCTACCAACACACGGGCCTCGCGCTGGCGGTCTCGATCGGCTCGCTGATCAATTTCACGGTGCTCTTCTGGATGCTCCGCCGGAAGATCGGCGCGCTGGGGGGACGGAAGCTCCTCTCGTCGGCGGTGCGGATCCTGCTCGCTTCGGCGGTGGCGGCGGCGGCAGCAGCGGCCGTGGCGCGGGGCGTGGAATCGGCGGTGGGCCTGGCGACCCTCGGAGAGAGGCTGTTGGTCGTGAGCCTGGCGCTGGCCGCGGCCGGCGCCGTCTACGTGGCCGCGTGCCTCCTCCTTCGCGTGGAAGAGCTGAAGCCGGTCGCCGCCTGGCTCGCGCGCCTGCGCCGCGGCGGCGCGAAGGGATGAGGCCCGCGGCCGTCTGCCTGGACGTGGACGGCACGCTCACCGACGGCGTGCGCGGCCCGGCCCTACCCGGGGCGGTCGAGGCCGTGCAGGCGCTCCGCGCCAAGCTTCCCCTGCGCCTCGTCACCAACACGACCAGCGTCCCCCACGCGGAGCTGGCGCAGGCGTTGATCGGGCAAGGGCTCCTCGACACCCCCGACTCGCTCTGGACGCCGGTGCTGGTCGCGCGGCGCGAGCTGCCCGCGCGCGGGCACGACTCGGGGGTGCTGATCGCGGACTCGGGGCAGCGGGAGGAGTACGCGTGGTTTCGGGAGGACGCGCACGGCCCCGCCGTGCTCCTGGCGACGGAGGCCCACGGGTGGCGCGTCGCCGATCTGCAGCCAGCATTCCGGCGTCTTCTGGAGGGCGCCGCGTTCTACGCGTTGACGCGGAACCGCTACTTCCGGAAGGAGGGGGTGCTGGTCACCGACATCGGGGGCGTGGCGGCGCTCTTGAGCTATGCGTCCGGGCGCGAGGCCGAGACCCTGGGTAAGCCGTCGCGGCTCCTCTTCGAGGCCGTCGCGCGGCACGCGGGGGTCGCCCTCTCCGAGATGGTCATGGTCGGGGACGACGCCGAATTCGACGTGGCGGCGCCGATCGCTCTGGGAATGGCGGGGGTGCTGGTGAAGACGGGGAAATTTCGGCCGGGGGACGAGTCGCGCGCAAAGCCGGCGCCGACCGCGGTGTTGGATTCGATCGGGGATTTGCCGAGGTGGCTCTCGCTCTAGGGGGCGCCAGCGCCCGCAGGCAGCGCCTAGGGGCGCGCCGGGGAGGGCTTGGCCGTACCGGCCACCAGCTTCATGAGCTCGACAGGGTCGCCTGGCTTCACCTGGTGGCCGTCGAACCCGGCCTCGCGCGAGCGCTGCCGGTCCTCTTCTTGGCCGAATCCGGTCAGCGCCACGATCAGCGCGTCCTCCAGCCCGGCGCGGCGCATCTCGCGGCAGACTTCGTACCCGTCCATCCCGGGCATTCCGATGTCCAGCAGCACCACGCGCGGCCGCTCCTGTACCGCGATGGAGAGGGCAGTCGGTCCGTCGTGCGCCACCGAGACCTGGTGCCCGGCCCGCTGCAACAGGGTCGCCAGGCTCTCCGCCGCGTCGGCGTTGTCGTCCACGACCAGCACGCGGAACCCCGGCGACGGGGCGTGCGGCGCGACACCTTGATTGTTCGCGCCCTTGGAGCGGGGCTCACCCGCCATGCACGGCATGCGCACCATGAACTCGCTTCCGTCGGGGCTGCTCGTGACCTGGATCGTCCCGCCGTGCATCTCGACCAGGTTCCGCGCCAGCGATAGCCCGATTCCCAGCCCGTCCTGCGGCGCGCCCTGCGGGCGCTCCACCTGGGCGAACATGTCGAAGACGCCCGGCAACAGGTCGGGCTCGATCCCCACGCCCTTGTCCTTGACCCGGATCACGGCTTCGCCCGCCTCACGGGCCACCGAGACGCCGATGTACCCGCCGGCGTCCTGGTACTTGGCGGCGTTGTTCAGGAGATTCGCGATCACCTGGGTCAGCCGCACCAGGTCCCCCTGCACCCAGATCGGCTTGTCGGGAAGCCGGAGCACCAGGCGGTGCAGCCGCGCGTCGATCACGGGGCGGCTGGTTTCCACCGCGCCCGCGATGACCGAGGACAGGTCCACCGGAGCGATCTGGAGCTTGATCTTCCCGCGTGAGATGCGCGACACGTCGAGCAGGTCGTCCACCAGGCGCGTGAGCTGATCCACCTGACGGCCGATCACGTCGCGCGCCCAGAGAAGCTCCGGATCGTCGGGCATCTTCAGGCGCATGATCTGGAGGACGTTCCGGATCGGCGCGAGCGGATTCCGAAGCTCGTGCGCCAGGATCGCGAGAAAGTCGTCCTTCCGGCGGTCGGCGTCCTTGAGCGCCTCCTCCAGGCGTTTCCGATCGGTGATGTCGGCGGAGACGGCCACGATCCCATGCGGCACCCCGGCCGAGTCCCGGATCGGGGCCTTGATCGAGGCGTAGTGGCGCGGCCCGCCGGCGCCGATCACCGTCTCCTCGAACTCGATGGAACGATTCTCCGCCAGGACCTGCCGGTTGTTCACCTCGAACGCCTGGGCCAGCTCGCGCGGGAAGATGTCGAACGCGGTCTTGCCGCGCACGGCGTCCAGGTCGATCCCGAACACCTCTTCGAAGCGGCGGTTCACATGGCCGAAGCGCCCCTCGGCGTCGGTGACGTAGACCACGGCGGATGTGCTCTGGAGGATGGAGACGCGCTGCTCCAGCTCCTGGTTCACCGTCTCGAGCTGGCGGGTCTTCCGGTAGAGATCGGCGAAGACGGAGACCTTCGCGCGGAGGATCTCGGGGATCACCGGCACCGAGACGTAGTCGACGGCGCCGCACTGGTATCCCATCAGGCGGTCGCGGTCGGACATGTGGATGGCCGAGCAGAAGATGATCGACGTGCGCCGGTACCTCGGATGGTCGCGGATCATCTTGGCCAGCTCGAATCCGTCCAGGTCGGGCATGCTCACGTCGGTGAGCACCACCCCGATCTCCTCGCGGAGCAGCCACTCCAAGGCCTCGCGCGCGGACTTGGCCTGGATCAGGTTCTCGCCCAGGTCGCCGAGGATCGCCTCGTAGGTCAATAGCTTGGCCGGCTGATCGTCGACCATCAGGATGTTGACCTTGCCGTTCCAGGTCATCGGGGCCCTAGCGGTGAAGCCACATGCGAAGGACCGACAGAAGCTGCCCGGTGTCGACCGGCTTCGCCAGGTAGTCGGATGCGCCCGCCTCCAGGCACTTCTCGCGGTCCCCCTTCATCGCCTTCGCGGTTAGCGCGACGATCGGGAGCCGGCGGAGAGCCTGGTTCTGGCGGATGGCGCGCGTCGTCTGATAGCCGTCCATGTCCGGCATCATGATGTCCATGAGGACGATCGAGACGTCGGTGGTGTGCGACAAGAGCTCGATCGCCTCGGTGCCCGTCGAAGCGGTCAACACGCGCATGCCGCGCCGCTCCAGGACGCTGCTCAGGGCGAAGATGTTCCGGATGTCGTCGTCCACGATCAGGACCTGCTTCCCGACCAGGTCGTCGTCCGAGATGTGCA
>DATGVG010000159.1:0-7385 GCA_035300625.1 Candidatus Limnocylindrales bacterium
GGGCGGGGCGGATGTCCGGGTCGGGAGGGTCACGAAGCGGGAGGATAGGCGGATGGCTTTGGCGCGGACAAAAAAATACTCCCCGCCGCGCATCCGACGGCGGGGAGCTGTGTCGGTCGCGGTCTTGCGGTACCGCGGACCTATCGGTTCCAGAGAGACCTTCAGTCCACGCAGCGGCACCGGAAGGAGGTGGCCGGTAACCACTTAGGACTTCGGCGATTAGATCGCCGGGCTTCTCTGCCTATTTAGACCACCCCAGTCCCGAAAAAGTTTCGCATCTTTAGTGGGCCGTAACATGCTATGGCACAGTTTGTTACAGGCGCCTCGCGCAGGAATCGGCCCCTATCCGCCATGGGTTTACGCGATTACCGAACCTGCTTCGGCCGGGTCAACATTTTTCCGAACGCCCACGCGGCGAGACTGGCAAGGAGGCCCGGATAGATGGGCTCGAGGCCCAGCGGGTATGCGCCGCCGCCCGTTCGCGCCGCCAGGAGCCACCCCAGCGAGACGAGTCCCCCGCCCGCCATGGCCGCCACGGCGAACCCCGGCGGCGCGCGCCAAGCCGGGCGGTACGAAGTGATCAGCGGCACGAGAAGCGCCGACACCCCCACGGACCCCACGTCGTGCCACAGGTCCACGGCGGATCGGAAGAAGAGCGCGAGCGCCACCGACACCGCCGCCGTGATCAGAAATCCGATCTGCACGTAGCTGTTCACGCGCGAGTCGTCCGGCTCGCGGCGCCAGCGCCACAGGATGTCGCGACCGAAGTTGACCCCGCCGATGAAGGTGTAACCGTCCACCGTGGACATCACGGTGGCGAAGAGGCCCAGGTAGAACAGCCCGCGCACCACCGGAGGGAGGAAGTGGATCGCCAGCTCGGGATAGGACGCGACCGGGTTCGCCAGGTGGGGCATGAGCGCGCGGGCGTACATGCCGGTGAACGTGGTCAGGAAGTCGAACAGGACCCAGAAGGCGATCGAGATCCAGACGCCGCGGGCCGCGGTGCGTTCGTCCTGGGCGGCGAACGCCCGCTGGTAGAACGTAGGCTCGACCAGGGTCTGCAGCGCGATCAGGTACCAGACGAACACATACTGCGGGGCGTTGCCGCCGTGCCAGACGAAGTGCGTCGCGGGGAGATGGGCCCGCAAGAAGCCGAGGCCGCCGTAGCGCATGACGAGTAGGGGCAGCGCGACCAGGAATCCCAGATACATCAGCACGAACTGGAGATTGTCGGCGCGCACCACGGATCGAAGCCCGCCGCGGAACGAATAGACGGTGGAGAAGAGCGTGCCCCCGACGACGCAGACCCAGAGCGGCCCGCCGAAGATGAGCTGTGCCAGGATCCCGACCATGAGGACGTACGGCGCGGGAGAGGAGAGGAACTGGATGACCACGGCGCCCAGGAGCGCCGCGCCGCGGCCGTAGGCGGCGTGAAGCTGGTCCGGCACCGAATAGAGCTGCGAGCGGCGCGCGCGCTTCGCGATGAAGAGCGCGAAGAGCGCCGCACCCACGTAGTAGGGCACGCCGAAGACGAGCCAGTTGGAGACGCCGTAGCGGTACGAGTACTCCCCCACGCCCAGGACCCCGCCGTACCACGTGGCGACCAGCGTCATGACGAACGAGGGCAGCGAGAGCCGCCGCCCCATCGCCAGGAACTCCAGGGCCGGCTTCCGCGCGGTGCCGAACAGCCGGGCGCCGAGATAGAGGAGAAACCCGGCGTAGAGCGCGAGAAGCGTTAAGTCGACGGACGCCGTGCTAGAACTCCGCGCGGAGCGCGGCGAAAACGCTTCGCTCGGCCGCGGGGTAGAAGTAAGGCACCTCGTCGAACACGTACCCCGCCGTCTCGTAGCGCAGGCCGGTGAGGTTGAGCGCGTGCACGTCGAGCGCGAGCGAGCGCTCGCCAAGCGCGCGGCGGCCGGTGATCCGCGTGAGGTCCAGCGTGAGCGTGCCATTCAGGACCGCGTGCTCCTCCACGAACTTGTGCTGGTAGCCGGGCGCGGCGCGCAGGCCAGCGCTCTTCCGGTTGTCCTCGGAGTTGTCCAGGTACTGGCGCCCGGTCTCGGCCAGCGTCAGCGCCGCGCGCGACGCCCCGCGCTTGAAGCCGACCGTGAGGTTCGCCATCCGCTCGGGGAATCCGGCGATCGTGTTTCCGCTGTAATCGTTGGTGATCCCCGCCGTGACGAACTCGCGGTAGTCGTCGAACCGGTTCCGGCTCAGCGTCATGTTCCCTTCCAGCTCGAGCCCGGTCCGGTGCTGATAGCGAAACTCCGCCTCGATCCCCTGGTGCTTCGAGCGCGCGGCGTTTCCGGTGATCGGGTTGCCGAGCGCGTCGATCTGCCCGAAGGGTACGATCTCGTTCCGGAAATCCAACCAGAAAGCGGTGAGCCGCGCGAAGGAGTCGGCGCGGCGCCAGCCGATTCCCGCCTCGTAGTCCTTGAGGCGCTCCGGGTGGATGAGCGGGTCCTCGTAGATGTGGTTCGGGGGATCCAGGCGGCGGAAGAGCGGCACGCTGGTGGGATCGTCGGCGCGGTAGATCTCGCCCAGGATCGGCTCGACCCGCACTCGCGCGTAGGAGGCGAAGGCGCTTAAGCGCGCGTTCACGTTCCAGTTCACTCCGACGCGAGGGTTCAGGAACGAGTAGTTCAGGTGGAAGTCGTAGCCGTTGTAGCGGTCCTGGCCGATCGCGTAGCGCGTGCCGCGCCACTGGAGACTCCCTGTAACGCGCACGTCAGGGCGCAGGTCGTAGGCCTCCTGCGCGAACCCCGACAACACGCGCACGCGCCCGGTGTAGTCGTAGAAGACGTGATTCGGGTCCACTCCGGGCGGAAGCGCGGCGCTCCACGTCAGCTCGCCCCAGTGCCGCCCGTCGTGCTCGCGCCACTCCCCACCCACGGTCAGCTCGCCGTGGGCATGGCGGATCTTCGCGCGCGGGACCCAGCCGTAGTGATGGTTCCGCACCCAGAGTCGCTGGGTCATGTCGGAGCCGGTGACCAGGAACCTCCCGTTCGGCTGCAGCTCGGGCGCGCCGGTGGAGTCGGTCTGGTAGTAGGCGGCGGGATAGAGCGAGTCGGACGGGACGTAGAAGCTGGGGAGTTGGCGCGACGCGAACGACTGGGGGCCGTAGGGAAGGTCGTCGTAGTAGCCGCTTCCCGGAAAGTAGAACGCAGAGGAGGTGAGCGAGGCCCGGTCGCTCAGGCGGATGTCCTGGATCAGCTCGTAGTGCGGCTCGAAGAAATTGTCCGTCTCGTTCCGCCAGTTGAGCGGGTTGAATCTGCGGTCCCGGTCCGGATCGCCCGTGTAGCGGCCGTCGAGGTAGGAGCGATCGACCGCGTAGTAGGCCAGGTGGAGCTGCTCCGGCCCGCCGTAAAAGTTGAGGCGCGTGGTCATCCACGGGTCCAGCCGCGCGGCCGTGAATTGGTACGCCCAGAGGCGCGACCACGACTGCTCGCGGTAGCCGTCGCTCTCGATGCGGGAGTAGCGGCCGGTGATGGAGTAGGTGTTGTCGAGGAGCCCGGACTGGTAGAACGCGGTGAAGCGCCGCGTGCCGTAGCTGCCCCCGCCCGCCTCGAGCGAGATCGACCGCTCGCGCGGGATCGAGGCCAGCTCGACGTTGACCGAGCCGCCAACCGCGCTCGCGCCATAGAGCGCGCTCCCCACGCCGCGCTGCACCTGGATGGACGCGGTTCCCGAGAGCAGGTCCGGATGATCCACCCAGTAGACCTCGTGCGACTCGGGGTCGTTGAGCGGGATCCCGTCGATCGTAACGGCGACGCGCCGCTGCGAGAAGCCGCGGATCTTGACGTAGGAGTAGCCGACTCCGTTCCCCGCGTCGGAGTAAGCGTAGACGCCCGGCGTCTCCGCCAGGAGCATCGGCGGGTCCTGCGCCCAGTAGCGGGCGCGGATCTCCTCGCGGGGCAGCTCGGTGAATGGCACCGGGGATTCGCGCTCGACGGCGCGCGTGGTGGAGACTTCGATGGGGGCGAGCGGGAGCGCGTGCGGGGTAAGGCGGATGATCAGCGTGAGAGTGGACGTGTCGGCGAGGTCGTACGCGGCGCGCGCGGGTTCGTAGCCCAGGCGGGAGACTTCGATGGTGCCCTGCGGCGCGGTGAGCCCGCGGAGATGGAACATGCCGTCGGCATCGGTCGCAGTCTCGCGTGTGTCGGCGCGCGAGGTGCCGAGAGTACGCACGCGAGCGTCGGCGATCGGACGGCGCGCGTCCGCGTCCACAACCTGGCCGGTGAGGGTTTGGCCCGTTTGTTGGGCGCGCGCCCGGGGGGCGTAGAGAGCGGTGGCAACGGCCAGGGCCACAGCGACGAGGCCGAGAACACGAGCGGAGGAATCAATGCGCGGCTGGCGGCAGCGAGGCGACATCTCGGAACCTTCCTTCCCTAGCAAACGAGCCGCGCTCAGTGGGGAGCGCGGCTCGACGAGAAGGCTTTTCTGTCGCCCCGTTTCCCTACGCTGGCATGACCCAGATCAGGTTATTAGGGTTTGATCTCAGGCTGGTATCCCAGCCACCCCTAACGGACGTTCCTACGATGCTCCGCGGCGCACGGGTTGTCAAGCCCGCGGCCTGGGCCCTACGGTTGGAGCAAAGTCAACGAGTCCACGGCCTCGTTGTAATCGTCGACCAGGCGCCCGATCTCATTTCCATCGACGTCGGTCATGACCGATTCCAGGTGGTACTTGACCTGGAGCTGACCCGACCGGCCGAACCAGAAGTGAACGATGTCGTCCGATCCGAACGCTTCGCCCTCGATCCGGATCCGATAGGCAGGAAAGCGTCCCGCCGGTAGGTCCAGGTTGTCCACACCTTCCACCGTGGCCCCGAAAAACGGCTCGGGGCGAATGGTCCATTCGGCTCCGGGACGCATCGGGTACGTGAGGCGCGTGATCTCGCCGTCCAGGAGGCCGGCGGGTCGGAGCGCGGACGACCGCGCTCCCAGCATCTCGCGGACGGCGGCGCTCTTATCTTGAATGCTGTTCCACGCCCGCTCGTAGGCCGCCACCTGTTCGACGGGAAGACGAGCCCGCCATTCCGCGGGCAGCGGGCGGCGCGACTCGCGTGCTCCTGCCTGGACACGCGCTGCGTCCGTGGACGCCGCCGCCGGAGGCTGGGTGACGTCAACGTCCGCTTCGTAGAGCCCGCTCTGATCCTGGCGGTACCGAATCCAGTACGTGAACGGATTAGGGTCCCCGCCGAAGGAGCCCGACTCCACGTGCGCCTCGGTAAGGAGCGTGTAGGACCTGCCCAGAAGCGTCTCGGTACCCGTCAACTCGCGGGATATATCGTCCTGGAAGGATAATTCCACGAACGGAGGGCCCCCACCCGTGGGCACGGAGGTGATGTGACCCACCCCGACCGCGTGCCACCGATTTCCGACCGTGAGCGGGAAAAATGCACCGCTCGGGACCGCCGACGCGGCCAACGCGCGCGCTGCTCCATACGAGTCCGGGGACGCCCCTGGCGCGACGGGAATGTCGCGGCTGCAACTGACGAGGGCCACAAGGAGAAGCGCGGCGGGCACCAAAATCCAGGCGGTTTGAGAAATCCGGGGACGGGGGCGCATGGGCGTACCTCGCGAGAAGAAGCCACCGAGATCAGCGGACGGGACGCCTCAATTATAGCGTACCGACGGGGGCTACTGGGTAGCGAACGTGGTGGGGTCGGAGGCGGTACCGTCTCCCTTGTCCGTCAGCACGGTGACCTTCCAGTGGTAAACCGTCTGGGGGGTGAGGCGCTTGCTCAGGTCAGCCGGAATCACCCACGCGTTCGTGGTCAGGGCGGTGCTGGCGAAGAGCGATTCGTTCGCGGCGGACAGTACGGTGACCCGGTATCCCTGGGCGCCGTCCATGTGCTTCCACTCGAAGCGCACGCGGTCGGGGTCGGAGCGGATGGAGCGCATGTCGAAGATGATCGGGCCGATGTCGGGCGCCTTCGGAACGGGCGGGCCCGACTGGGGATGCCGGCCGGCCTGGAATCCCAGGTAGAGCCCGGTGCCGCCGACGACCACGGTGAGTGCCGCGATCACCAGCAGCGCGATCGCATTCCGTTGGTTTGCCATCGTTCCCTCGTGGGTGCTAGGCTCAGCCCGACCGATCGAGTTCGCCGCCCACCCTACCACAGGCCTCCGCGTGAGCGTCGCCGTCATCCTGACCCATGGAGTCCCGCCGTCTTCCGAGACGGTGGCGCGCGTCCTGCGCGACGCCGACCTCTTCGTGTGCGCCGATGGCGCGGCGGACAGCGCCCGGGCCTACGGGTTTGAGCCCGAAGCCATCGTCGGCGACATGGATTCGATCAGCGAGGAGACCCTGGCCTTCTTTTCCAAGGCGCGCATCCTTCGCGACGCCGACACCGAGCACACCGACACCGAGAAGGCGATCCAGTACGTCCTGGCGCGTGGCGGGGTCGACGAGATCATCCTCCTCGGCGCCAGCGCCGACCGGCTGGACCACGTGGTCGGACACCTGTCGCTGCTCCTCCGCTACGGGAGCAAGGTGCGCCTGGTGCTGGAGGACGACCGGTGCCGCGCGTGGGTCGCGGGCGGGGACGTGCCTCTGGAGCATCCCGTCGGCACGGTTGTCTCGTTTTTCGCGGTGGGCGCCCCGGCGGAGGGAGTGACGACCGAGGGCCTCCAGTACCCGCTGGCCGATCAGCGCCTGGAGATGGGCGTCCACGACTCCATCTCCAACGTGATCGCCTCGCGTCCCGCCCGCGTGCGCATCGGACGCGGCCGGCTCCTCTTCTTCGTCGTTACGCGGCCGTAGCGGGGGCGCCGCCCCCGGCCGCGGGCACCCCGGCGCCGGTGCGCCGCAAGGTCAACGTGAGCGTGGACCCGTGCCCCTCGCCCGTGCTTTCCAGCCGCACGGATCCGCCCATCATCTCGACCAGCTCCTTCACAATCACCAGCCCCAGCCCGGTGCCGCCGAACTTGCGCGTGGTCGACGTGTCTCCCTGGGAGAATTTGCGGAACAGGCGCGAGCGCTTCTCCTCGTTGATCCCGATTCCCGTGTCGCGAACCCATACCTCGACGGAAGGCGACCCCGCGGGGGCTTCCACGCCGACCGTCACGGACCCCTTCGGCGTGAACTTGATCGCGTTGCCCAGGACGTTCACGAGAACCTGGCGGAGGCGCGCCTCGTCCGCGGTGACGCACAACCCCGGCGGGATCCGCGGGCAGAACAGCCCCAGCCCCTTCTCGCGCGCCTGCACGGCGATCGTCAGGGCCACCTCGTTGAGGATGATGCCCACGTCGACCTCGCTGCATTCCACCTGCAGCCGGCCCGCCTCGATGCGGGCCAGGTCGAGGACGTCGTTGATCAAGGAGAGCAGGTGCCGCCCGCTGGTGAGCGCGTGCGTCAGAAGCTCGGTCCGCTCCTCGTCG
>DATGVG010000160.1:0-2403 GCA_035300625.1 Candidatus Limnocylindrales bacterium
CCGGGGGCTCGGCCATGAGTCGGACGAGGAGGTTGATGCCGTAGACCTGGAACTGAATGTCGGGCATGGGACCCTCTGATGGTGAATTTCTTCGATCATACCACAACCGCTGGTTCCCGAATCCGGCGTCGGCCCGGGGGACGGAACTTTCGGTCAGGGTGCGATGCCGGGCAGGGCTCCCTGCTCGCCGTGGCGCTCGATGCCCTCCAGCTTGCCCTCGAGCCGGCCCAGGCCGGAGGCGGCGTCGTCGTACTTGTTGCGCGCATTGGTGAGGTGTCGCCCCACCACGTCGAACGCCTCGCGGAACTTGTCGAGGTCCCCGCGCAACCGGCCGAGCCGCGCCTGGATCTCCTGGGCGTCGCGCTCGATCCGCAGCCCGCGCAGCCCCAGCACGATGACCCGCAGGTAGGCGTAGAAGGTATTGGGCGAGACCGGCACCACCCGCCGGGCCAGCGCGTAGGCGGCCGGCGAGTCCTCCTCGCTGTCGTCCCGGACGATGATCTCGTAGTAGATGTTCTCGGCCGGGATGTACATGAGGGCGAAGTCGAACGTGCCCTCGTCCGGGAGGATGTACTTCTTGGCGATCTCGTCGACCCGGTTCTTGACGTCGCGCAGGAACGCGCGCCGCAGCGGGCCGCGCTTGTCCTCGTCGGTCTCCTCGAGGACGCGTCGGAAGTTCTCCAGGGGGAACTTCGCGTCGACCGGGACGATCCGCTCGCCGATGCGGATGGCCGCGTCGACCCGGTCGCCGGTGGCGAACGCGTGCTGCAGCGCGTACTGCTCCCGCGGGAGCATCTGGGCGAGGAGATTCTCGAGGAGCGTCTCCCCCACCCCGCCGCGGATCTTGGGGGACTTGAGCAATTGCTCGAGACCCGCGATGTCCCGCCCCACGTCGAAGACGCGCTGGGTCACCTCGCCCAGCTTGCCGAGGCTGCCCTGCACCGCGCCCACCACCTGGCCCACGTGCTGGAGCTGCTGCTGGACGCCGCTGCCGACCTGGCCCATCTGCTGGGTCATGTGGCTCGCGAACTGGTGCAGCTCCTCCTTCACGGTGGCGAGCGTTTCGCTCCGCGCCTGGTGGGCCTCCGCCCTCGCGGTCTGGATGTCGCGCTGGAGCAGGAGCAGCGCCTGGTCCGGCTGCTGCCGGGCCGTCTCGAGCGCTCCGAGCCGCGCCACCGCGCGCCAGAGGGCCCACGCGGTCACCCCGAGCAGCAGCGCGAGGGCCGCCACCACGACCCACACCCACCCCGCGGTCACGGCGACACACTCCGTCGCCCGCGCCAGTGGCGGCACACCGGCCGCAGCCGGCACGGGGCGCACACGATCGCGTCGCGGCGGTCGAGGCACTGCCCGGACATCCGGGTGTGGCAGAGCGAGAAGTCGTACTTCACCGGATCGGCCGGATCGAGCAGCCGCAGTCCCCTCGTGATCTCCTCCGTCATCTTCCAGTTCCGGCTGCGCCGCCGGGTGAGACCGAGCGAGCGGGCCATGTTCTCGATGTGGGTGTCCACCGGGATCAGGAGCGCGGCGGGCGGGATGTCGGTCCAGAGCCCGAAGTCGGGCGCCTCCCGACGCACCATCCAGCGAAGGAAGAGCAGCATCCGCTTGCACGCGCCGCCGGTGGACGGGCGCGGGAACCAGTGACGGTACCCGTACGAGAGCCGGTTGCGCGGAAAGACCGCGGAGAGATCCTGGGTCAGGAAGGAGCCCACGAAGCGCTCCAGGGCCGCGCCCACGTGCGGATCCCCGGGCGAGAAGCCGGCGCGGAACGCGGCGCCGAGCGAGCCGTGCCGGATCAGGACCCGCTGGGTGGCGAGGCAGAAGGCGGCCAGATCGCGCGGGCGGTTGAACCGGTAGCGGAAGCCCTCGAAGCGCGCGGCGTGCTTGGCCGGATCGAAGCCCAGCACGAAGCGCGCGGGTGAGTCCCCCATGCGGACGAGCGCCCAGTCGACCCACGGGCCGAACAGATCCACGCGCCCGTAGGCCATGCACGAGGCCAGGAGCGCGACGACCTCGCGATCGGCGCGCCCGGGATAGCGAAGGGGAAAGCGGATCGCGTCCAGGTCGGCGCGGGCGGCCCAGTCGAACTCGCGGTAGAGCCGCTCGAGCGGCTCCTGGAGCCGGGGCGTTGCTGTCATCTTCGGCGCTGATTCTAGCACGGTCCCTTGTCCGGCCCCGGCGCCCGCTGCTATCATCGCCGCGCCGATCACGTGGGGGGAGGAGGGACGAGAACATGCTGAAGATCGGAATCGCGGGGATGGGCGTGATCGGCCGCCGCGTCGCGGACGCGCTGACGCGGGGCATTCCCGGCACCACGCTGGTGGGCGTCAGCGTGCGCCAGCCCGCCACCGCGGCGGGGTACCCTGTGCTGGCCCTCGACGACCTGATCGAGCGGGCCGACCT
>DATGVG010000161.1:0-9103 GCA_035300625.1 Candidatus Limnocylindrales bacterium
TGGCCACGCCGCTCGCGTTGTCCATCGCCCCGTTGTAGATCGAGTCCCCCGCGATGGGAGCGCCCACGCCCAGGTGATCCAGGTGCGCCGAGAGCACGATCGATTCGCCGCGCAGCGCGGGATCGCTCCCGGGGATGATCCCGATCACGTTGGGGCTCTCGACCATGTGCCGGTCCACGCGCACCCGCGCCCGGATGTGGTAGGGCAGCGGGAAGCGCGGGATCGGTTTCCCCGCATGGGACGCGGCCACGACTTCGGCGAAGGTGTGGCCGCTCCCCTCGAAGAACCGCTCGGCGCGCGCGGGATTCACGGTCAGCCCCAGCTCTTGCCCGGCGCGCTCGTTCCAGGACGAGTCGGCCAGCGTGAGCCCGGCGTCGAAGCGCGAGAGCTTCCCCCGCTCCCACGGCACGTGCAGGACGGCGGGGTCAGGGATGCTGACCAGGCCGATCGCGCCGCGCTCGCGCAGACGCCGCCAGCGCTCGCCGGAGGACTGCGCGTGGGCGGCGACCGTGGAGGGAACGGTGGCGGGAGCCCCGCGGAGGATGACGGCGACCTTTCCGCGGAGATCCAGGCCGTCCAGGTCGGTCAGCCCCGCCTCGGGCAGCTCGAGGCCGTAGCCCGCGAACACGGCGCCGGCATCGACCGAGTCCGCCGTATCCAGCGAGGTCGAGATCGTGACCTCCTCACCCAGAACCAGCGTGTCGGCGCGCCCCCCGCGCACCAGGGCGACCAGACACTGCGGCTCGAGGATCCTCCGCGAGATGAAGCGAACGGGCTGGAAGTAGCCCTCGCTGCCCGCCGGCAGGGCCCCCGCGTTCTGGAATTCGTGGGCCACGTACTGAGCCGCCGCGAAGTATCCGGGCGTTCCCGTCTCGCGCCCGCGCCTGGCGTCGTCGGCCAGCCAGCGTACGTGGGACCACCAGGAATCCTGGACGCCGGGAGCGCAGGAGACCAGCGTGGATGCCGCGAGGATGGGGAGGAGCCGCCGAACGTGAATGCCCCGGAGCCGCCGCACGGCGTCTACCCGACCGGGACCTTGAGCCGGGATCTCTTGAACTCGCGGATCACGACGGGAAGACCCTCTTCGATCGTCCGGTAACGCGGAGTCCATCCGAGGCGCTCCCGCGCCTTCGTCGAATCGACCTTCGGGCAGAAGGTGTACGCCTCCACGTTCCACTCGCCCAGGACGGGGGTCAGCTCCTCCTCGGGCACGGGCTTCGGCTCGGGCACTCCCAGGAGACTCGCGACCAGCTTCGTGAATTCGCCCTGCGTGGAGGGGCGGTCATCGGCGAGGAGGTAGTCGTCACCGTCCAGCCCGTTCTCGATCGCGAGCCGGTAACCGCTCGCGGCGTCGGAGGCGGCGATGTAGTGCATCGTCTGGGCGCCGTCGCCCAGGATGACGGCCTGACCCTCCAGCATCGGGCGAAGCAGCCCGTACTCGAACCACCCGCGGCGTCCGTACACGAACGCGGGATTCACGCTCATCGCCTTCAGCCCCTTCTTCCGCTGCCGCTCGAAGACCGGGTACGTGTACCGGTGCCGGATGCCGAAGCCGCGTCCCGAGGATAGGGCCGCGTTCTCCCGCACCCAGCCGTTCGCGTCGGGCTCGTAGAGGAGGGCGCCGAAGGTATGGATCATGCGGCGCTTCCGGTGGCGCACGGCGTCGCAGATCCGGTCCAGGATCTTCGCCAGCTCCTCGGCCTCGCGCTCGGCTTTCTCGCGCGTCATCGGACCCGCTCCGAGATCGCCCGGGGACGCGCAGTTCACGACGATCTGGCACCCCTCGATCGCGGTATCCCACTTCTCGGGCGCGCGCAGGTCCCCGATCACGCCGACGACCGCGTACGAAAGGCGCGCGCGCGCGGCCTCGTCCCGGATCAGTCCATAGACGCGGTAGCCGTTCAAGACCAGGTCGCGCGAGACCGCGCTCCCGATCGCCCCCGTGGCGCCGAGGACGAGAACGCCGGTCGCGTATTCGGAGCTAGGGTCGTACATCGGCGCTGCTCCCGAGACCGCCGAGCGCCCGCCACGAAAGCGGCAGGAGCGCCGCGGCGAAGGCGGCCTTGACCACGTCTCCGATCAGGAAGGGAAGCACCCCCAGCGGGACCGCGCGCTCGGGGCCGACGAACACGGCCAGCCACGCCGCGCCGCAGAGGAGCACCACCGCGTTCCCCGCCAGCATGGCGACCGCGGTCGTCACGACGCGCCGATCGAAGCCGCGCTCGGCCAGGGCGCCGACGAGCCAGGCCGCGGGAACGAATCCGGCCAGATAGCCGCCGGTCGGGCCCGCCAGCACGTGCGCTCCGGCGGATCCGCCCGCGAAGACGGGGAGGCCGGCTAAGCCCTCGGCGAGATAGCAGAGCGCGGCGGCGGCGGCGCGGACGCGACCCAGAGCCGCGGCGGCGAGGAGTAGGGCGAACGTCTGGCCCGTGATGGGAACCGGAGAGAAGGGGAGGCGGACCGCGAGCTGGGCCGCGAGCGCGATCACGCAGCTCGCGCCGAGCACGAGCGGAACGTCATAGGAAAGGACGGTGGCCAAAACCGCACCTGGAGCGCCCGAAGCCGGGCGCGCGAGCGGAGGCCGAAGCCGGTCGGCCAGCGTGATCATAGGGCGCGGAGTGTACCCGAGCCCCCGGCGCCCCGCCACGCCTTCTTCCACCCCCTCCCGCCGCGGCTACGTCTTCTTCTCTTTTTTCTCGGCCGCGGGGAAGAGGACGTTGTTCAGGATGAGGCGGTAGCCCGGCGAGTGCTTGTGCAGATTCAGGTCGGTGGGGGGATCGCCGACCGCGTGCTGGTAGTCCTCGGGGTCGTGTCCCCCGTAGAAGGTGAACGTCCCCTTGCCGTAGTGGCCGTGGAGGTACTTCACGTCATCCTGGCCCGGCACCTCGGCCAGGATGGTCACGCCGGGCTTGACGAGCGACTTCTCGAAGCCGGTCGTCTGGCCCATGAATCCCGGCACCACCGCGACGTGGTCCTGGACCAGCATCGAGGGAACCGGGTCCTGCTTGGCCGAGAAATCAAAGAGCGTGAAGGTGTCGTTCCGCTGTCCCCGCAGCGTCGCGCGGTTCGTCGTGTCGATGTTGGAGAACTCGTAGACGAGCGGGTTCTCCTCCAGCTCGAAGTTCTTGAACGCCAGGGTCTCCGAAAAATCCAGCTTCGACTGGGCGTTGGGGTCGGTGGGGTCGCCGTCGTACTCGGGCCCCGCGATGTCCGTGTTCCTGGCCGCGAGCGCGATGTCGAACGTGTCGGTGGCCGAGCACATCGCGAAGAGGAATCCCCCGGCCGCCACGTAGGCCTTGATCGCCCGCGCGACCGCCTTCTTCAGCTCGGAGACCTTGCCGAAGCCGCGGCTCTTCGCCATGGATTCGTTCTCGGCCACCTGCCGGCGGTACCAGTCGGTAGCGGCGAACGCGGCGTAGAATTTTCCGTATTGCCCCGTGAAGTCCTCGTGGTGCAGGTGGATCCAGTCGTACTGGGAGAGCTTCCCGTCCAGCACCTCGGCGTCCCACAGCTTGGTGTACGGGATCTGTGCGTAGTCCAGGGCCAGCTGCACGGCGTCGTCCCACGGAGGCGCGCTGGGCGGCACGTAGACCGCGATGCGCGGCGCCGTCTCCAGCTTGACCGCGTCCATGTTGTTGTCCGCGATCTCGGCCATGATGCGCGCCACCCCGGCCTCGTCCACCGGCTCGACGGTTACCCCGCGGACCACGGCCTCGGACGCGACCGACGCGTTGTCCGGCAAGAGGAACGAGCCGCCGCGATAGTTGAGGAGCCACTCCCCGCGCAGCCCGCGCTCCAGGGCCCAGTAGGTGAGCCCGTAGGCGCGGAGATGATCCGCCTGCTTCTCGTCCATCGGGACCAGCAGGCGCGCCGCCGCGGTTGCCGGGGCGAGGGCGAGAACGAGGGCGAGCGCCGCCGCGAGGCGCGTCACAGCTGCATCCGCTTCCGGAGCGCCAGAACCTGGACGCGCACGGGAGCCGCGAGCGGCGAGTCGGGATAGCGCTCGAGAAGCGCCTGGTAGTAACCCGCCGCCCGCTCCGGCGGGCCACCGGCGGCCAGGGTTTCGTCGCCGGCCAGCTTCAGCGCGTAGGGCGCGAGGCGGGATCCTGTCGAGGTGTCCGCGACCGCCAGGGCCTGCTCCACCGCGAGTGCGTGGTTTCCCTTGTCGCGCGCGATCTCGGCCAGGGCGTAGCGGTAGTGCCAGCGCAGGCGGGCGCCCGGGTAGCGCGACAGTCCGGCCGAGAGCGCGGCCGCGGCGGAATCCGCCTTCCCCTCGCGGCGCAGCTCTTCGGCATGGGCGTAGATGCGGAGCGGCTCGTCGTCGAAGTCGCGGCAGTCGCGGATCATGAGCACCCGCTCCAGCGCTTCGTTCAAACGCAGATTGCGCGTGTAGAGCTGCGCGAACGTAGCGTAGAGCTTCGTCGCCTCGTCGAACGATCCCGCATGGAACGAGGCGTCGGCCACCGCGTAGAGCCCGTCCCCCAGACTGTCGGCGGGGCTCCGCTGCATCAGCCTCCGGACCATCTCCTGATAGCCCTCCGGGAGCCGCTCGTCCCGGGACAAGGGGGGAAGCGCGGGCGGGTACTGGGGCGCGACCTCCCGCGACGGCGGCGGCAGGGGAGGCGCGTTCGTCTTCTTGGGTTTGGCCCCGGCGGCGGGGAGCGCCACCAGCGCGGCCATCGCCACGCCCGCGACCCAGGGGAGCGCGCGGGTCACTTCGCCTTTCCTCCTAGCACCGACTGGAGATACTCGTCCACCAGGGCGCGGTAGCGCGGCGTCACGGGATCGCGCCCCGCGCGCGCGAGGAGCGCCGCCAACGACGGCCGCGTGCGCAAGAGCTCCGGCGAGAGTGCGCCCGGGGAGGAGCGCACCACGTCCACGCCGGGGCGCGACTGCCGCTTGCGCGAATAGTCGCGCCGCTCCACGCTGCGCGGCGCGTCGAGAAGGCGGCTCAGGATGCGCTGCTGGCGGTCGACCGTCTCCTGGTTCAGGCGTCCGCCGCGCAGGTCCTGCTCGACCTGCTTCATGTCATCCGCCACGCTGCCCATGTTTCCCATCGTGCCGCCGCCCTGTCCCAGCTTCTGCATCGTCTCTTCCAGTCCGCGGCGGATCGCCTCCTGCTCCGCGGCCATGCGCGAGAGCGCCTGGCCCTGGCCTTCGCTCAGGCGGCTCCCCTGGCTTCCCTGCCCCTGACCTTCGCCGGGCATCATCCCGAGCGACTGGTTGTTGAGGCTCTGCTGCTGGCCGCCCAGACCCTGGAGCCGCTCCATCGCCTCCTGGAATCCCGTGGACGAGGACGCGCCCTGCATGGACTGACGGCTCTTCAAGAGGCCCGCCGCGGCCTGGTTCAGCGCGATCGCCGCCTCTTTCCCGGCCATCAGCCCGCCCGCCAAGTCCTGCTCCGAATAGCGTCCGACGGAGTTTTCCTGGTTGTTGAGCGCCCGGCCCAGCGCCTGCCCGATGTCCGGCGTGAGGAAGAGCGTCTGCTTTCCGATGTCGGCGATCCTCCGGGTGGCGCCGGAGGTCGCGTCCTCCAGCCCCTTCTGCGTCTCGGCGCGCTCGGAGAGGCTGCTCGACCGGTCGGACAACATCCCCTGCTGGAGCCTGCCGATCTCGAGGAGGTCCTGCGCCGCCTCTTCCATCTTCTTCGCGAGCTGGTTCTTCCTCTTGTTCTGGAAGCCCTCGCGCATCTGATCCACGCTCTTCCGCATCTCCTCCAGGCGCTGCTTCAGCTTCTCGCCGCCCTGCTTCGCCGGATCGCGCTCTCCCTGCTCCATGGACTGCGTCGTCTGGCGGAAGTCCGGGGCCGCGCCCTCTTCTCCCAGCTCATCGGCCAGCCGCTCCGCTTCCTTCGCGGCTTCCGGGTCCTGGGGGCTCAGATCCGACGCCAGGGAGTCGAGCGCCGCGCGCTGCTCGGCACCCAGCTTCGAGGTCTGGCGCTCTCCGGGTGCGAGGGACTTCGCCTCTTCGCTGTTCTTCGCCCGTGATAGCGAATCGTTGGTCGCGATCTGCCGCCGCTCCAGCTCGGCCGCGCGCTCCGACGCCGCTTCCAGCTTCTCCTCGGTCCGGATCTGCTTCAGCATCTCGATCGTCCGCTCCAGGCTGCGCATGACCTGCTCCTGGTTCATCTTCAGATTCTGGAGGGCCTGCTCCATCTGCTCGGGCGAGAGGTTCTTCAGTGCTTCCTGGAGCCGCTGGATGGAACGGAGGAGCGACTGGTCCTTGATTTGGCTTAGGATCTGGTGAAGCTCCTCGATCTTCTGGACCAGCTCGGTGTTCAGGGCGCGCGACTGCGAGAGCTTCTCCGCGTCCTGGCCCAGCTTCTCGGCAACCTTGTCGATCGTCTTCTGCAGCTCCTGCTGCCCCTCCAGCGTCTTCTGCGCCTCCTGCTGCTTCTCCCAGGTCATCTCGCGCGAGCGGCCCAGATCGCGCGAAAGCTCCTCCGCCTTCTTCTGGAGGTCGTGCGCGTCCTGCCAGGCGTTCTCGAGCGAATGGATCGTCTCGTCGCGCTCCCCGGACATGTTGGCCAGGATCTCGGCCGCCGAGGGAAAGCGGAGAATGCGCGCGTCGGACCAGGAGGTCTGCGGCCCGTCGATCGCGTCGCCGTCCACGGCGCCGATCCGGTACTCCACCTCTTCCCCCGGGAGGAGCGAGTAGCCGCTCAGCGCCCACGTGTAGCGCACGGCCAGCTCCCGCGCGGTCCCCTTTTCCTCGTGCAGCGTCTCCACCTTCTCGGCGGCGTCGCGCACCTTGTACTTGATGAGAATCTTCCGCACGCCGTAGTCGTCGGTCGCGCCGGCGATGACCACCGCATTCATGTCGCGGCCCACGTCTTCCACGGCGCCGGGCGAGAGCACGGAGACGTTGGGGGGCCGGTCGGGAATGGCGCGCACCTCGAACGGTCCCAGATCCACGCGCCTCCCCCTCGGATCTTCCAGCCGGATCGAGTAGCGGTCGTCGCTCCGGACGGGCACCGCGAAGCGGACGAGACGCTCGCCGGTCGCACCCGCGATCCGCATGCCCCCGTGGTCCCCCGGGTGATCAAAGATCAGCCCTCCGCTCCGGGCGCTCCGCGAGAGCGTCACAGTGAGGAGGGCCCGCGTCCCGCGCGGAGCGGCGAGGTCGCCGGTGATGGCGTGGCTTTCCTCGGGGGCCAGTCCGGTATAGGCGGGGTACTCGTAGCGCACCCGGTAGCCGGTGGCGCGCGGCAGGTCCCGCACGGTGAGGGCGTACACGGGCGATTCCTGTCCCGCGGCGCGCACCTTGTAGCGGAGGTCATCTTTCAAGTTCCGGAGGAGCAGCGAAAAGGCGCGCTCGCCCGGGCGGGCGCCCGCGGCCTCGTCGGCGGGCGCGAGGGACGACTCCCGCCACTCGCCGCCCTCCTGGGTGCGAAGGCGTGGCCGCTGGCCGGTGCCGCGGACGTAGGCGCGGATGACGACCGATTCGCCGCCCTCGATATCGCGCGACCCCGGCTCCACGCGGATCGCGATGGGGGCGATCGGGGCGGTTTTTGGGTCGGCGATGTGACGGATCGCGGCCGGAGTCCTGGCGCCGCCCGCCACGGCGGTGATGCCCATGAGAACCAGGACGCCGCCCGCCGCGAGGAGCCAGCGCCCGCGGTCGTCCCACCGCGAAAGCCGCGCGATCGGAGCGCCCGCCGCGCGCGTCGCGGCCATGCCGACGGCCGCCTCACGGAGCGCGCCCGACGTGCGCGTGTCGTCGTCGCGCGTGCGCGCCAGCTCGAGCGCGCCCAAAAGCTCGTCGTCGCGCTCGCCCAGGAGACGCCCCGTCGCCATCGCCGCGTCCTCGAGCCGCGCCGGCGCCAGGACCACGCGCGCGGCGGCGGCGAGGAGGAGGAGACCCCCGGCGACCAGGAAGCCCAGCCGGAGCACGGCGAATTCCCCGCGATGAAGGGGCGCCGCGAGCGCCACCCAGAGCGCGATCAGGGCGAGCACGACGGCCCCGACGACCAGCGCCAGTCCCGCCTGCTCCACCGCGCGCCACAGGAGGAAGCGGCGCGCGCGGGCCAGGGTGGCTAGAAGCGCTCGGCGATCGTTCAGATGGTGGGTCAATGGGTTACCGCGTAGGTCGCGATGTTCACGGCAAAGCGCAAGGCCTGGTCGCGCTTCGCCGGCGAGTCGTCGTAGATGCCTGCGTCCTCGATCCCGTTTCCGATGTCGCAGTCGAACGTGTAGAGCACCGCCACCCGCCCGCCGCGCACGATCGCGAAGACGCGAGCCGGGCCGCCGTCGTGCTCGTGCACCTTGGGCGCCCCTTTCGGAAATGGAGACGGCTGGCGGAACAGCTCGTGGGTAAAGGGAAGCTCTACAAGGGGAGACTCGGGGTAGACGCGCCGCATCAGCTCGCGGAACGACGTGTCCATGCCGAAATTGTCGTCCGCCCAGAGCAGCCCGCCCTGATCCAGGTAGCGGCGGAGCGAGCGGATCTCCTCTTCGCTCAGCTTCACGTTGCCGTGGCCGGTGACGAAGAGGAGGGGATAGTTCCACAGATCGGGATCGGTGGGCGACACCACGGCCTCGTGCTGCTGGGTCACCCGCACGTCGCCGCGCGCCTTCACCCCGGCGAGCAGGTTCTGGAGCGACGTCTCGTCGGAGTACCAATCCCCTCCACCCGTGTACTTCAGGCGTGCGATCGTGAATCCGCCGGTCAGATCGGTCGAAGCGGCCGCGGTCCTCCCCTGGCCGGCCGCCCTGCCGGGGACGCCCAGGGTCAAGGCACCCACCGCCCCTGCGGCGAGGAGCGCGGCAAGGGACGTCCGCCGGAGGAGCATGGCGATCGCAAGTGATTGCCGCTCTTTAGATTCAGCTCGCAATGGGGAAATTCTCCCGGTTCGGAGGGGGCCGTTTCCATGCACCGTATCAAGGATACCAGAGGGCCCTGGAGCCGGGCCGCCCTTTCAGCTAAACCGCCGTGATTTAGCGGGGTTCCGCTTCTGAATCGAGGAGAGCCTGACCCAGGAGCGTGTGCCGCAGCGACCCCGCGGGGTCGTCCATCCGGAACGTGACCGCGTGGAGCGCGGCCGGGGTCTGGCCGGGGTTGACGCAGACCGTTCCCTCCACGCGATCGCCGAAACGGCCCGAGA
>DATGVG010000162.1:0-9963 GCA_035300625.1 Candidatus Limnocylindrales bacterium
GACGAGTGGTTCGAGCCGGACTGGTGGCCGTGCTGGCGCTTTCTTGGGGCACGTCGATCGCCGGGACCACTCCCGCCGTCTCTCACCCCTCGATCCATCGCGCCGCGACACGCGCGAAGCCGCCCGCGCCCGTCGAGCCGCCCGACCAAACGACCGCACCCGCCGTCCTGGATTACGCGCCGTACCACGGCAGCCTCGAGTCGATCGCGTGGGGCGGGCACGGCGAGCTTCGCTTTGGCTATGACCGGACCGCCGGCGTGTCGGATCCAAGCTGGTTCTCGGTGGGACGCGCGAACGGGTTCTTCCTCGCGCGGCTCGGCTCCCGGTTTCGGCTGGGCGCCCAGGCGGCCTACGACCGCGGCGCCGACGACTTCGTCCTGGAGCGCGCCGAGCTGATCGGCCGCGTCGGACGCGCCCTGGACGCGCACGCGGGAATCTTCCTCGCGCCCCTGGGCCGCACCAACCTGGACCACGACGCGCCGCTGTACGAGTTCGCCGAGCGCTCCCTGGTCGCCACGCAGCTCGTCGGCGTCCCGAACGCGGAGCTTGGCGCGGGCATCCGCGGCTTCGGGAATCTCGACCCCACGTTCCCGTTCACCTACGAGGTCGATCTTGTCACCGGCTTCGACGACGGCGTGATCATGGGCGCGGCGGGCGGCACCCGGCTCCCGGCGGGGCGGAATAACTACGGCGACCAAAACGGCGTCCCCGCGGTGGCGGGGAGGATCGCGCTCCAGCCGTCGGTGGACACCGAGATCGGCTTCGCGGCGCAGAGCGGCCCCTACAACCAGACGAAGGTGGGCGGCGCGACGGTGGATCACTCGCGCTTCGTTCACCTGGTGGTCGTGGACGGGGAGACGCGCGCCGCGGGGTTCCAGCTCGCGGCCGAGGCCGGCGGCGCCCTGATCGACGTGCCCCCCGCGCTCCGCGCGCTCTACGCACAACGGCAGTGGGGTGCGTCTGTCGAGGCCACGCGCCTCTTGCGCGCCCCCCTCTTCCACTCCTGGCACGGCACCAGCCTCAGCGCGGGCATCCGGGCCGACAAGGTGGACTTTGACGCGCGCATCCCCGGCGACTCCCGCTCGCGCCTCTGCGCCAGCCTGAACTTCCGCCCCCATCCCGCCGCGGTGATCCGCTTCGGCTGGTACTACGAATGGCGGCGCGACCGCTTCAACAACGACACCCCGATGGCGGGCCTGACCCTGACGGCGGCGAGCTACTTCTAGGGCTCCGTCCCACCCGCCAAGGCGCTATCCTGGGACCTTGGCCACGCCGACAACAACGCCGCGCTCCACCACCGTCGCGCTCCTCGCGACCGCGACGGCGATGATCGCCTACCAGGTGGGCGCGCGCGCGACCCGCGACGCCTACTTCCTCACCAACTTTCCCGTCACCATGCTGCCCGCCATGATGATGGCCACGTCGGTCCTGGCCGTCGCGCTCGCCTATGCCTCCACGCTCGCCCTCACGCGATGGGGCCCGGAACGGGTGGTGCCCGCCGCCTTCGCCGCCAGCGCGGGCCTCCTCCTCCTGGCCTGGGCCGTCTCGCTGGTGTCGCACCACGTGGCGGCGGTGCTCGTCTACCTGCACTACGGCTGCTTCGGGGCGCTGCTCGTCTCGGGCTTTTACTCGTTCCTGAACGAGCGCTTCGATCCGCGCTCGGCGAAGCGGGAGCTGGCGCGGGTCACCGCGGCCGGCACGGTCGGGGGACTGATCGGAGGACTCGCGGCCGAGCGGGTGGGGCACGTGCTCCCCATCACCGCGATGCTTCCCGTGCTCGCCACGTTCCACGCCGTCTGCGCGGCCGGCGTGACCCGCCTTCGATCCTCACTCGAAGTGGTGAACGTCCCGGACGCGCCGCGTGAAGGCGCGCCGCCGGCCGCGGGAGTCCGCGCCCTACTCGCCACGTCCTACATCCGCGGGCTGATCGCGCTGGTCCTCTTGGTCACGATCAGCGAGGGGCTGATCGATCTCGTGCTGAAGGGGCGCGCCACCGCCGCGGTCGGGGGAGGCGGGCAGCTGCTCCGCTTCTTCGCCGCCTTCTACACCGGCGCCTCGCTCCTTACCGTGATCGTCCAGGCGGCGCTCAGCCGCGTCGCGCTGGAGAAGCTGGGCCCCGCGCGGGCCGCGGCGGTCCTTCCCGCCGCGATGGCCGCGACCTCGGCCGGGGCCATCGCCATCCCCGGCCTGGCCACCGCCGCAATCGCGCGCGGGAGCGACTTCGTGCTCTCGAACTCGCTCTACCGGGGCGGCTACGAAGTGCTCTTCACGCCGGTGCCCTCGCGCGACAAGCGCTCGATCAAGTCGCTGGTGGACGTGGGCGCGTCGCGCGCGGGCGACCTGCTCGCAGCGGGGATCGCGGGAGCGCTCGTCCTCGCGATGCCGCTCAAGGGCATGGGCAACGTGCTCTTCGCGATCGCCGCGGCGCTCTCCGTGTGCGGCGTGGTGGTCGCCCTGCGGCTTCACGGCGGCTACGTCCAGGCGCTGGCCAACGGCCTCATCTCCCGCGCCGTTCGCCTGGACCTGGCGCACGTGATGGACTCGACCACGCGCGAGACCCTTCTCCGAACGATCGGAGCGCACAAGATCGAACGCCACCATGCGGGCCCCGACGAGGACACCGGCGAAGACCCGGCCGCCGAGCTGCTGCTCCGGATCCGCGGCCTCCGGAGCCCGGACGTGCCCAAGGTCCTTCGCGCGCTCCACTCGGGCCCGATCACGCCCGAGCTCCTGCCGCACGCGATCGAGCTCCTCGCCCGGAACGAGGTGGCCCAGCACGCGATCAACGTCCTGCGCGAGACAGGCGCCCCCGCGGTCGATCCCCTGATCGAGCGCCTCCTGGATCCCGACACCGACTTCGTGATCCGGCGGCGGATCCCGCTCGTCCTGGGCGCGATCTACGACCGGCGCGCGGCGGACGGGCTCCTCCGCGGGCTGGCCGACAAGCGCTTCGAAGTCCGCTATCGCTGCGGCCGCGGCCTGGCGCACCTGCTCGACGTGGACGCCATGTGCTGGGTGTCGCCCAAGGACGTCTTCGCGGCGGTTCTGCGCGAGATCCAGTCCGCATCCGGCGTCTGGGAAACGCGAAATCTCCTGGACAAGATGGACGACGAGGAATGGTCGCCGGTGATGGGCGAGGTTGTGAGGGATCGCGCGAACCGGAGCCTGGAGCACGTCTTCACGCTGCTCGCGCTGGTCCTGCCGCGGAAGCCGCTGCGGGTCGCGTTCCAGGGGCTTCACACCGAGGATCGCCTGCTCCGCGCGACGGCGCTGGAATATCTGGAGTCGTCGCTCCCTCCGCAGATCCGGCGTCCGCTCTGGCCCTTCCTGGAGGACAACCGGCCGCGCCGCGCCGAGCAGCCGCGTCCGACCGAGGAGGCGCTGGACGCGCTCCTCAAGTCCAACGCGTCTATTTCTCTGAAGCTCGAGGAGATACGACGAAAGGAGCGGACGCCGCCGGGCTGAGCGGCGCCTTTTCGGTGTGCATCGTCGCGAGGGGCGTCTTCGGCCTTAGCTCGGTGACGGGCGCCTTGACGGGGAGGTGGATCTCCCACCATGCCTCGGCGCGCTCGCGGGTCCAGTGCTCGCGGACGGGGATGGCGGCGAGCGCCTCAATTAGCTCCACGGCGGTGGGGCGCTGGGCCGGGTCCTTCGCCAGGCACTGGAGGATCAGCCGGTCCAGCTCCGGCGGGACGTCGATCTCGGTCACCTCGGACGGCGGCACCGGCGGGGACTGGATGTGCCGGAGCATCATCTTCACTGGCGTGTCCGCCTCAAAGACCAGCTTCCCCGTCAACAGCCAGTAGCCCACGCATCCCAGCGCGTAGACGTCGACCGGGCTCCCGACCGTGGGCTCGCCCAGGGCCATCTCGGGCGCCATGAACGCCGGCGTGCCGGTGGTGACGTCGGGACTCGTAATCATGGTGGAGCGCTCGGCGTTATCGGAGCCCTCGGCGTGGGACATCTTCACCAGCCCGAAGTCGAGCACCTTGATGAAGTCGACGTTCAGGCCCAGGCGGCAGGTGTAGATGTTCGACGGTTTGACGTCCCGGTGGATCAGCCCGTGCGCATGAGCCTCGCCCAGCGAGCGGCAGGCGCTCCGGAGTAGGTAGACCGTGCGTCCGTCCGGGATCGGTCCGAAGGTTCGGATCAGCGTTTCCAGATCGAATCCTTCCAGAAGCTCCATCACGTAGTAGAACGTCCCCTCGTCGTTGACGCCGAAGTCGTAGAGGCTGATGGTGTGCGGCGAGCGGAGGCTGGCTGCCGCCTGCGCCTCGCGGTGGAAGCGCTGCACCATCACGCGCGCCATCGCGGGGTTCGCGGCGCCCAGGGTCTCGGGGCGGATCAGCTTGATCGCGGCCGGCCGCGCGAGCATGCGGTGGCGCGCCCGGTAGACCTCGCCCATGCCGCCGCGCCCCAGAAGCTCGCCCAGCTGGTAGTTCCCCAGGTCGCGCGCCTCACTCACCTGTTGCCCCAGGTTTGTGATGATGTGAGACGGAATCATGGCCAAACCGACCGAGATGTAGTTGGGCACGAAATACCAGAGCAAGAGGAAGGGTTCCGCGTGGATGGGAACCCCGCGCATGTAGGCGATCCATACCGCGATCGGATCCATCGTCGCGATCAACATGGAGACGACGAACGTCCGGAGCGGCGAGCTGGGCACGATCGCGGGCTGTACCAGAATGATCAGGCAAAGCCACGAGATGCCGCCCGATGTCACTGCGACCGGGCCCCAGTGGGTCAGGATCGCGACCAGCGCTGCGGTCGCCACCTGGAGCGCGATCCCCAGATTCAGAATCGTCGCGGGCGGCGGGTGAAGGCGGCGCACGGCCCAGTAGATCGCGAGGCAAATGGCCAGCCCGATAACCGCGATGAGGTTTCCCGGCATCGGCCACATCATCGTCCGGTCGTGGTGGTGCCCCAGGAGAGGCGCCACAACGTTCGCCATCAGGAGAATGACCGTCCAGATCGCGGCGATGGAGAGCGCCATCAATCGAACGCGCCTGCACGCCTGGCGGACGATGTCCGGCGGAAGGGTTTTCCACCTGATGAAGAGGGTATTGGGACTCATGGGGGGAAAGTCTGCCACGGGGCGGCCGTTTCCGCTACCGTCGGAGTCCAATGGCGAGGTCTGCCGGGCGCACGACGAGAAGAAAAAGCCTTCACCGAGCACTCTTCCGACCTGGTGTTCCTCAACACCGAGGCGTACTTCGATCCCGTCCGCAGCGATCCGCACTTTCAGGCGATGGTGCGGCGTGTGGGGTTGGCCCCGCGCGCGTAATTGACTCGGCGGGCGGGCGGTGGTAGTCGTTGGTCATGCCGCTTAGGTCCCTCGGTCTTGACCCTCGCGCGTTGATGTTCGTTGGTTTCGCTTGTGTCCTCTTGGGTCTGTCGTGGCGGACGGCGCGCGCCGATCACACCAACTCGGCCTACGAGCCGATCCACGATCTCATCCACCACACGGCGGACTACGTGCCGCCGTTCCCCATGGTCGACCGCCAGTTCCTGAAGGCGCGCGACTGGCCCGACACCCTGATCATCGGCGGCGTGCGCACCGTCCGTCGCATCCATGCGTCCGGTGGCGACAGGATCGTCGCGCTCCGGTCGCTGAAGGACGTGAACCCAGGCCAGCGGGTGACTCTTTTCTATGACGTTCCGGAGACACACTGGAGCGAGGCTCGAGCCGGCTGGGGGCCGCGCTACTCGTGGAGCGCCCGCGGGCGCCTGGAGGAGCGGGTCTGGTACGAGCCCGACAGCTCACGCCTGGTGACGCGCGACTACACGTACTACAGGAGCGGGAGGCTTTTGGGCTACTCCTGGCGCAGCGAGCCGCGCAACCAGCAAGGCTCGGACTTCGCCTACGAGTACCTCTCCGAGTTCTTCGACACCGATGGGCAATTGATCGCGGTCGCCCACGAGAAGAAGGACCCGAGTGGGGAGGTGTCGCTGTTCGCCTGGAAGGGGGAGGCGGTGACGTTCGACGAATTCCGCATGAAGACCCACGTGCTGTACGCGGGCTCGCGGTAGGGGGTCCTAAGTTATTGGCTCATGCTAGATTATAAGGCATAGTCGTTCGCTATCCCGTCAGGTTCACCAGGCCCGCCGGTGTCGGCTTGAAGCCGCACCGCTCGTAAAAACCAGACATCAGCTCAGGGTCCGCATCCACGTGCAGCCATTCGCCGCGCCCTCGACACGCCTCGATCGCTTCCTCAACCAGCCGACGACCGATCCCCTTCCGTTGCCATTTCGGATGTACCGCGGTATCGAGCAGGAAGAAATGCACGTCCCCATCCCAAGCGACGTTCACGAAGCCGACCAACTCATCTTCGCAGGAGGCAGTCACCCACGTGAAGCTGTGAGCGAATACGCGTTCGTAGCCCGATTTCGGTGGGCCGGAGGCCGCGGCGAAAAGAGCGTTGAGACGGTATAAGTCGAGGGCGAGGCGGCGGTCGTAGCGAATTGTCGGATCCATGGCGCCGAGTATATATTCAAATGCGGAGGAAAGGACTCATGCCAGCGATTAACTCTGTTCTTGAAGCATTAGCGCAACCGCGTTGGGCGATCTCCGACGCACCGAGCAGACTTCCGGGCTCGCCGGGTTTGTATGCCGCGTATGCGAGCAAGGAGGTCTGGGCGGAACTCGGCCTCGGGAATCCTCCGGATGACCGCCCCCTGTACGTCGGAAAGGCAGAGGATAGTGTGGTCAGCCGCGACGTGACGACTCACTTCGGCGACGGCCGAACGGGCTCTTCCACCCTCCGTCGCTCCCTCGCCGCGCTCCTACGCCAGCGTCTCGGATTGAGCGGCGTGCCTCGAAACCCCCAGAATCCAGGCTACTACGCCAACTACGGGCTATCGGCCGTGAACGATAGGAAGCTTACTGACTGGATGAGAACGCGGATCCTTCTCGCAAGCTGGCCTGCACCTAAGGGAGCCGATCTTCGACCCATCGAGAACACGGTTATCGGTGCCCTGAGGCCTCCGCTCAACCTCCAGAATGCGACGACTCCGTGGACAGCACTTGTGAGGAGGGCTAGAAAGGTGATGGCAGACGAAGCGAGCGAGTATGCGGCACGTAGCGCGGATGGAGGAGAAACTGGACCCGAGGGAAATGCAGGCGGGGGCTAGGCGGCGTGAGCCGGTGCGAACCCTCCCGGTTTCCCATGTCGCAAGAACTCTTCGGCAAGCTCCACTTCAACTCGCCTTCTTAGCTCCCGCTCAGCCTCTTCGGCAAGTCGAATAGCTCCCAGCCGGATCACTCGAAAGAATGGGCCGGGGATCCCCTCGAAGAAAATATACTTGAGCGCCCTCGTCTCGACCTGCGCGTATACACCCTGAAAATGTTCCTTGTCCGCCGGGTCTGGTATAGCGTCGATAGCCGCTCTCAGCTCGTCTACTTCATCCTCGTCGCCACCACTCTCGAAGACCATTGCGGCAACGAGACCGCCTAGTGTGATGTCGTCGGTCAGCCGAATTGCCCCGTTGAGCAGGCCCCGCAATTGAAGGTAGGCCGGGCTCGAGAATGGAATGCCGTGGAGCCACATGTAGTCAAAGAGACCATCCCTCATAGTAAAGAGGTCTTCCCTGAATGCGTCCCTCCTGGCCCTGCGGTGTGAATGCATGGCAATGAAGGCTAATAGCCCTAGTGCCAATGACATAGACAGCATCAAGAAATATCCGGTGTCGGACATCATCGCCTCCCTATGAGTCTAATCCTTTAAACCACTTGAAGTTCGATTAGGGTCCATTCTTGCTTCCAACTGAGCCACTCGGCGATGCTCGCGGTCGAGGGCCTTCTTTAGGGCGTCTACTTGAAATCGTCTAACCGCTTCAATGCCGGCAACCGCAAGAGCGCAGGCGGCCATAAAGCCTAGCTGAAACCAAAATGTCATACCGAGCTTCTCCACGAGGTTCGTGAAGACGCTCACGATTGTCATATGGCCAGCTAGAGATTTGGCGGGGAGCGCGACGAAGAAGTAGCCTTTTGCCGCAATTCCTAAAACCCGGAACGTCTCCCGAAGCGCAATGACTTTACGAACGTGGCTTAGCTGTCTCTCGTCAGGAGACTGCCTCTTGCCTTTGGCCATAAGCCGAGCGTAACTCCCCCGGGGAACAAATAAGTCTCGACCCGTCCTTGGGAAGTGTAGCGTCGTGAGCCTACCGCCACCTGAAAACAGGGTCAACCTTCCAAAAATCAAAATGACCCATTACCCCCTTGCCGCCGCGCTTGCCTCGCTGAGCCCACCAGCGCCATAATCCTTCCTCCTCGGCCGGGGCACAGTGCCCGGCTCCCAGAACCGCATTCAGGAGACCTCGATGGTGGACCCGAAGGGCGCCCAGGGCGCCGGATCGGCCCGGAAGGGTAGCGGTGCCTCCGCACCTGCGCGGTCCGGGGCACCCGCATCGCCAGCCGCCCCCGGCGCACCCGCCCCCGCCGCCATCGACGCCCTTCTCGACGAAACCCGCGAGTACGCGCCACCTCCCGACTTCACCCGCCAGGCCAACGTCAAGGACGCCTCGATTTATGACCAGGCCGAGCACGACTTCGAGGGCTTCTGGGCCGCGCAAGCGTCCGAGCTGGATTGGTTCGTCCGATGGAACCGCGTGCTCGAGTGGAACGCGCCCAACGCGAAGTGGTTCGTCGGCGGAAAGCTGAACGCCTCGTACAACTGTGTCGACCGGCACATCAAGGGCGCGCGGAAGAACAAGGCGGCGCTGGTCTGGGTGGGGGAGCCGGGCGAGCGGCGCACGCTGACCTACTACGATCTCTACCGCGAAGTGAACAAGTTCGCGAACGCGCTGAAGAAGCTGGGCGTGCAGCGCGGCGACCGCGTGGCCATCTACATGGGAATGGTGCCCGAGCTGGCCATCGCGATGCTCGGCTGCGCGCGGATCGGCGCCGTGCACTCCGTGGTGTTCGGCGGGTTCTCCGCCGAGGCGCTGCGCGACCGGATCAACGACGCCAAGGCCAAGGTGCTCGTGACCGCGGACGGCGCCTACCGTCGCGGGCAGATCGTGCCGCTGAAGAAGGACGCCGACGAGGCGCTGGAGGGCTGCCCCTCGATCCAGAGCGTGATCGTGTTCCGCCGCGGCGTCGGCGACGTCCACATCAAAGCGGGACGCGACCTCTGGTGGCACGAGCTGATGGACGGCATGGCCGACCACTGCTGGCCCGAGCCCATGGACGCCGAGGACATGCTGTACACGCTGTACACGTCCGGCACGACCGGAAAGCCCAAGGGGATCGTCCACACCACCGGCGGCTACATGGTCGGGACGTACTGCACCACCAAGTGGGTCTTCGACCTCAAGGACGACGACGTCTTCTGGTGCACCGCCGACATCGGCTGGGTGACCGGGCACTCGTACGTGGTCTACGGGCCTCTGGCGAACGGCGCCACCGTGGTGATGTACGAGGGAAGTCCCGACTGGCCCGACAAGGATCGGTTCTGGCAGATCATCGAAGAGCTGGGCGTGACGGTCTTTTATACGGCGCCAACCGCGATTCGGGCGTTCATGAAGTGGGGCGTGGAGTGGCCGGCCAAGCACCGGCTGACGTCCTTGCGGTTGTTGGGGAGCGTGGGCGAGCCCATCAATCCCGAGGCGTGGATCTGGTACCAGAAGAACATTGGCGGAGAGAACTGCCCCGTGGTGGACACGTGGTGGCAGACCGAGACCGGGATGATTCTCATTTCGCCGCTGCCCGGTGTGACCGTGACGCGGCCCGGGAGCGCGACGCGCCCGCTGCCAGGCGTGGTGGCGGACATCGTGGACGAGAAGGGCGTGAGCGTGCCCGAGGGCGGGGGCTACCTGATCTTGCGGAAGCCCTGGCCCGCGATGCTGCGCGGGATCTACGGCGATCCCGAGCGCTACCGCCAGCAGTACTGGTCGCGCTTCCCTGGCGTCTACTTCACCGGCGACGGGGCGAAGCGCGACCGCGACGGCTACTTCTGGCTATTG
>DATGVG010000163.1:0-34369 GCA_035300625.1 Candidatus Limnocylindrales bacterium
CTCGATATAGCGGCGGTCGACGGCCGCGCCCCGGTCGAGCCCGAACTTCCGGCTCACGGGCTCCACTCTCGTCCAGCCGTCGAGGCGCACGGGCCTCCGCCACCGCGTCAGCGCCCGCCGCACGCGCCCCAAGCCGGAGCGAAGGCTCACCGGCGCACGCCGTAGACGTGGAGGATCAGCGAGAAGGGGTCGCTCGAGGGCGGATCGAGGAACGGGTGGGCCGGGCAACGCACGGTCTGGATCTGGACCTCGAGGCCGGCGGCTTCGATCGGGGCGATCAACGAGGCGAGCGCGGCCCGCTCACCGCGCCCCGCGTGCACCTCCATGAAAAGATATCGAACGCTACCGAGCCGGTCTTTGAGGGCGGGCAGAACGACTCGCTCGGCGCCCTCGATGTCCATCTTGATCACGTCGTAGGGGCCCTCGTCGAAGAGGGCGGCCGCGTCGACAGCTTCGACCTCAATAGCCCCCGGCGAGGCGCCCCCGGCGAGAATCCGGCCTCCGTCCGCCCCGTCCGGCAGGAATCGAAGCGTGCGGGAGTCCGACCAGACCGCCTGTCGCCGAAGGCTCACCGCTTTGCCGCCGTTTGAGCGCACGTTCCGCTCGAGCACGTCGAAGAGATCGGGATCGGGCTCGAGCGCTGTGATGCGGGCGTCGGGATGCTCGCGGAGAAAGTAGAGGACGCTCAGTCCCAGATTCGCTCCGAGGTCGAGGATGCGCGGCGGCTGTGCCCAGGAGGGAAAGGCGAGTGAGCGGTCCACGAAGATCTCCCGGAAGGCGTCGAGAAAAGAAGGAGCGTCGGGCACGGTGAGGTCCAGCCCCAGGGTCCGCACGGAACGCGGCGTGTGCCGGGGCACCCGACCCATCCTGAGCTCTAGATTTCGCCACGCGCGATAGTGGCGGTCGCGCGCCAGCCGGAGCAGGTGCCTCGCCGGAGGCCCGAGGAGGGGGCGGAGGAAACCGCCCATCAGAGGCTGGCTCCGCTCATCGAAGCAGCGACCGGAGGTGGCCGTCGAGGAGCGGCGCCCGGTGCGCGAAGGTGTGCGCGGCGAGCGTGCGCCTTCGCCCCGCGGCGCCGATCGCAGCGGCCTCGTCGGGATGCTTGGAGAGGCGGCTCAGGAGCGCCGCGCACTCCGAGGCGTCGCGATAGGTCAACACCTCGCGGTCCGGCTCGAAGAGGGCTCCGATGTTTTCCTTCCAGTCGGTGACGAGACAGGTGCCCACCCCGGTCGCCTCGAAGAGGCGCATGTTGGACGCGAAGCGGGGCGAGGAGTCGGCGTGGATGTTCAGCGCGGCGCGCGACTCGCGCAAGACCTGATACATCGCAAGCCCGTACACGCCGTCATGGGCTGCCGCGATCGCGGGCGGGACCGGCGCGCCCTTGCGCCGGCCGGTGAGGGCGGAGACCGCGCGGCGGATCCGGGAGCGCCACGTGCGCGGGGGGCGCGGCACGAAGAGCTCGATCGGGACGCGCGTCGCCACTTCCGCGAGCAGGCGGAGCCGCCCGCCATGGAAGCCCGCTCCCTCCACAAGCTGGCCGATGAACGACGCGTCCCATCGCGGCGGCAGGTCCGGGAGCCGTTCGGCGACGCGGGGATCGAAGGCATGCGGGAGCAGCGCCGCTTTCAGCCCCCGGCTCTCGCAGGCAAGGACGGCCTCCGGGGCGCAGGAGAGCATGAGCTGGATCTGGGGCCAGGCCCCGGTCCGCCCCAGTGCGCTCCCCGTCCACCCGAGCACGCCCCGGAGACCGGGCACGCGCTCGCGGATGGCCTGGAGCAGCGCCGCATCGTCGTGGTCATACCAGAGCAGGTCGGGACGAAATTCCCGGGCCTGCTCGATCGCGATCCTCTCGCCGGAGGCGAACACCTTTGCGCCATGCTCCCGCGCCCAGGCCCGCTGGAGCGGCGCCGCATTCATGGCCACGTCCTGCGTTTCCCACCCCAGCGGAGCGAGGGCGAAGCTCCACGAGTCGGCCCAGCCAAAGAAATCCTCGTCCAGCCGGGACCGCTGGACCGCGTACGGCTCGCGCGCGAGACCGGGCTGCCCACGGTAGAACGCGTCGATGTAGGAAGGGTAGAGCGTGGTGATCCGGAGCAGGCGCATGGCTCAGAGTCCCAGGACGTTCCCGTCCCGGTACAGGATGCTGGTCCGGGTCCGGATCGGCTCGACGGGGGCGAGGTCGTCGAAGTCGACCCGCCGGAAGCCGAGGCCGCGCAGCTCGTCGAGGCCCGGGGCGTAGTTGAGCCGGTCCGTGTTGTCCCAGAGCAGCACGCCCCCCGCGGACAAGGCGCCCACCGACTGCACCGCGCACCGCACACGGTCCCGGCCGTCGACCACGATCAGATCGAATGGACCGCCCTGGTCGATAGCCGCTCGCGCGTAGGCGCCGCCGTACTCCAGGGGGACGTGCAGGAGGGTGGCGTTGCCCGGGGCGAGCGCCGCGATCCGCTCGCGCCATGCGGCGTCGTGCTCGCAGGAGACCACGCGGCTCACCCGGGCCGCCCACCAGAGCGTGCCGTAGCCGCACCCGAACTCGAAGACACGCCACTCGGGTCTGACGCGCGGCGCGAGGAACCGAAACGCCGCGTACGAAATCCACGGGACGGGCGCCCCCGACGCGTCCACCGGCCGTCGCTCCCGGAAGCTCCGGAACCACCCGTCCTCTCGAAGCGGGCTTCGCTCCCGCAGCGCGTGGAGCGACTCCAGGTCGAAGAGCCGGAGCAGCCGCACCAGGAGGCCGCGTGCCGGGCGCTTCATCTCGCGATTCCCGGCCGGAGGAGGGCGCGGGTCAGCATCCCACCGGTCCTCCAGAGCGGCGGGTAGAGATAGCAGGAGCCGTGCGCCGCCACCCAGTAGGAGACGCACGAGGCGAGGGAGGCGCCCACAGCCCCCCAGCGCGGGATCCAGATCAGGTTGAGCGCAATGTTCACGGCGCAGCCGAGAACCACGGTGAAGAGGTAGGGCTTCATCCAGTTCATCGCGGTGAGGTAGGCCCCTCGGGCCACGCCAAGGTTGGTGAACGGCACCGACCAGGCCAGCACCGCCGCGGCAGGCGCCGCCGCGCGGTACGCGGGCCCGAAGAGCAAGGGGATGATCCACCACGCGCAGATGGTGATCCCGATCGCCACCGCGTACCCCGCGAGCGCGAGCGCCCGGTAGAGCCGGTCCAGCCGCGCTTCGAACGCCTCCTCGCCCTGGGCGCGCGCCTCCAGGACGCTCGGGAAGGCCGACGCCACGAGCACGGTCGGAATGAAGTAGGTCGCCTCCACCATGCGCACCGCGACCGCGTAGACGCCCAGCTCCCGGCTTCCCACCATCTGGCCGAGCATGATCTGGTCGACGCGCGTGTAGACCAGGATGAACGCGCTGGCCAAGGCGACCGGCCAGCCGTCGCGTAGAAACGTGGTGGCGGCCGCGCGGCTGACCCGCCACCGGAGCCACGCGCGGCCGGACGTGGCCAGGGCTAAGACGAGCGCGGCCGCGATCAGCGCCGATTCTCCGACGAGCGCCCACGCGAAGGCCACCACCGGCGCCCGGGCCAGGAGCAGGACCACCCGGGCCACGGTCATGACGCCGAACACGGCCGTTCGGGCGAGAACCGGCGGGCGATTCTCCGTGTCGGCCTGGAACATCAGGTCGATGGCGTCGAACGCGCGGAAAAAAATGATGGCGGACGCGATGGCGACCAGGCGCTGCATCCAGCTGTCGTGGGGCCGGAGCATGACGATGCCGGCCAGTGCGAGCGCGTAGAGCACGAGCCCCGCCCCCGCCCGCAGCGCGAGAACGGTGCCGAGGAATTCGTCGCGGCGCTCCGGACGCGCGACCAGCTCGCGGACCGCGATCCGGTCCAGGCCCAGCGCCGCGAGGGCCGAAAGGATGCCCGCGATGGCGAACGCGAAGGAGAGATCGCCGAACGAGGCGGGACCGAGGTAGCGCGTCATCCAGATCGTGAGCGGAAGGCCCACGACCAGGCGCAACACCTGCTCCCCTCCCATCCAGCCCGCGTTCGCGGCGATCCGGCGCACCAGAGCCCCCAGGCCCAGCCGCTCGGCGACGCGTATCGTGAATCCCCCGCCGCCGGAGTCGCTCACCACGCAATCGCCTCCCTCACGGTCATAGCGCAGCGGGCCGCGGGCCGCCGCGAAGGGCGCGGCGGGCCACCCGCGCCGCCCGGAGCAGCCCGACGCCGCCCAGGAGGCGGCGCGCGGCGAGGCCCGGCAGCTCGACGGCCGCGGCGAAGGCGAGGAACCGCGCCTCGCCCGCCCTCCCGAACCGCTCCCGGACGATCCGGCGCCGCTCGGCGAGGAGTCGCACGTAGCGCCGGTCGCTCAACCCTCCCGCGCCCATCGATGCGCAGACTTCGGGGACGAACCGCTTCGTGACCTCCGGCCGCTGGAAGACGCGGATCACCCAGTCGTAATCGGCGGCGATGCGGAAGCGCAGGTCGAAGGGGCCGACGCGGTCGAAGAGCGAGCGGCGGGCGAAGATCATCTGGTGGCCGCAGCGGTTTTGGAGCGTCAGGTCCCGCACCGTGATCGAGCCTCCGACCACGTCCCGGTACCGGAGCGCGTCGTCGCGCCGCTCGAGGAGGCAGTGCACGAAGTCGGCCCCTTCGGAGCGCGCCAGGACGCGGGCCACCGCGTCGGGACCGACGAACCGGTCGTCCGCATTCAGGAAGAAAACGTAGCTCTCCGGTCGCTCGATCCGGTCAATCGCCCGGTTCATCGCGTCGTAGATGCCGGCGTCCGGCGCACTCTCGAAACGGAGGCCGTCCGCATGCCGGCGAAGAATGTCCAGCGTGCCGTCCGTCGAGGCTCCGTCGAGCACCAGGTGGTCGAGGGGGCGATGGGTCTGCGCACGCACGCTCTCGAGAGTCGCTTCGATCGTCTCCCGCGCGTTCCGGACAACGGTGACGACGGTGACCGGCGGGCCCACCGCCGCTAGATGGCGCTGGGATCGCGGAACAGCCGGACCACCGTCAGCGCGAGGATTTTCAGGTCGAAGGCCATGGACCAGTGCTCGATGTAGTAGAGGTCGTACTCGATGCGGCGCTCCAGGGGCGTGTCGCCGCGGAGCCCGTTCACCTGAGCCCATCCGGTGATCCCCGCCTTCACGTGGTGGCGCAGCATGTAGCGCGGGACCGAGGCGCGGAAGCGATCCACGAAGAGGGGCTGCTCGGGCCGCGGTCCCACCAGGCTCATGTCCCCCACGAAGACGTTCCACAGCTGCGGCAGCTCGTCCAGGGAGAGCTTCCGGAGCACGACGCCCGCGGTGGTGCGGCGAGGGTCGTCGCGACGGGTCCACTGCGCGCCGCGGGCTTCGGCCTGGGGCACCATCGTCCGGAACTTGAGCATGCGGAATTTCCGGCCGATCAATCCCACGCGATCCTGCGCGAAGAAGATCGGGCCGGGCGAGTCGAGCTTCACCCACAGCGCGACCGTGAGGAGGAGCGGCGAGAGCACGATCAGCCCGATCCCCGCGAAGACCAGGTCGAACGCGCGCTTCAGGACGCCATTCCACCCTTGGTCCGGACTTTCCGTGACCAGCACCACGGGCATTCCGTCGAAGTCCTCGACGCTCGCGTTCAGCGTGAACGCGCGCGCGAGGTCGGGGACCAGACGCACCGCCACCGTCGAGTCGCTGAGGCGCTCCAGCGCCAGAAGCTCCGCCTCGTGCTCGGTGCGGGAGAGCGCGAGATAGACGAGCTGGGCCCCAGTGCGCTCCACCAGGTCGGGCAGATCGGCGACCGATCCCAGGACCGGGAGCCCTTCTATTTCGGAGCCCCCGGTCGACGGCTCCGCGCTCACGAAGCCGTGGAGGGCAAACCCGTAGTCCGAGTGCACCGCCATCTTCCGCGCTAGGGCGATGGCCATGGGGCCGGTCCCCACGACCAAGACATGGCGAAGGTTCAGTCCCCGGCGCCGCAGGGCGCGGAGCACGCCGCGCGCGCCAACGCGCGCGGTGCAGAGCGCGACCGCCGCGAGTCCCGCGAAGAGGAGGAGCACCGAACGGGCGACTTCCCCGCGCAGGAAGTAGGAGGCGAGCGCCGCGAACGCGGTGACGATCGCAAGCCCCTGCAGCACGCCGAACAGCTCCTGCGAGAGGCGAGCGGTGCGCGCGGAGCGGTAGAGATGGAGCCCGCGCAGCACCAATAGCGAGACCGGCGTTGCCACCGCGCCCAGCCACAGGTAGGCCCGGATCGGGGGCACGCCCAGGGGCGCCGGGACCCGGAGAACGTGGAACCGGAGCCAGTACGCCGCCATCCACGACGCGAGGATCAGGATCGCGTCGAGGAGGAAGACGGCGCTGACGAGGAGCTGGCGGTGTTTCGCGAACATGCGGGTCAGCCGCTCCGGCGGCTCACGCGGGCGGCGCCGCGGTGGGCGCGGAGGCGTGGGTCGGAGGCGGCCCGAGAAGGGCGCGGACGGCGGCTTCTACTTCGGCGACCTCGATCAGGTTCACGCAGGGCAACTCCGGGTGGACGCATCGGATCTGGGCGCACGGGAAGCAGTGGACCGGGTGATGGAGCGCGATCGACCGGTCCGACCACGGCTTGAACCGGCGCGGATCCTGAGGTCCGAACAGGGCCACGGTCGGTGTGCCACAGGCGGCCGCGAGGTGCGCGATGCCGCCGTCGTTCCCGATCAGGAGGCGGGAACTCTTCAGCAGCGCGGCCACCTCGGGCAGCGGGAGCGTCCCGAACAGCGACGCCACGTAGCCGTTCCGGACGTGGCCCAATACCGCAGCTTCCACGCCCCGCTCTTCCGTCGAGCCCAGAAGTACGATCTGCGCATGATAGTGCTCCGCGACCCAATCGGCAATCGCCGCGAAGCGCTCCGGGAGCCAAGCGCGCGGGCGCCAGGAAGCGCCGGGATGAATGCACACGATGGGGCGGGAGAGATCGACACCGGCCTCGGCGAGGCGGCGCGTCATGGCATCGTCCGCGCCGGATCGGAGGTGGATTTCGGCGGGCGGGGGACGCAGTGCGGCGGGCGGAAGCAACGGCCGGACGATCTCGTAGTTCGTTTCGGCTTCGTGGAGCGGAGCGTGTCCGCGGCGCCGCCCCATCCGGCGCCCGATCCAGTCGCTCAGTCGGACCGTGCCGCGGTCCACGCGGCGCCTGGCCCAGGTTCGAAATGGAAGAGAGAGAGTCCGCCAGTCCCCACGCAGCTCCACGATCGCGTCGTAGCGCGCATGGGCTGCCTCGCGGAGTGGATCGGCGCCCGGCAGGGCAGGGCCGCGGCGATATCGTGGCGAGTCGTAGGCGAGGACGCGCGTGGCGAGCTGTGTGCCCTCGAAGAGAGGAGCCACTGAGGGCGAAAGGAGAAGGTCGATCTCGGCCGCGGGATGCGCCTCGCGCAGCGCGCGAAGGGCCGGCGTGGCCGTGATCACGTCGCCAAGGTGGTCGAGCTTGACGACCAGGATTCGCCGCGGGGCTGGTCCGCGCCGCGCGTATCCGAGCAGGTTCGTGAGCGCGGAGACAAGCGCGGACGCGAGGAGAAGCGCGTACTCGTTCACGCCACAGACCCCCCCAGCGCCTCCTCGATCAGCGCCTCTTGTCGGCGGGCCACGCACTCCATGGACCACCGCGACTCGGCGAGCGACCTTCCCTGCGCGGCCAGGCGGAGCCGCTCGGCGGGAGCGTGCAGCAGGCCCGCAACGGCGTCTCCCAACCCCTCGGCGCGGTCGGCGCACAGGTAGTGCAGCTCGGGCTCCAGTTCCAGGCCCTCGGCCGCCAGGCTCGTCGCCACAACCGGCACGCGCGCCGCCATGGCCTCGACGATCTTCACCCGGGCTCCGGCGCCCACCCACAACGGCACCACGGCTATCGATGCGCGCGACAGCTCCTCTTCCATCGAGGGAACGTCGGCCGCGATCTCGGCTCGGGCTCGCTCTGCCGCGCGCCGGAGGGCCTGGGGTGGCTCTCGTCCGGCGACGCGAAGCCGCGCGGACGGTGAGGCGGCGCGAACGCGAGGCCAACCCCGTTCGAGAAACCGGATCGCCCCTTCGACGTTCGGCTCCCAGCGGAACGACCCCGGGAGGAGGACCGTCGGAGGCTCCGAGGGGCTCGGCTCGAGGAATCGCTCGAGCGAGACGCCGACGGGGAGCGTGCGCACGCGCGCGCGCGGTGCCAGCGCGCGCAGCGCGTCCGCCTCCACCTCCTGAATCGCGAGCACGAGGGCCGCGCGCTCGCACAGCTCCCGCTCGGCGGCCCGCAGCCGGCGGGCCTGGATCCGCGCGTACAGCCCCGCCGGCGTTGGGCCATGGGAGCGCGCGTAGCTGGCCATCCACCGGTGCTCCGCGTTGTGCTGGCGCAGGATCATCGGCACCCGGCCGAGCGATTCGTGGTAAGGCGCCAGGTGAAGATGATTGACCAGGGCGAAGGCGGGACGGACACGAGCAACCTCGCCCTGAACCGCGCGCGCGTAGGCGGGATCCTGGTAGCGAGCGAGCGTGTAGGGCCACCGGCCTGTCAGGCCGCGCCACCCGGCGATCAGGGCCGGCGGAGGACGGTGAGGCACGCGAACCACCCGCGCGCACGCCGCGGCCACCGGTTCCGGGACCGAATCCCCGGTCCCGGTTGCGGGCACGAACGAGATCAGCGTGACGTCGTGGGTGCGCGCCGTGGCCCACAGGCTTTGCCAGAGGACGACGCGTCCTCCGTCATCGAGGGGCCAGGGAAAGCGTGGCGTCAGCAGGAGCGCCGCCGGACGGGGCATACCGCGATGGTACCGCGGCCGAGCCCCACAGAGTCACCGAGATCGGGATGAGAAACGGGTAGGCCGCCCAGATAACGCGCCCGTCCGCATAGGCCGAGAAGAGAGAATAGATGTAGAGCAAGATGGTGAGTCCCGATCCGGCCAGTAAGAACCGGAGATGCTCCGGAGACAGCCTCCGCTTCGCTCGTTCGCCCACGACGGCGATTGTCGCGCAGGCCGCCGGCAGGCCAAGGGTGAATACCAGACTCAGGATGGCACGCGGCCGGGACAGGTTATCGGCGAGACTGCCGAGGCTGGGCAGCCAGAGCCAGCCCCGCTCCGGGAAGGGGGCCAGCGTCCGGACAGCCAATGCAGTCGCGGCGGCAACTGCCGCGAGCGCGGCGACGCGGCGCGCGTCCGGACCCGCTGCGCGATGCCGCGCCCAGGCCCATGCGCCCGGCAGGAAGGCCATCGCCGCGGTCGTCTCCTTCACGAGAACGCCCGCGACCAGCAGAACGGTGAAGGCAATTGTCCGGCCGCGGAACACGGCGAGGATCATCGCCGTCTCGATCAGCAGCACCACCGGGTCGACGAAACCGATCGCCCCATAGTAGAAGGTCGGAAAGGAGACGGCGAAGAGGAGTCCCCCAATCGTTCTCGCGCGCGTGTCGAACCCGAGACCCAGGAGCAACCGATCCAGGAGCACGAGCGTGAGAAGGAGAGCCAGCACGTCGAGGACGTTGATCGAGGTCTGAACACGCCATGGGAGGGCTGAAGCGGCGAACGGCACGAGGAGGCGATAGCAGTAGGGGGGGATCAGGCTGTCGGCAGGCGTCTCCCCGCGGAAGTACTCGCCGAGGCGGATGTATCCCTCGACGTCGAGCGGGAGCCCGTAACGCGTCGCGGTGGCGCCAGCGGTCAGCTTCCGGATCGCTCCAGGGTCGTGCAGGTCGAAGCGCGGAAGCGCCACCGCGAGCAGCACGGCAACGAGAAGCGTCCAGCGAATCCACCCATGTGCACCCCCCGCGTACCCCGTTCCCATGAGCCCGCATCGTGGCCCACGCCTCGACCGCGGTCAAGGGGCGGCCCTTGACTCCGCACCTCGGGCTGCGGGAGACTCGCCTCCTCTCGATGAACGCCTCCTCGAACAGCGGCCCGGCTCCGGCGCCCCTTGTCACGCCGTCGACGCGCATCGTCGTGACCGGCGGGACCGGGTTCCTCGGGAGCCATTTCATGGCGGCGCTCCGCGCGGGGGGCTATGACCGCGCCGTCACGTTCGGCTCCTCCCAATTCGATCTCACGCGTGACGAAGACGTTGCTCGAATGCTCGATGCCTACGAACCCGAGGCGATCGTCCACCTGGCCGCGACCGTGGGCGGAATCGGGGCGAACCGCCGGTATCCCGGCACGTACTTCTACAAGAACCTCATGATGGGCGCGCTCCTCATGGAGCGGGCTCGGCTTGCCGGGGTGCGCCGCTTCCTCTCCGTCGGCACCATCTGCTCCTATCCCAAGTTCACGCCGGTCCCGTTCCGCGAGGAGGAGTTGTGGAACGGCTATCCGGAGGAGACCAACGCCCCTTATGGCCTCGCGAAGAAGATGCTCCTCGTCCAGTCGCAGGCTTACCGTACGGAGTTCGGATTCGACGGGGTGAACGTGCTCGTCGTGAATCTCTACGGGCCCGGCGACCATTTTGACCCCGAGACGTCGCACGTGATCCCTGCACTCGTGCGCAAGTGCGTCGAGGCAGTGGACGCGGGGCGCACCGAGATCGAGATCTGGGGGACCGGAAAGGCGACGCGCGAATTCCTGTACGTCGAGGACGCCGCGCGCGGCCTCGTCGCCGCGCTGGAGCGGCTCACGGACAGCGAACCCGTGAACCTGGGCGCGGGATCGGAGATCTCGATTCGCGATCTTGCGGATCGGGTCGCGGCGGCGGCCGGGTTCCAGGGGCGTTTCAGGTTCGATCCGTCTCAGCCTGACGGACAGCCGCGGCGATGCCTCGACGTCTCGCGCGCGGAGCGGCTCCTCCGATGGCACTCGGAGACGCCCCTCGACGAGGGGCTCCGGCGAACGGTCGCCTGGTTTCGGGAACGCGTCCGTGATTCCGCGTCGCGGGCCGCGACCGTCGGCCCCTGAGCGAATCCCCTCCCCTTTTCAGTCTCGTCGTCCCGACGCGGGGCGAGGAGGGAAAACTCCTCCCGCTCCTCTCCGCCCTCGGGGCCCAGAGGTTTCCGACCTCCGCCCGAGAGTTGCTCATCGCCTTCGACGGCGTCGAGCCGTCTCCTCTTTTGCGTGAACGGCTGGCAGCCCTCGCCGTGCACGCGATCCTGCTTCCGGATCGGCGTGGCCCCGGAGCTGCCCGGAACGCTGCGGCGCGCGAGGCCAGCGGCGAGTGGCTCGCGTTCACTGAGGACGACTGCGAGCCTGCGGCGGATTGGCTGGAGCGCGCGGCGGCGAGGATCGGGGCTAACCCGTCGATCGATGTGCTCGAAGGTGAGACGGTCACCCCGGCTGGGTCCCCTGTACGGCGTCGCGATCGGACGTTCCTGAACTACCTCCCCACGAATCTCTTCGTTCGGCGCGCCCTCTTCGATCGGGTCGGTGGGTACTGCGAGGACTTCTTCGATACGCGGCGCGGGATCTACTTCCGGGAGGATTCGGACTTGGGGTTCACGCTGGAGGGGGCAGGGGCCGGGGTCGCATTCGAGCCCGGCGCCCGGGTGGTCCACCCCGTGGAGCATCCGCGCTTCCTCGACCCGCTCCGCTGGGCCCTGCGCTGCCAGATGGATGCTCTCCTCGAGCGGCGGCACCCGGCGCGCTTTCGCGCGCGCATCGAGATCGTCCGCTGGGGGCCCTTCAGCCTGCGCCGTCCCTTCGTACGCGCTTGCGCGGGCTATGTCATCGCGCTTGCCTCAGCCGCGGCCGCGGGATGGTTGGGCGAGCCCAGGGTTGCCTTGGGGTGCATCGCCGGCGCGGGGCTCATGCTCATTCCAGTCTGGGCCAAGTGGGGACTCGCACCGGCGCGGCTCCCGCTTGTGCCGATCATCCCATTCGTGGTCCTGGCCGCGCTCGCGCGGGGCTACTGGATGGGGCGCCCGGGGCGCTAGCCGCCCGGTCTCCGGGCGCACAGATGAAAGCTCCAGTAGTCGTCCCGTCCCGGGTTATAGTCCACGATCCCCAGGTTATTCTGCTCGAGGAAGGAAAGAATCGTCCCGGATGTCGGAATCCATTGATGTCCCAGGCCGACCCAAGGCCCGCACTTGCGCCAGAGCTTCATCGACTCGTGCGGGAGGTATAAGAAAAGAATCCCCCCAGGTTTGATCTTTCGGATCCAAAGCCGGAGGGCCTTCTGCCAGTGTTCCAGGTGCTCGAGGCAGTGGGAGCTGAAGACAAAGTCCAATGAGGCGTCCGGGAAATCATCGAGCTTGTAGGCGTTTTGATGCGGTTCGTCCCGAACTGGAATGGACCCGGGCAAGGGCCAATCCGAAGCGCCGACATCGATGCCGCGACCGCGACAATAAGTCAGGGCTCGGGCGGCAATATGGGAACATGCGTTCCCACGATTGAGATGCTCCGGGTAGGAAACGCCTCGATAATAAAAGTACGTATCGCCGCTCACCTCGACACGGCGCACGAGGAGGCGATTGATCCTCCATCGCACGTAGCAGGGGATTTTTGCCGGCTTTCGGATCGCGTTCCGGATCTTCCGCATCCACTTCAAATCGAATGAACCTCCCGCACGGGTCCGGCCACGTGATTCGCAGCGGTCTGGCGGTTCTGGCGCTGGCGATTGGCCTGACCCACGCGATCCTTTACCACCCCAGCGAGCCCTTCTACAACGGCGACGAGCCCCGACACGTCACCACCGGCATCTTCGTGCGGGACCTGATCCACGATACGCCGCTTCGGGACCCGGTTGCCTACGCGGTTCGATACTATGCCCAGTATCCGGCTCTCGGGATTCCTTACTTCCCCCCTCTGTTTTACGTTTTAGAGGGGGCCGCGATGAGCCTCTTCGGGACCTCGGCCCTGGTAGGAAGGGCCCTGGTCCTGATCGCTTGCTTCATGGCGTGCGCCTACCTCTTCCTGCTGGTCCTTCGCTCGCACGGGCCCCGCGCGGCGCTCCTGGCAGGTCTCTTTCTCGCAATCGCTCCCGCGCCGTTCACGCTGTCCCGCTATGTCATGCTCGAGATGCCCGCGCTGGCGTGGAGTATGGCCGCGATCTACTACTACACCAGGTACGCGGAGACGGAGAAGCGGGGAGATCTGATCGGGGCAGCGCTGGCAACGGCGGCGGCCGCCCTGACCCGGTTCACGGCAGTATTCCTGATTCCGATGATCGGGATCCATCTCCTGCTGACCCGTCGGTTCCATCTCCTGCGCCGCGCTGAGGTCGTCGTTGCAGCGGCTGGAGCCGCCGCCCTCGTGCTTCCATACTATATTCTGGCCGCCTGTACCTCCGGCCACGTCCACTGGCCCCAGATCGCGGGTAACGCGGGGGTTGCCGGACTTGGCGGCGTCTTGTGGACCTATCCGAGCGCGGTCCCGGGACAGTTGGGATGGTTTCTGCTCGTCGCCGCCCTCCTCGGAATCGCCGCGATCGTGGCGATGCGCGAATATCGCGGTACCGCGCCGTATCTGGCCATGGCGCTCGCGACCTATCTGACGGTCGCTCCGATCGGATTGCGCGACCCTCGATTCGCCGTCAGCTGGGTTCCGGCGTTCGCCTTCTTCGCGGCCTACGCTTGCGATTGGGTGTGGAACGCGGGCGGACGCGTTGCCGGCATCCTCATCGCCGCGATTGTGCTCGTCGGGACTGGCTGGCTGACATGGGAAGCTCCGAGGCCGTTCCTGGTCGGCTACGAAACCGCTGCCCGATACGTGCTCAACAATACTACTTCCCCTGTTTGCCTCTTTGACGGCACGCTGAACGGCAACTTCATCTATCAGATCCGACGGATGGATCCGAGCCGCCGCCTTTGGATCCTGCGCGGTGATCGGACGCTCTACAGCATTACCGTATCCCCTGAGTTCGGGTATCGGGAGTTCTCTTCGACCGAGGCCGACATGGCCACGCGTCTCTATCGGTATGATCCCGAGTTGATCGTGGTCGAGGATCCCCCGATCTATTTTCGAACCCCTGCCGGGGATCGGCTTCGAAACCTGCTGCGCGATCATCCCCGGCGCTTCCACGCCGTGGCAGAATTCCCGCTCCAAACTAATCTGCCCCAGGTGCGGGGTGCGATGCTGCGCGTCTACCGTAATCTGGTGCGCAACCCGAATCCGGACATTCGCATTCGCCTCGAAGTGGATCTACTCCAGCGGCCCCTGGAAACGGACCTTCCGAAACGCTCATCACATTGACCGCGGCGCCTTCTCCTCCGCTACCCAGCTCATGTCGCGTGATGAAGAGTAGAGGCCGGCAATCATTCCCAGCTCGACCCAGAACGGCAAGGTGACCTTGTCGATGCCAAGGTAGGCATTGAACAGGCTGTGCACGCAATAGGTGACGATCCCGGCAAGACACGCCAGGACCAGGGACCCGGTCGCGGGATCGGGCAGTCGCCGGAACGCCCGGATGCCGATTACCACAACCGTACCGAAGAACCACAGGCCCGCGGCGAACCCGATCACACCCGTTTCGGATAAAAGACGCAGAGCTTCATTGTGGGTGCCCATGCGTTGGTATACCTGGTCGGTAACGATCGACTTTCGTCGGAACGCCGGATAGGCTGCACCGAACGAATCGAAACCAGTGCCCGTGACCGGGCGATCTCGAAACATCTCCCATGCCGCCATCCAGCGATTGATCCGTTCCAAATTCGAAACGTTCTCGCTCTGGGTAACGCTCTCAGCGTGGCGCCATAGGCGATCGCCCGCCCCCGTTCCGAGGACCAACAAGACCAGGCCTATGCCGACCGTGGTCGGAATGAGGAGAGGTCTAGCGGCGCCCCGACGGGAACTCCAGAGCCAGAGTGCGACAGGCAGCACGATTGCAGAGGCGATCCATGCCGCGCGCGTGAACGAGAGTAGAATCCCGATCGCGATCGAGAACGCGGCCGCGGCATAGGCAACACGGGCGGCGCCCCGCCCCTCCAAAGCGGCGAAGAGCGGAATCGGGAGCAGCAGTCCGAGATACGCGGAGTAGGTTCCGTGCTCCAAGAAGAAGGGACGCGCGGCCCCGTATGCGACCCCGGCGCTCACACCCAGCGCGAGTACGCGGACGGCTCCATACAGCCCGATGAGCGCCCCGAGAACGGAAACTGTCCGTACCCACCGATCCCGCCTGTGCCCATTCCACTTGGTGCATGAGAAATAGAGGTACCCAAAGGCCGCGTACCCGCCCATGGCCAACCACGCCTTGAGCCCCAAGGCGACAAAGGAGCCGAGGAGCACCGAAAGCAGGGCGGCGGCGGCGAGGAAGGCAAGCGGCAGATGTGCCGGAGAGCGCCTGAGCGGGACGGCTCCGGTAAGCGCCCGAACTCCCCAGCCCGCGAGGGCGATCACGAGCATGGGTTCCGTCGGGACGGAGATGGCCCCACCCCAGGGGGGCAGCTCCACCCAGGAGAAAGGAACCGCCACGAAAGCGACGAGCCAGGCCGCTTCGGGAGCCCGAATGGAGAGGAGGAAGTAGGCGCCGGCGAGTGCAATCCAGGCGGAGAGGAGCGGGTCGGCGCCGCTCAGTCCGAGGAAGAGAATCCCCGCTTCGGCTACGACCACCAGGGAAAGAACGAGAAGCTCCGTCGCTGGAAAGGTCCCGGGCCTCACGAACGCGGGATCGAATCGCGCGTGCCCCACGGCCTCAGGTCAACCGGACAGGACCGCTCGTGTTCGATTTTCCCCGCTCCATCAGCAGTGCTGCGGCTACGCTCCCGGCAAGTCCAATCAGGAAGCCCGCGATCACCACGAGGGAGCGCTTGGGGCGCGCCTTGTGGAGCGGCGGCTCGGCGTGGTCCAGCACCTGCACGGTCGGGGTGTCGCGCGTCTCGCGGATCCGCGCCTCCTCGAGCTGCGATGTGAGGAGCTCGAAGACCTGCTCCTGCACCTTCACGTCGCGCCAGAGCCGTGCAATGTCGAGGCCTGCTCGCGGAAGTCCCCCGACCTGCCTCTCGACGGCGGCCAGCTCCTCTCGCACACGCCTCACCTCTTCGCTGTCCTCGGCCAAGGACTGTCGCAGGACCTGGAGCTTCATCTCGAGGGCGATCTTCTGCGCCATGAGCTGCGCCCCCATCTCGGCGTCGCTTCGATCGCTCGGGGAGAGGGCGGGGAGGCGGCGCCGCTGCTGATAGTCGCGGAGGAGTTCCTCCGCCGCGGCCAAATCCCGCTTCGCCACTTCCAGCCGCTGCTCGATGAAGGCGCGCGTTCGCTGGGCGCTGGTCGTGCGCGCCTCCTTGTTGAAACGGTCCAGCTCGTCCACGTAAGCATTGGCCATTGCGGCCGCAATCTTCGGATCCCGATCCTCGGCCAGGATCGCGATCGTCCCCTCGTCGCCGACGCGGAACTTCACGTGCCCGCCCAGCTTCTTCACCGCCCTGTCGGCGTCGGACGCGCCGTACCGGTGTACAAGATCGAATCGGCGCACGAGACGGTCCGCCACGGTGCGGCTCTTGAGCACGGCGACAAAAACATCCGCCAGCGTCGGCGCGCCCGGAATCCGAAACCCGCCGAGGCGCGGCATGAGCTGCGAGACCGCGGTTCCCCCAAGATCGTCCTCCATCGGTGGGAGAAGCACCGTTCGGGCCTCGTACCACTTGGGCAGGACGAGCGCGAGGACGACCGCAGCGACGGTGGTAGCGGCCACGTTGAGTGCAAGGAATCGGCGGCGGCGCCGGAGCACGTCGGCGAGGTCGCCCACCGTCGGAGCCCGCTCTTCCCGGAATTCGGGTCCCACCGCGCTCATTTCGTCGCCTGATGGACCACGAGATAGACCGTGGCAACCTGCGCCGCCGTGGTCAAGACGTCCCGGACCGTGGACCAGGTGCTCCGGTCCGGGCGCGTCGGGACCCAGACCACGTCCCCGGGGCGAAGGTCCCCCGCCTCGTCGGCGCTCACCTGCGCCCCGGTCGCCGCCAGCGTCACGCTCACGCGACCCCGGTGCGCGCGCGAGGTGTAGCCGCCCGCTTCCTTGACGTAATCGGACACGTCGCGCCCGGGCGTGTACGGCACGTAGCCGGGCGCCTTCACCTGGCCCTGCACCGATACGAGCGGAACGCGCCGCGGAACCACGATCCGGTCGCCGTCGTGGAGCGGCACATCCCCGAGCGGATCGCCCCGCGCGAGGAGCCTCCCCACGTTGGCCGAGATCGCGCGCCTCTCGCGCGATGCGGTAACCACGTACTCGCGGTCGGACGCGGAGAGGAGATCGGGGCTCCGCTCGGCGAGGTGGAGGAACGCGGTGTCGCGCGACGCCGCGTCGCTCCGCTCCACGCGAGTCGCCGCGCTGTCAGCGAAGGAGGTGAATCCTCCCGCCAGGGCGAGCACCGCGCGAAGCCGGTCCTCGCCGGACCGAATAGGATATGGCCCGGGGCGAGCGATCTCGCCCTCGACCACCACCACGTCTCCTTGCATCCAGCGCGCGCGGCCGGGGACGAAGAGGCGGTCCCCTTCACGGAGGTCCGGGTCGCCGCCCCCGCCGCCGGGCGAGGCGAGCGCCTGATCCAGGTGCGCGGGCGCGCGCTCGGAACCGCCCGCCGCGTCGAACCGCTCGATCGTGGCGTCGGTCAGCGCCGCCTCAGGGAGCGCCCCGCCCGCCAGAGCGACGAGCGTGCTCATGCGGTCTCCCGCTGCGAAGTCGTAGCGCCCGGGGTGGGCAACCGCGCCGAATACTTCCACGTGGCGACCCAGTGGAGGCACGAAGAGGACATCACTCTCGAACACCAGCGGGTCGGTGGCGAGGTCGCCTCCACGCGACGCCAGCACCAGATCCACACGCAGGGTGTCGGTGCCGCGGCGGATCTGGATGCCGCGATGAGCGCCGCTCCACGCTACCCCGCCGGCGGCTTCGATCGCCTCCGAGGCCCGCACGGGCGCCTGGAGCGTGACCGCGCCCGGACGCTCCACTTCCCCGGTGACGTAGAGGCGGAAACGCCGCGGCCGGTAGAGCGAGAAGACGAATCCGCGCCCGCGCACGTACGGACGCATGCGTTCGCGTACCCGCGCCTCCAGCTCGTTCAGCGTGAGCCCCGCGACGGACAGCGGGCCCACGTCGGGAAGCACCAGGTCGCCCTCGGGGCCGACGCGCAGGATTCGCGGGTCCACCAGGTCCGAATAGCGGATCGCGAATTCGTCCCCGGGGCCGACGCGGTAGGTTGCGGGATCCACGCGCCCCGCGATCGGGGGGCTGGGGTCGAGCAACGGCGCGGTTCTCGGCGCGGTTTCGATTTCGCCTGGGATCCCCGCGGGGGACGCGGCCAAAGCCGCGGACCCGCCGTCCCCGGTCAACGACAGGAGCAGGAGGACGGCCCAGGGGCAGCGCTGAAACCAAGCGGGTTTTACAACGTTGGAGGTCAAGCAACTGATGATGCCACGCGGCGAACGGCGGGCCAAGGGGTCGTTTGGACGGCCCAACCCCTAGGACGCCCCGAGCCGTTCCAGTACTCTGCTTCCCTCATGATCCAGCTTGCCAAGCGCGCCCTTACCGGAACCCGGTGGGAAGAGCCCGCGAAGCGCCTCTATTCGGCGCTGACGCGCCATCGAAATAGTCTCTGCGACTGGCAGACGATCGCCATCATGCGGCGGGTGCTTCACGAGAGCTCCAGCTGTATCGACGCCGGCGCGTTCGAGGGCGGCATGCTGCGTCACATGGTCCGCCTGGCTCCTCGCGGCCGGCACCTGGCTTTCGAGCCGACTCCCGACAAGTGCGGGGCGCTGGTCGGGGCGTTTCCCACGGTACAGGTCTATCCATTCGCGCTCGGCGATTCCCCGTCGAGCGCCCGCTTCTATCACATGCGGGACCACCCGGCGCTGAGCGGCCTGCGTCGCCGTCTGGACGACCTGCCTTACGAACGGGTCGAGATCCTCTCCGTGACGGTCGAGTCTCTCGACAGAGTCGTTCCGCCCGAGATGACGGTGAGCTTCATCAAGGTGGACGTGGAGGGCGGTGAGCTGGGAGTGTTCCGAGGCGGCGCCTCCACCATTCGGAGGTGTCGCCCGACCATCGTGTTCGAGTGCGGCAGGGGCGGAGCCAATCACTTCGGCACGGGTCCCGACGAGGTGTTCGGCTTCTTCCAGGATGTCGGGCTGGGCGTCTCGCTCCTCGGCGACCGGCTCGCGAACCGCGCCCCGCTATCCAGGGCCGCCTTCATCGAGCAATACGAGACGGGCGCCAACTTCTACTTCGTCGCCCACTCCTAACCGGGGATCGCGCCGCCCAGGCGCCGCCGCGCCATGTCCAGCATCGCCCGCCACTCGCGGGTGCGGACCACGATCAGCGCCCAGACAACCAGCGCCGTTCCTCCCACGGCCACGCCGGTCAGATTTCGCGGGGTCCACGCGAGAAGGCCCAGGAGCAGCGCCAGGGACGCGAGGAGGAGCCGGCGGTTGTCGGGCCCCAGGCGGAAGCCGACCGCGCGCCGGGCGAGCCAGTAGTGAAGCCCGGCATGGGTCATGTGCGCCAGGACGTAGCCGATCACCACGCTCCGGAGCCCGACCTTGTCGACGAGCAGGAGGAACGCGGTCAAGAGCGTGACCCCGTAAACCACGTCGAAGAGCACCCAGGGCTTGAGGCGGTTCCGCGGCACCAGCCAGATCCCGAACATCCACGCCGCCGCGCGGAAATAGTCCCCCAGAAATTGCAGCGGCAAGAGGTCGAGCGCCGGGAGGAAGCGGCCGCTGTAGAAGAGAGGCACCCAGATCGGCGCTCCGACCAGGATGGCCGCGCACGCCCCGGTGGTGAGCAGGAAGGCGAGCCGCACGCCGCTCCGCATGGTGGGAGCCGCGTCCTGGTCGCGCGGCAGCGCGGCGATCTCGGGCCAGACGGTGGCCGTGATCGCGTTCAGGATGGTGGGCATGAGAAGCCCCGACACGCCGACGCAGACCTGGTAGATGCCGTTCGGACCCAGCCCCAGCTTGTCCACGAGGAGGCTTCGCAGGACGAGCAGGGTGAGGGTCGAGGAGAGCCCGACCAGGAGCGAGGAGATCCCGTAGCGGAGAAGGGGGCGCAGGAGCGTGCGGCTCCCCGCGGCGTCCGCGCCCGCGCCCCCCGCGCCCGCGCCAGCCGCTCGCGGCGCCCGGGGCGTGTGCGGCGCGAGCAGCCTCCCGCTCCACCAGGCCCAGATGGCCGCGATCACGACGAGCTGCGCGACCGCCCCCTTCACCCCGAACAGGTACGCCAAGGGAATGATCGTGGCGATCTGCGCGACGGCGATCGCCACGCTGAGCCCGGCCATCGCGCGCACGGCCTGATGCCCCTGGAGCATCGAGATGTGCACGGAAGCGGCCGCCGAGAGGGGAACCGCCGCGGCGCCCAGGAGGACCGCCCACGTGAAGCCGGAATCGCGGTAGATCCCCGCCGCGAGCCACGGGGAGGCCACGGCGGCCGCCACGGCAAGCCCGCCCCCGATGCCCCAGGCGATCCGGTTTCCCAGCCGGGTGAGCGCGTGGACCCGCGCGAAGTCGCCGGCCGCGCGCGCCTCGGCGATCATCGACACCAGCCCGTTTCCCACGCCCAGCGTGGCGAGCGGGACGAGCACGGCGGTCAGCGAGGCAAGCTGGGCCAGGACGCCGGTCCCCTCGGGACCCAGACGCGCCGCGAGGATCTTCGCGCGCACGATCGCGGCGATGACCGTCGCGATGGAGCCGAAGCCCAGGATCGCGGTGGAGCGGACCAGCCGGCGCAAGGCTCCCCCGGTCTCGGCGGCTCGGGGGCTACCGGGACCCGTAGGTCCGCGCGTAGTACTGCTGGAAGGCACCCGAGCGGATCGCTTCCCACCAGGGTCGGTTCGCAACGTACCAGTCGATCGTCGCCTCGATCCCCCGCGTGAACCCCGTCTCGGGCTTGAAGCCGGTCTTCTTCGTGAGCCGCGCGGCGTCGATGGCGTAGCGGCGGTCGTGCGCGGGGCGGTCGGTCACGTGCGCTAAGAGGCTTGCGGGCTTCTTCAGCCGCTCGAGGATCACGGCCGCGATCTCGAGCACCGAGCGCTCGTTCCCGCCCGCGATGTTGAACGTCTCCCCCTCCACGTCGTCCGCCTGGAGAATGGCGACGAGCGCGCGGCAATGGTCCTCGACGTGGATCCAGTCCCGGGTGTTCTTCCCGCTTCCGTAGACGGGGAGCGGCTTTCCCTCGAGGGCGTTCGTCACGAATAGGGGAATGAGCTTCTCGGGATACTGGTAGGGGCCGTAGTTGTTGCTGCAGCGCGTCACCACCGCGGGCACCCCGTGGGTCACCGCGTAGGCGTAGGCGAGGCGATCCCCTCCGATCTTCGAGGCGGCGTAGGGATTCCGCGCGTGGAGCGGCGACTCTTCGCTGGCCGCGCCGTCCAGGATCTCGCCGTAGACCTCGTCGGTGGAGATCTGCACGAAGCGGCGGACGCCGACCTTCCTTGCCTCCTCCAGGAGAACGTAGACGCCGTAGGTGTCGGTCAGCACGAAGTGCGAGGCGTCCTCGATCGAGCGGTCCACATGGGTCTCGGCCGCGAAGTTCAGGACCACGTCCACTCCCGCCATCGCGCCCGCGACGGCCGCGGGATCGCAGATGTCGCCGCGCACGAAGCGATACCCGGGCGCGTCCTTCACCGCCTCGAGGTTGGCGAGGTTTCCCGCGTACGTCAGCTTGTCCAATACGGTGATCCGCGCGTCGGGGAAGCGGCGGCGCAGATGGTGCACGAAGTTCGAGCCGATGAAGCCCGCGCCTCCCGTGACCAGCACGTGCGCGCGCTTCAGATCCGGCGCCTTAGCCATCTTTCCGCGACCATTCGTAGGGGATGTCGTTCTTGTGGGGATCGGCGCGGTACTCGTCCGGCTTCTCGTAGTTGTACGGCTCGGTCGGCGTGTTCACGAGCATCGCGGGCTCGGTCCCGATCCCCTTCATGCCGTGCCAGACGCCCGGCGGGATCGTGACCAGAACGGGATTCCGCTCCCCCATGAAGAACTCGTTGATCAGCCCCTTGGTGGGCGAGCCGGCGCGGTCGTCGTACAGCACCACCTTCATCATCCCCTTCACGATCACGAAGTGGTCGGTCTGCACCTTGTGGTAGTGCCACCCCTTCACGACGCCGGGATACGCGACCGAGACGTAGCTCTGGCCGAAGCGCTGAAAGAACGGGTCGTCCTTCCGCATCATCTCCATCAGGTAGCCGCGCTCGTCGGCGATCACCTTGAGCGGTTTCACGTTCACGCCGTCGATCAGCTTCATGACGGTCTCCCGACCGACGTGTAGGTCAAGCCCAGGCGCCGGACGGTGGCCGGCTCGTACACGTTTCGAAGGTCCACGATGGCGCGCCCCCGCATGGCGCGCTTCACGCGCGACAGGTCAAGTCTCCTGAACTCGTTCCATTCCGTGACCAGCACCATCACGTCGGCGCCCTTGGCGGCGTCATAGGCGTTCTGGGCGAAGTGCATTCCCTTCGGGAGCCCCTCGGCGTCGGCGCGCACGGCGGGATCGTAGGCGCGGACGCTCACGCCCCGGCGCAGAAGCGTGCGAATCAGGTCCAAGGACGGCGCCTCGCGCAGATCGTCGGTGTCCGGCTTGTACGAGAGGCCCAGCACGGCGACGATGTGCGGCTTTCGCCCCGTGAGCGCGGCCACCACCTTGCGCGCGGCGCGGACCCGCTGCCCCTCGTTGGTCTCGATCGCGCCCTCCACGACCGGGAGACGCACCCCGGCCTTGCGGGCGAATTCCCGCATGGCGCGCGTGTCCTTGGGGAGACAGCTCCCGCCGAACCCGGGACCCGGGTGGAGGAACTTGGGTCCGATCCGGCGGTCCAGGCCCATCGCCTTCGCGATGTCGTGCACGTCGGCGCCCAGCGCCTCCGACAGGTTCGCGATCTCATTGATGAACGAGATCTTGGTCGCCAGGAACGCGTTCGCAGCGTACTTGATCAATTCGGCCGTGCGGACGCTCACCACGACCGTGGGCGTCTCGATGAGATACAGCGGCGAGTAGACCTCGCGCAATACCTCCGCGGCGCGCGGCGAGTCGGCGCCGATCACGATCCGGTCGGGGCGCATGAAATTCTCAACGGCCGTGCCTTCCCGGAGGAACTCGGGGTTGGACGCGACGTCGAACTTGGCTCCGCGCGGCGCGTACTTCTTGATCCACTTGGTGACCCGGTCTCCGGTCCCCACCGGGACGGTGCTCTTCTGCACGATCAGCCGGTAGGAGGTCATCGACTTGGCGACGGTGCGCGCGGCCGCGAGGACGTAGGAGAGGTCTGCGCCGCCGTCCTCGCGCGACGGGGTTCCGACGCAGAGGAAGACGACCTCGCCCCATTCGACGGCGTCGGGGAGCGACGTGCTGAAGCGCAGGCGCCGCTCCCGCACGTTCCGGACGACCAGATCTTTGAGTCCGGGCTCGTAGAAGGGGATCTCGCCCCGCGACAGGACATCGATCTTCCGCTCGTCCACGTCCACGCAGATCACTTCGTTTCCGAAGTCCGCGAAGCCCGCGCCGCTGACCAGGCCGACGTACCCCGAACCGACTACGACAATTCGCACAGGTTCCTCCTAGTGTCCCGCCTCCCGCCGCACGCGTTCGCGCGCGTCGCGGTAGAGGTCGAGGAGCGTTCGATCGATGGGAATGGCCGGCGACCAACCGGTGCGCCGCGCCAGCTTCTCCGGGTCTCCGACCAAGTGGTCGGCGTCGCGCGCGCGCATCCGGGCCGGGTCGGACGCGACCGTCGCGCGCACGCCCGAAACCCGGATGAGCCGCTCGAGCAGCTCTCCGAGGCGATATCCGTGACCGGTACAGACATTATAGGCCTCTCCCGGCTCTCCCCTATCGAGGAGAGCCATGTAGGCGCGCACCACGTCGCGCGCGTCGCCGTATTCGCGCACCAGGTCCACGTTCCCCACGCGCACCTCGGCCGGCATGTGCCCTTCCGCGATGCGTGCGAGCTGGTGCGCGAAGCCGGCCACGGCGAAGCGCGGGCTCTGCCCCGGCCCCGTGTGCGAGAACGTGCGTGTGCGGATCACGCGGAGCCCGTAGGTGGACGCGTACAGCTCGCCCAGCATGTCCTGCGCGGCCTTGCTCAGCGCGTAGGGGTTTCGCGGATCCAGCGGCGCCTGCTCGGCGATTTTCGTCCCCGGCGATCCAGACCCGTACACGTCGGCGGAGCCGACGAGCAGGACCGTCGCCTCAATGCCGGCCGCGCGCACCGCCTCCAGCAGGTGCAAGGCGCCCATGGCGTTCACGCGATACGTCGCCGCCGGCTGCTCCAGCGAGAGCGCGCCCGAAGCCTGCGCGGCCAGGTGCACGATCCGGTCGGGGCGAAGCTCCTTCACCGCCGCCGCCACCGCGTCGCCGTCGGTCACGTCGAGCGCGCGGTAGGAGCGGAGCACCGCCTGCAGCTCTTCGGGCTCGGGAATCGCGTCGAGTGCGCCATGGTCGGCGCCGTGGAGGTCCAGCGGCCCTTCCACGGTGAGCGCGCGGACCAGGTGCCGCCCCACGAACCCGGCGACGCCGGTGACGAACGTGCGCAAGGGCTAGCGCTCTCTCCAGTATTCGAGCAGGTCGCGCATCGTCCGCTCGAACGGGATCTCGGGCTGCCATCCGGTCTGCTTCCGGAACCGGGACGAGTCGCCCAGGAGGACCGGCACGTCGGACGGACGCATGCGGGCCGGATCCTGCTCCACCTTGACCTTCATCTTGGTCATCCCCAGGAGCAGGTCGAGCATCTCGCGGATCGTCCAGGCCTTCCCCGTGCAGATGTTGTACACCTCGCCCGGCTCTCCCTTCTCCAGGGCCAGCCAGTAGGCGCGCACCACGTCGCGCACGTCCGAGAAATCGCGGCGCGCGTCCAGGTTCCCGACCCGGATGACCGGCTCCCTTCGCCCCTTCTCGATGTCGGCGACCTGCTTCGCGAAGTCGGAGCACACGAAGACCGGGCCGCGCCGCGGCCCCTCGTGATTGAAGCCCCGCGTCCGGATGATCGGAATCTGGAAGCTCATCCAGTACTGGAAGCCCAGGAGGTCCTGTCCCACCTTGCTCACCGCGTAGGGCGAGAGCGGGCGGAGCGGATTGGTCTCGCGGATCGGAAGCTCGTTTTCGTGGACCAGCCCGTACTCCTCGCTGGAACAGGCCAGCTGGATCCGGGGCGCGATCCGGAGCTTCTTCACCGCCTCGAACAGGTTGAGCTGGCCCAGGATGTTCGTGGCCAACGACTCGGTCGGAGCGGTCCAGGAAGTCGGGACGAAGCTCTGCGCCGCGAGGTGGAAGATCCAGTCGGGCCGCACGCTGTCGATCACGTCCCGCACCGACGAGGCGTCGCGCAGGTCGCATTCCACCAGCCGCACCCGGTCACGGAAATGCTCGATGTTCTCGGTACGGCTCCGCCACCGGAGGATCCCGGTGACCGTCGCGTCGCCGCGGCCCAGGATGTAGTCGGCGAGATGGCTTCCGGCGAAGCCCGTGATCCCGGTGATCAGGACGTTCATGCTCCCGCCTTCTCCCTGGCAGCGGCGATCAGCGATTCCTGGTACGAGGCCACGACCGCGCGCGGATCGGGGGCCTCGAGGATCGGGCGCCCGACCACCACGTAATCGGCCCCGCGCGCGAACGCCTCCGCCAGGGAGAGCGTGCGCTTCTGGTCGTGCGCCGGGTCGTTCGGACCCCGGATGCCGGGAGTGACGACGAGGAAGGGCGACGGGTGATCCAGCCGGAGACTCTGGATCTCGCGCGGAGAGGCGACGACCCCGTCCACTCCCGATTCGGCGCACAAGGTCGCCAGCGCCAGCACCTTCTCCTCGACGTCGGTCTTCGGGTTGAACAGGGCCGGGATCTCGGTCCCGTCCAGGCTCGTGAGCATGGTGACCCCCAGCACCCGCGGAACGCCCGCGAGGTACCGCGCGGCCGCGGCCGCGGCGCGAAGCATCTCGGGCCCGCCGCTCGCGTGTACCGTCAGGAGCGCGATCGGCAGCCCCTCCAGGGCGCGGACGGCGCGCTCGACGGTGGCCGGAATGTCGTGGAGCTTCAGGTCCAGGAAGACGCGCTTCCCGCGGTCGGCCAGCGCAAGCACGGCGGCCCGCCCCGCCACGTTATAGAGCTGCAGCCCAACTTTGTACCACAGCACGGCGTCTCCCACCCGATCGACCTGCTCGAGGGCCGACTTCAAGTCGGGCCGGTCGAGCGCGACGATCAGCCGGTCCTGGACGTGCATCGATCCGTCCCCTTCCCATGCTCCGGTCATGCTCCTCCTCTCGATTCCGCTGGCCGCGCCTGGCGGCCGGCGCGGATCATGCCGCGCCCTTCCGGGACGACCAGCGCGCCGATCAGCTCGTCCACCGCGGACGCGCCCATCTGTCTCAAATGCTCCTCGATTCCGCGGACGCACTCCTCGGCCAGGGAGGGATCGGCGAAGAGCGCCGTCCCTACCTGCACCGCGGTCGCGCCCGTGAGGAGGAATTCCACCGCGTCCGCGGGTTTCGCGATGCCGCCCATCCCGATCACCGGGATGTCCACTGCCTGCGCCGTCTCCCACGTTTTCGCCAGGGCGAGCGGCTTGATCGCCGGCCCGGAGAGCCCGCCGAGGACGGTGCCGAGGATGGGGCGGTGGGTGCGCGAATCGACCGCCATCCCCACGAACGTGTTCACCAGCGAGACCGCGTCGGCGCCGCACGCTTCGCACGCCTGGGCGATCTCTCCGATTCGCGTGACGTTGGGCGTGAGCTTGGCGATCAGGGGCAGCTTGGTGAGCGGGCGGATCGCGGTCATCACCTCGCGCGCCAGGCCGGCGTCGGTCGAGTACTTGAGGCCGTGGGGGCCGACGTTGGGGCAGGAGATGTTCACCTCGATCGCATGCGCCGCCCCGCTCCGGCTGACCCCGTCCACCAGCTCGCAGAACTCGCGCGTGTCCTCCCCTTCGACGGAGACGATCACCGCGCAGGGGAGCTTCCGTAGGATCTGCACCTTGGTCTCGAGAAAACCCTCGAGGCCGGGGTTCTCGATCCCGATCGAGTTGAGCATCCCGGCCGGAACTTCGACGACGCGCGGCGGCGGATTCCCCCCGCGCGCGCGGCGGGTCACCGTCTTCGTGACGATGCCGCCGATCGCCTTCAGATCCACCAGCCCCTCGTACTCCGTCCCGTACCCGATGATCCCCGAGGCGACGAGCACCGGATTCCGAAGCGTGAGGGAGCCAATCCGGACGGAAAGCGTTGGCGCGCGCGACGGGGTCACGGGAGACGCCTCCAGTCGACGATGGTCGCGTCCATGACGGGCCCCTCGACGCACATCGCGGGGTACCGTCCGTTCCCGCCGCCGTTCCCCCCGAGCGGCACCGGGCAGCCGCGGCAGGCCCCCACGGCGCACGCCATGGGGCCCTCCAGCGACGCCTCGCAGCGGATCCCCTCGGCGCGCGCGAACTCAGCCACCTCGTGGAGCAGGCCGTGCGGGCCGCACGTGAAGATCTCGGCGTGGAGCGGCGTATGGCCGCCTCCCTCCCACTCCCGTCGCAACAGGTCGAGCGCGTTTCCCGGGTAGCCCACCGAGCCGTCATCCGTGGCCACGTGGAGACGCCCGCCCCGCACTTCGCGGACGCCGTACAGCTCCTTCCGCGAGCGAGCGCCGAAGAGAAAGACGTAGGGGCGCTTGGCCTCGCGCAGCTTTCGGCTCAGGAAAAGGAGCGGAGCGACACCGCGGCCTCCCGCGACCAGGATGGGCAGGCGGCGCGGCCGCGGCTTGAAGCCGATCCCCAGGGGGCCGATGAGGTCGAGGGACGTCCCCTTGGGCTGGCATGACAGAATTCGCGATCCGCGTCCCACCACCGAGTAGTAGATGCGAACCGCGCGGAGCCGCCCCCGGCTGACGAACCCTTCGAGGCTGTAGGGCCGCCGGAGAAGCGGATCCCCCTCCTCGGAGATGCGGAGGTGGACGAACTGCCCCGGTTGCGGCGTCGCGAAGCTCCGCGGCACGGTGAGCGTGAGGAGATAGTTGCCCTGGGAGAGCTCCCGGTTCTCGAAAACTTCGCACGGCACCAGCTTCATGGGGTGGAACCACCCGTTTTCGGCCGCGTAGTGTCCGGCGGAGCGGCCCCCGTGCCGCGCGTCGTGTCCGCCGGAGCGGTACCCGCGGCTCGCGTCGTGTCCGCCGGAGCCGCCGGCGGCGGCTGAGGAGGCGGCTGCCCCGGGCCCGGCTGCCGCCGCTGCTGCCCCCCGTGGGAAGCGCGCTGCCGACGCTGCGCCTCATCCGCGCGCTCCTTGAGCTGCTCAAACAGCGCCGGCGGCACCTGGTATCCGCTGTCGGGAGCCGACGAGGTCGGCGGCACCACCGAGGTGGGCGGGCTCGAGGGAGCTGGCTCGGTTTCTTCGGCGAAGCGCCCGGCTGCCGAGGTGTCGGGATGGGCGAGAAGCGAATCGAAGAGGGCCGTGCGATCGTCGGACCTCCCGCTCCACCGCTTCCAGAGGTAGAGGGCGGACTCGGCGTAGCGCGTGCCCCGGTAGCGCACCGCCAACGAGTCGGTGAGCTGCATGGCTCCCAGGGTGTCGCTCCGGTCGAATGCCGTGATCCAGAGGCGGGCATAGGCCGACTTGGGCGCGTAGACGCTCTTGGGATACAGAGCCTCAACGGCGCGGTATTGAGTCATGGCCGAGTCGGTTTTCCCCAGCTCGAAGTAATAGACCTCGGCCAGGCGAAAGGCCGTCCGCGCCCGCCCGCCCGTGGTGTCGGCGGCCAGGGATTGCCGGTACTCCCGGAGCGTCGCGAGGCTCTGGGAGCGCCGTAGCGCCTGCGCGGCGAACTGGTTCGACCCCCCGGCGAGATTGTGCAGCTTGTCGTACTCACGCGCCGCCTGGTCCAGGTCCCCCAGCGCCGATTCATACAGATAACCGATCTGAAACTGGGCCTCGTAGGACATGCTCGTCCCGGGGAACCGCTCGATGATCTGCTGGTACCCCTTGATCGCGTCGTTCGGCTTTCCGACGAGCCCCTCCAGCTCGTAGATCCGGAGCAGAACTTCCCCCTCGCGTTGTTCGGCCAGCGCGGTGGGCCGCCACTTCTGCAGAAGATCGAGCGCCTCCGGGTAGCGCTTCAGATCGCGGAGCGCCTCCGAGCGCTGGAGCACGATATCCACCCGCTGCTTGGGGCGCTCCTCCGAATTCAAGGCTTCGGCGTACACGAGCTGGGCGCTATCCATCCGCGCCCCCTGGAAGAGCGCGTCGCCCGCACGCCGCAGCGCGTCGGAGCGCTGGCGGCGCCCGTCCGCGGCGCGAATCGCGCGGCGGTACCACCCGGTCGCGGCCGCGTAATCCTTCTGCACCAATCGGCTCTCTCCCTCGTAGAAGTAAAGCTCCCAGCGCCTGGAGAACTTGGGATAGGCCTTGTCGAGCGACCAGAAAATCGAGTCCGCCTCGGCGTAGTCTTTTTGCCGGTAGTGGGCCAGTCCCTTCACCAGGCGCCCCTCCGGGATGAAAGGACTCTTCGGAAACTTCGTCTCCAGGTCGTCCAGCCGGCGGATCGCGCCGGCATAATCGCCCTTCCCGTAGAGCGACGCTCCCATGAGGTAGGTTGCGTCATCCGCGTACTTGCTCTTCGGATAATCCGAGAGGATCTTGGAGCACTGTCGGACGACCTGCTCGTACTTGGTCGCGGCCCCGACCGACGTGCCTTCGGAAACGCTCCGATCCTGTTCCCTCTGGGCGTCCTTGTAGTAGCGCTTGGCGAGGTAAAACGTGTTGTAGTAGGCGCATCCGGCGAACGCGAGCAATGCGATGGGGACGAGGATTCGGGAACGGAACATTCCCGGACGCTGGTTCGGCATGAGTTAGCGATGCTACCACGGAGGGCGCCGACGGGCTATCGGCCGCTCGCCAGGGCAGCCTGCTCCCGCCAGGTGACCTGGCCGCCCACGATCGTGAGCCATATCCTCCCCGACAGCTCCCAGCCGTCGAAGGGCGTGTTGTGGGAGCGGGAAGACGATTCCGCCGCGCGCACGGTCCATCGCTCGCCCGGATGGAACACGGTCACGTCGGCCGGCTCCCCCGCCTCCAGGGTCCCGCCGCGCCGCCCCAGCACCTCCAGCGGCTTCCGCGTCATCCGGAGGAGGAGCTCGGGCAGCGTGAGGTGCCCCGGCTCGACCAGCGCTTTCAGATACAGCCCCAGCGCGGTCTCGAGGCCGATGATGCCGAATGGCGCCGAATCGAAGTCGTTGTCCTTGTCGATCTCGGTGTGCGGCGCATGATCGGTCGCCAGGCAATCGATCGTGCCGTCCACCACGCCCTCGATCAGGGCTTCGCGGTCGCGCGTCGAGCGGAGAGGCGGATTCATCTTGGTGTTGGTGTCGTAGCCCGATACCGCCTCGTCGGTCAGGACCAGATGGTGCGGCGTGACCTCGGCGGTCATGGCGATCCCGCGCGCCTTCGCCTTCCGGATGATTTCGACCGACCGCGCCGCGCTCACGTGCGCCACGTGGACGCGCCCGCCGGTCAGCTCGGCGAGGAGCGCGTCGCGCGCGACCATCACCGACTCGGCGACGTCGGGGATCCCCTTGAGCCCGATCCGCGTGGAGGTCCACCCCTCGTGGACCACGCCCGATCCCTTGAGGTCGGGGTCTTCCGCGTGCTGGATCACGGGCACGCCCAGAGGCCGGGTCAGCTCCAGCGCCCGCCGCATTATTTCGGCGTTTCGGACCGGCTTCCCGTCGTCGGAGAAGGCGACGGCGCCCGCCAGGACCAGGTCCTCGATGTCGGTGAGCGCCTCTCCGGCCTGGCCGCGCGTGACGGCGGCGATCGGGAGGACGCGCGCGTGGCCCGACTCGCGCGCGCGCCGGATCACGTATTCGACCCGGGGCCGGTCGTCCAGCGGAGGATCGGTGTTGGGCATGCAGGCGACCGTCGTGAAACCGCCTCGGGCGGCCGCCAGCGTCCCGGTCTCGATCGTTTCCTTGTCCTCCTGCCCCGGCTCGCGCAGATGCACGTGGATGTCGACCCACCCGGGGCTGACGACCGCGCCCGAGACGTCGATCACCTCCACGTCGCTCCGGGAGCGAAGTGCCGCGGGAGCGTCCTCTCCCAGACCGGCGATGCGTCCCTGATCCAGCCACAGCTCCTGGACGCGATCGATCCCACGGGAAGGATCGAGGATGCGGCCCCCCTTGAGGCAGATCGGGCGGATCGCCGGATCGCGGCCCGCCGTCTCGGCCCGGCTCATCGCTTCGCCTCGAGGATCGCGCGTCCGGGCGCCGATGGGGGCACGGGCGCGGGCTCCGAGGAGGGCTCGGCCGGCACGTCCCGCCCGGCGAGCATGTAGAGCACCGCCATCCGCACGGCGACGCCGTTCGTGACCTGCTCGAGGATCACCGAGTGCGCGCCGTCGGCCACGTCCTGGGCGATCTCGACGCCGCGGTTCATGGGGCCGGGGTGCATCACGATCGCGTCGGGCCGCGCCCCTGCTAGCCGTTCCTTCGTCACGCCATAGACGCGAGCGTATTCGCGGAGCGAGGGGTAGAGCCCGGCGCGCTGGCGCTCGAGCTGGATGCGCAGGATGTTCACGACGTCCGCACCCTCGATCGCCTCCTCGACGCTCTTCGCGACCGTGACCCCGAAGCGCTCCACCTCGGCCGGCATCATCGTCGCGGGGCCCGCGATGGTGACCGACGCGCCCAGCTTGGTCAGACCCCAGATGTTCGAGCGCGCGACCCGGCTGTGCATGATGTCGCCGATGATCGCCACGCGAAGTCCGTCGATGCGCCCCTTCTTCTCCCGCATGGTGTAGATGTCCAGGAGGCCCTGGGTCGGATGCTCGTGGGTGCCGTCCCCGGCGTTGATGATGGAAGCGTCCAGGTTCCGCGCCAGAAAGTGCGGCGCGCCCGAGGACTGATGCCGGATCACGACCAGGTGGATCCCCATCGCCTCGATGTTCCGGGCGGTGTCCTTCAGCGTCTCCCCCTTGGAAACGCTGGACCCGGTGGACTGGAAGGACACGGTATCGGCGCTCATCCGCTTCTGGGCCAGCTCAAAGGACAGCCGCGTGCGCGTGCTGGCCTCGAAGAAGAGGTTCGCCGCGGTCAGGCCGCGCAGCGAGGGGACCTTGGGGATCGGCCGGTCCAGCACCTCGCGGAACGTGCGCGCGGTATCCAGGATCGAGACGATCTCGTCGACGCCCAGGTCCTCGATTCCCAGGAGATCTTTCCGGTGGCCGATCATGGCAAGAGCTCCCCGATCGACACGCCGTCGTGCCCGTCGACTTCCTGGACGTTGACCATGATCACCTCGCGCTTGGAGGTGGGGACGTTCTTGCCGACGAAGTCGGCGCGGATCGGGATCTCGCGGTGCCCCCGGTCCACGATCACGGCCAGCTGGATCGCGCGCGGCCGGCCGAAGTCGATCAGCTCGTCCAGCGCCGCGCGGACGGTGCGCCCGGTGAAGAGCACGTCGTCCACCAGCACCACCACCCGCTCGTCGATGTCGAAGGAGATCTCGGTGCCGCTGACCACGGGCTGGTGAGCGATCATCTGGAGGTCGTCGCGGTAGAGGGTGATGTCCAGGGCCCCCACCGGCACTTCCACGTTCTCGAACTCCCGGATCTTGCCCGCGATCCGCTTCGCGATCGGGACGCCGCGGCGGCGGATGCCGACCAGAACGATGGTCTTCGCACCGCCGTTTCGCTCGATGATCTCGTGGGCGATGCGGGAGATGGCCCGGCCCAGGCCCTCGCCGTCGATCAGCTCGGTTTTTTCGCGGACCTGCTCCACGGCGCCTCCGGCGGGCATGAAAAAACCCCTCTTCGGGCTGGGGCCAGAAGGGGGTGCTCGGGCCGTTTTCCGCGACAAGGCGACGGGCGGCCGGGTCCCTTTCTAGCCTCTCGGAACTAGTTTCAAGGGTCGGGCGTCGCGCTCTTCCGCGACGCGACCTGGATCGTACCACGCCGGCCCCGGACTGGCAACCGGCCGCTTCGCGCCTGTAGACTGGCCCCGCATGCGCACGAAGCGCGCCTCTACCCTGGCCGTGGTCCTCCTCGCGGCGGCCTACGTGCTGCCGGCCCAGATGGCCCCCCGGCGCTTTCCCACCGACGACTCCTTCTTCTACCTGCAGGTAGCCCGGAACATCGCCGCGGGGCACGGCAGCACATTCAATCAGGTGACGCCGACCAACGGGTACCACCCGCTCTGGATGGGCCCCTGCGTGCTCGCGGAGGCAATCGCGGGCGACGACCGGGACCTTGCCCTCCGGATCGTGTTCGCGATCGAGGCCGCGCTCGCTACCGGGGCGATCGCGCTCTTCTTGGCCGCGGCCGGCTCCCTGGGGATCCGATCGTGGCTCCTCCCGGTGCCGCTTTTGGCCGCGTACTTCCTGACCGGGCAGTACGGATCGGAAGCCCACGTTAACGGATTCTTCCTGCTCGCGAGCCTCTTCCGCCTGATCCGCTACCTGGGGGCTCCGTCGCGGCGGAACGCCCTGCTCCTCGGCCTCTGCCTCGGCCTCGCGTTCCTCGCCCGGCTGGACAACGTCTTCTTCGTCGCGGCCGCCGCGGTGACGGCCGCGTGGTACGGCGCGCCGCGTCCTGGGGGCCGCGCGGGAGCGCTCGCGTGGATCGCGGCGCCCGCCCTGGCGCTCGCGCTCCCGTACCTCGTCTGGAACCACGCGGTCTTCGGCCACTTCGTCCCGATCAGCGGGGCGATCAAGTCGACGTTCCCACAGCCGCGTCCGGATCTGCGGAATCTGGGGACGCTGGGGCTGATGACGTTCGCCGGCGCCCTGGCGGCTTGCGCGGTTCTGGCGCACCCCCGATCGCCGCGCCTCCACCGTCTGGTCCTCGGGCCCCTCGCGGCCGGCGTGCTGGCCCACGCGGTGTACATCGCCGTCTTCACCGACCACCACACGCACTGGTCCTGGTATTACGTCGCCGGGGTCATCCTCCTCGCGTTCCTGATCGCGCTCGGCGCGGACGCGCTCTCCCGGCGGATCGAACCCCGCGCCTGGAGGGTGGCCGCGGGGGCAATGGTCGCCCTGCTGGTGGCGTGGGGGGTGGTCCGTGGATGGGCGCGCTACCAGAACGCGGACGCGGCGTCGCACAACCAGCTCGTGATCCAGCTCCTCCCCGGGACGTCCCAGGACCGCTGGTCCCTGCAACTCGCGCGGTGGATGGACGCCAACCTCCCGCGCGGGGCGGGCGTGCTGGTCTTCGACTATCCGGGAGCCCTCGCCTACTACACCTCGCTCCGGATCGTTCCCGCCGACGGGCTGATGGGGGACTTCGACTTCGACAGCCGCCTGCGCAGGGAAGGGCTGGGGCGCTACCTGGCCGAGAATGGGATCGGCTACTACCTGGGCCCGCTCCCCGTGCGCGGGGCGGAATGCGACTCGGCGATCGTCTGGACGCCGCTCACGAAGATCGCGGCCGGCGCCATCGTCCGCTGTCCCGGCGACCTGGTCACGACCAGCGCGCGGGCGACTCGGGGGGTCGAAGAGCCGGGCGTGGCGCTCCACCGAATCCGCCTCGTCGTCCCCGCGCCGCCCGGCGCCGCGCGCCCGCAGATGGTCAAGTACGGCGCCCTGTGGTGACCGCTCCAGCGAGTGGT
>DATGVG010000164.1:0-6364 GCA_035300625.1 Candidatus Limnocylindrales bacterium
CATGGGCCTGGCTCCTTCTCTTCTTGCGGCCCCGGGCAGGCCGGGTAGCGCCAGCCAGCTCAAGATTTCGCGCCCGCCGGTCGCCGCCGCGTCCCGGCCCGCGCCCGGCTCCGTGGCCGCGCTCCGGCTGGAGCGCGCCCATGCCTTCCCGCACCACCTGGGCGCCGGTCGGCGCGGCCCGTGGATCACAGGCGGCCGGCCGCCGCTCTTGGCGCCGTCCCTGGCCACGGGGCGGCTTGCCCGCACGGTGGCCTTCGCGGGCGTGCCGGAGACGGTGCGCGTGCTCGGGCTGCGGGTGGACTTTCAGACGGACCGGCTGGGCGCGCAGACCACCACCCCGGACGGACGCTTCGACCTGCGGGATGGGAAGGCGCTGGGCATCCCGATCGATCCACCGCCCCACAACCGCGCGTATTTCGTGTCGCACCTCGAGGCGCTCAAGCGCTACTGGAAGTTCGCCTCCTACGGCAACCTCATCATCGAGTACGACGTCTACCCGAAGGTCGACTCGCTGACCTATCGCCTGGGCGACACCGGCGATTACGGTCCGTGGACGCTGGGGCAGCAGTCGTTCAACGAGGCGAAGCGCTTCTTCAAGGACGCAGTCCGGAAGGCGGACCAGACCGACTCGATTCCTTTCGGTGACTTCGATGTGGTCACCCTGTTCCACGCTGGGTCCGACTTCCAGACCGACCTGCGCGGGGACAGTCCTCGGGACTTCCCGACGTTCGAAATCAACCTCGATCCCGACTCGGTCGTTGTAAACGGTGGCGCAGTGGCCATCAAAGGCGGCGTCGTCATGCCCGAGACGGAGAATCAGGACGGCTACCTGAGCGCGCTGAACGGGACGATGGGCCACGAGTTCGGCCACACCCAGGGTCTGGTCGACCTCTACGACGTCAACACGTTCTTCCCGGCGGTGGGGATCTGGAGCAACATGGACTCCGGGTACCTGCTGAGCACGACGGTCCAGGATCAGAAGACGGGCGCCCTGTCCGAGGCGACGGGCGTCATCCCGACCAGCCTGGACCCGTGGAGCAAGACCCTCCTCTGGCCGGACAAGCTCGATCTGTTCGATCCGGGTCGTAGCGACAGCACGACGCTTCGCGCCACCGAGATGGCGGACCGGATCCTCTACGTCCCGCTGGGCGGGGACGAGTACTACCTGATCGAGAACCGCGAGACCGATCTGAACAGCGACAACACGGTCTACCTGGATCGCGATTCGACGACGAACGTGATCCTGGGGCCGGGGCTCTCCAGCGCCGACGCGACCGACTCCCTGGGCGACAAGGAATACGACTTCCTGCTTCCGGGCCAGGGGATCCTGGTCTGGCACATCGACAACACGGTGCTTTTCGGCCCGAACATTCCGCCGGACTACGGCGTCAACTCCAATCCCGCGAGACGGGGCGTCGCGGTGATGGAGGCCGACGGCATCCAGGACATCGGCGATCCCAATTCGCGCTGGTTCTTCGGCGGCCCCTACGACCCATACTTCGTGGGGAACCACACGCGGCTCGCGCCCGACACCAGCCCCTCGACGACGACCAACGGCGGAGCGCAGAGTCACGTCGCGATCACCGTCGGATCTCCCGCCGGAAACGACATGGGGATCGGGATCCGCTCCGAATGGCGGGCCCTCGGCTGGCCCGTGTTCACGCAGGCCGGGTTGAGCGGCGATCCGCCCACGTACGGCAACCTGCGCCGGGACGGGAACCGGAACGTGGTCGCCTCCGCCGACAGCGTGATCCTGGCCTGGACCTCGCAGGGGGACCCGTTCTACGCCGCGAACGCCGATGGCCGGTTCGCCGTGCTCCCGGCGCCCCTCCGCGGTCCCGTGCTCTTCGCCGACAGTCTCTTCCGATCGAATCCGCTCGCGTCCCACGGCGCGGCGGTCGTCGCGACTGCCCAGGACGGCGCGGTCTACGCGTTCCGCGCGAACTCGCCTGACTCGGCCGCGTCCATCCCCCTCGCCGGGTGGCCGCCCTCCCTGGGCGCCGGCGTCACTGCCACCACCGCACCCGCGCTCAGTCCCACCCGCGAAGTGCTGGTGGGGACGAGCGACGGGCGCATCTTCGCGATCGCGGGCACGGACAGCGCCTCATTCCCGCCGTTCGTCAGCCCCATCTCCGACACGCTCCGGGTGGGCTCGTTGCGGGTCACCCAGCCCGTCGTCGGGAATCTGGCGGTGGGACGGTTCGAGGGTCCGCCGGGGAGCTACCTGGTGGCGTATGCCCTCCAGAACGGGGTCGTCCGCGTGACGAGTCCGCTCGGGAAGGATCCGACCGTGACCGATCTTCACTGGAGCGTGGGGGGCGCGAACTTCCGCCCCTACCTCCTCGGAGTCGACCTCGACCGGAACGCGGACGGGAATCTGGAGGTGGTCGTCGTGGATAACGGACGGGGCGTCGTGCACGCGCTCGATCTGACCGGGCGGGAGCTGCCGGGATGGCCGGTCTCGGTGGCCGCGCGTCTCAAGGGAGCGGCCGCGGCGGGGGACCTGGACGGCGACGGCTATCCAGAGATCTTCGCGGTCGACGACCTGGGGTACGTCCACCGGTGGAATCGAAACGGCGTCGAGCCGCCGGGGTGGCCGGTGTCGCTCGCCAGCCGCTACGGACCGGATGCCGTGGGGGGAACCGGCTCTCCCGTCGTGGCCGATCTCGACGGCGACGGAGCGCCTGAGCTTCTCGTCGCGGCGAGGAACGGCACCCTCGTCGCGCTGGCGGCTGACGGTCGCGCGCTTCCTGGCTGGCCCATCGCGAGCCAGCCCGGAAGCGAGATCTCGCCGCTCTTCCTATCCCTGAACGACGCGACCAATCCTCCGGACCCGCCCGGCCCCGCGTGGGAGCACGTCGTGGCCGCGGGAGGAGACGGCCTCTGGAACGCGTTCCAGATCGGGGTTCGTGCCGACAGCGCGTTTGCGACCGCGGACGGGACATCCCGCAGGTCGCCCTGGATCGGATACGCCGGAAACCGGCGTCATACCTCGGTGGTCGGAGACGCCGATCTTCCAGTCATTACGGCCCTACCCACGGGTTTGGCACGGGGATCGCTCTACACATACCCGAACCCGGCCCGGGGGGCGGATATGGGCATTGCCTATAGGCTCGCCGACGGTGTCGGGTCGGTCGAAATCCGGATTCTCGACCCTCTTGGCAACGAAGTGCGCCGGCTTTCGGGCCCAACGCAGCCCGCGGAGAACGTGGCCCGGGTTCCGGTGAGTCAGTTGGCCAGCGGTATCTACCTGGTACGTATCGAAGTGAAGCGTGGCAGCGCGAGCGAGGTGGCTTTCAGCAAGTTCGCGGTTGTCCGATAGCTTTGATGGGGGTATAATCAACTATTGAGTTCGCAGAGACTTTCGCCGGCAGAAGGATCACGCATCCTGCGCTACCTCGGACGCCAGATGGCTGTACCCGCTGGTTTCCTCTGTCTCCTCTTGTGGACAGGGGTGGGTATTGCCTCGACCCTCGATTTCACCCCCATGCCCACGTGCGAAATCTTGCTGGCCCAGCGCGCTATCGCCGACTCCAACGTTGCCTCCACGCCTGCCGATATGGCAGCCGCCTCCGCGGGCGTGGCGTCGCCGCCCTTCCACTACGAAGTGCACAAGTCACCCGGCCGCGCCTTCATTTACAATGTGCTCCTTCCGGGAGCAGGCCATCTCTATGCGGGGAGCAAGCGGGGATGGGCGCACATCGGCATGGAGGGCGCGGTGTGGGCGACCTACTTCTATTACCACGAACGGGGCACGTCGAAAGAGGACCAGTACATCGCCCATGCGGACGAGCACTGGAGCCTTGCGCTCTGGCAGGCGAGTTACACCGGCCCCGACAAGGCCGGCGCCGACAGTCTCATTCAGTACTTCAAGGCGCACAACAAGCAGCATTATTACGAGGACATCGTGAAGCTGAGCACCTACTCCCAGGGGTGGGACGATCAGGCGAATCGGAATTTCAACCGCGGCATGCGGAACGCCAGCAACAACTACCTCAGGGACGCCCGCTACGCGGTAGTCGGCAGCTTCTTGAATCGGGTCGTATCGGCGGTCGACGTGCTTCGAATGCTGAAAGGCCGCAGCGAGCGCTTACTCGGCAATGACACCCATATCCAGCTCAAGTTGCAAACGAAGCCCTTCTCGGACCACACCGCGGTCGGGTTTGAGATTCGAAAGAAGCTGTAGCGGTCCTGCCGCCGCACCCATCGCCTTGGCCCTTCTCCTCCTCGGGGGAGCGGCCGGCGCGGCGCCTCTCTGCGATCGCGGCGCGCTTCTGGCCGAAGCCGCCTCCCCGATCGTGAAGATCGCCCAGATTGCGAAGCCCGGCGGCCGGCCCTGGTCTCTTCTCGCTCTCGTCACCGATTCCACGGCCGGCGCTCCGTCCGTGGACAAGGCAGCGGCAGCGCCCGACGCCGCCGCGCCCGTGCCTCGTCCCGAGGAGGGCGGGAAACGCGCCGGCAGCCGGAAAGCCCTGCTCTTTTCCCTGCTCCTTCCGGGGGCCGGGGAAATGTCGTTGGGCGAACATGGGCGGGCCACGGGGTTCTTCATCGCGGAGGGGGCGATCTGGACTCACTTCGTCTGGTTCCAGGTCGCGGGGCATCTTCGAAGGGAAAACTACATCGATCAGGCGCAGCTTCACGCCGGCGTAGGCGTGAGCAGCGCGAACGACACCTATTGGAAACTCATCGGCCAATTCCAGACTTCGCGGGGGACCGGCGCCGACGCGTACGAAGAGACCCTTCGACGCGAGGCGCGGGACCAATTCCCGGCCGATCCGGCCGCGCAGGACGAGTGGGTGGCCGAACGGCTGCCTTCAGGCGATCGCGCGTGGTCGTGGAGCTCCGACGAAGCGCGCACCTCGTATCGCCTGACGCGCGAGAATTCGCGTCGCGCCTACGACCGCTCGAAGTACTCGATCGCGGCGGCCATCGCGAACCGCCTTCTGAGCGCCATCGACACGCAGATCATCCGCAGGAAGCAGTCGGGCGGGACGCGTTCCGAGCGCCGCGGCGACGGCACGCCGCTTCTCCTCCTCGCCGACACCGCCCCCGACGGGAGCGGTCGGCTCTACCTCACGCGCTCGTTCTAGGCCGGGCCGCCGCGATCGCGGCGCTCTTCGCGTTGGCCGCGGTGTCGTCCGCCCTCGCTCCCGCGCGGGCCCATGCGGCGGCGGCGCTTCGCCAGGCCGAGGCGCGCCCTCCCTCCGCCCTTCGCTCCGAGCTGATCCTGGATCAACCCACGCTGGAAGCGTGGGGCGTGGCGCGTCCGTCGCGCCTGGCCTTCGACGCCGACGGCTCCCTGTACATCCTGGACACGAACCGCCGCCGCCTGGTGAAGGTGAGTCCCGAGGGGCGTCTCCTCCACGAGGTCACCGTGAGCGGCGAGGACGCCGCGGGGCTGACCGAGCCCGGGGACGTGGTGGCCGACGCCCGCGGCTCGATCCTGGTTCTCGACCGCGCCTCCGCCGCGGTTCTCGCTTACGATAAGAGTGGGTCGTTCCTCGCCGCGCACCCGCTCGCCCCCGACCTGGCGCCCGAGGCCCGTGACCCGCGGGCCTCCCTTCTGCTCGACGCATTTGGCCGTCTCTGGCTCGTGGCGCCGCGCGAGCGCGACCTGGTCCGGCTGGACGAGTCTCTGAGTCGCGACCGCGCGGGCCGCTTTCTCACGCCCGAGGACTCGGTGCCGGTTCCCCGTGCGGCCGTGTCGGCCGCCAACGGCGAGACGTGGATCGCGGACGGAGTGTCGGGTGCGCTCCGCCGCTTCCGCGCCAGCGGCGCTCTGGCCGGCGCGGCGCCGCTCGCCGATTCCGCCGGAACGGCGGCCTTCCTGGCGCTGGCGTCCGACCGCTGGGGCTACGTCTACGCCGCGGACGGCGCGGGGCAGCGGATCGTGGTGTTCGGCCAGGCGGGGTCCCGGGTGTTCGAGCGGGTGATGGGCGGCGCCGCGCGCCCCTGGAGGCCGGGCGCGCTTGCGTGGAGCGCTCGCGACCGCCTGGCCGTGGCCGACCCGGAGCGCGGCGAGGTCGAGATCCTCGCGATCGAGAGGGCGTCGCCGTGAAGCGCGCGGCGGCCCTGGCGCTGATGGGGACCCTCGGCGGCGCCATCGGGGGCGCCCTCCTCCCGGGTTCCGCCTCGCTCGCCTCTCCCATCGCGACGCTGTACCCGGGAGGCCCGATAGGAACGAGCGCGCCGCCCGACACGCTGGTGCTCGAGTTTCCGGTGCGGCGCGCGCCCGGTCTTCTCTCGCTCCAGGCCGTGGCCCCACTCGCCGCGCTGGCCGCGCGCTCCGATCCGCCTCCGACGCTGATCCGGCGCGATGCCGACGCGGTCGCGGCGACGGTTGACGGTGCGGCCGCGGCGAAAG
>DATGVG010000165.1:0-2040 GCA_035300625.1 Candidatus Limnocylindrales bacterium
CGGGCTCACGCCTGGCGCCGCGGCCAGAACGCGCTCGCTTCGCTCGGCGTGCGAGGCGAGGACGTTCGCCGCTTGGTCCCCCCAAGACTCGAGATAGGGTCGGCTCTGCCATCCATGAATCGACCGAGGCGCGGGCGGCAACGCCGGCGGGGATCCGTTCGCGCCCGGTTGTGGAAGCCCTCCGACCAGCCACACTCGGTGGCCGGACTGGAGCGCGCGGGTTGCCTTCTCCAGAAGGGGGCCGATCGGATCGGAACTGGCCATCTTCCGCTTGAGGAGATCGTACCGGTGGATGCGGAGATCCTCGATGGCCGGGAGCGTCGTCCACTCGGTCTTCCCGTGGTAGTAACGCTGGAAGGTGACGCCGAGGTACCACGGGTCGATGAGGATCAGATCGCCGGGAATGGCCTGTTTTTCCAAGGTTGACGCGACGAGATCGACGTTGGTGCGGCGCTCGAGCACGAGCCGCCAACCGCCGAGCGCGGCCATCGCGATCAAGATCGCAAGTGCGACCCTCGCGATCCTTTGAACGGTCCGGCGCGTGATGGCGCACACGCTGGCGTCCAGGGCCGGCGCGATCGCGGCCATCAGCGGGATGTAGTACCAGGGTTGGGTCGGCAGGTGGGTGGCGTGCAGCGCGGCAAGAAAGACCGCCACGGAAGTCACGATGAAGATCGCGCTGAATAGCGCGACGTCGGCCCGGGCGCGTTGCGACTGGGGTGATTGGGGGTATTGGGTCCGTGAGCGCATCATGCTCACCGCGATGGCGCAGGACAGGACAACCATCGCGATCCAGTACGCGCGCACGACGGCGTTGCCCGACTCCAGCGCCTCGAACAGCATCCGCACCAGCTGGCTCAGAGTCGTGGCGGAGTCGTTGAGGGCGCTCCAGCCGCGCGCCACCTGAATGCTTGGCCAATAGGGGAGCAGTGACGCCGCGGCCGCCACCCCCACCAGCACGACCGCCCCGGCTGTCCCGCGCTTTCCCGCCAGCAGCGCGACAACCCCGCCGGCCAGGCACATCGCGAAAAGAAGGAACGCGTTGGGATACATGCACTGGACGCTGAGGATGGCGGCGCCCGCTGCGGCAACAAATCGCCATCGAGTCGGAGCGGCGATCGCCCTCCACAACAACCCGAGGGCCAGCACGATAAAGACCATCCCGACGCCATAGGGCCGGATGGAGCCGGTCGCGCGGATGGCCAGGGCGTTCAAGCCGAACAGAGCCAGCGCGATCATCGGAGTGCGGCAACCGAGGAGCCGGCTCGTTACCCACAGGGCCCCCAGCAACGCGATTCCAACCACCAACCCCCACGCGCGGACGGCTTGATCGCCGGAACCCGCCACCGCAATCCACCCGCGCAGGAGCATTGTGGAGAGCAGCGGGAAGCTGTCGTAGGGGAGAGCTTCCTGGATCGCCGACATCGAGGGCATGGCGGCAAAGTCCACGCTGGTGACTTCGTCGCGCCAGAGGGGGCCGGCGTGCGTGAAGAAACCGATGTGCAGTAGGATCACGATTACGCTGAGGAGAATCGCGACTCCCCACTCCACCCGCGCCAGGCCCGGCCCCGGCGTTCCCGCGCGGCCGGACGGCCTGCCAGCCTCCCCTCGGCCCGCTCGCCGACCTTCGTCTCCTCGGCTCACCCGCTTCTTACCTCTCCGGCTCACTCCGCCCTCCTTCGCGCGAGGACAGCGATCGCGGGGGTGAGGCGGCGCCATACCCGTGTCGGGTGGTGCATGTAGTGGCCCCCGGGGAAGAGGTAGCGATAGACGCCCCACCATTCCAGCAGGACGAAGTTCTCCCGGGCCCACCGGAGCCAGAAGTGGCGCGACCTCTTGTGGACGTGAGTCACATCCTTGTCCAGGAGGCGGATGATCGGTCCGGTCGGGCCGTCGTACACCGGAACAACGAAAATCAGATGCCCCCCTTCGCGCAATCTCGAATGCACGACCGACGCGACCACATCCAGCGACGGCACGTGCTCGATCACGTCGAACGCGGTGACGACGTCGAAGCGCTCCCCGAACGGAATCTCGCCG
>DATGVG010000166.1:0-2753 GCA_035300625.1 Candidatus Limnocylindrales bacterium
ACGCCCGGGCCGGCGGCCCCGCCGGACGCGTGGGGGTAGAGGCTGGCGGAGTCCGCCGGGAGGGGGTAAGCTCCGGGCACGATTGATCGAGCCATACGACCCAGGAGGAGCGACCCGTGACCCCCGATACCATGGCCGCGCCAGGCGGCCTCTGCACCTACCGTACCGAGAGCGGCGTCGCCGTTCTCGAGCTGTGCGACCCGCCCGCGAACACCTACACCTACGAGATGATGCGCGCGCTGGACGAGGCGATCTTGAAGGCGCGGTTCGACGAGAACGTCCACGTGATCCTGCTTCGCGGCGCGGGCGACAAGTTCTTCTGCGCGGGCGCGAACATCAAGATGCTCCAGGGCGCGAACCCGGTCTTCAAGTACTACTTCTGTCTCCACGCGAACGAGACGCTGAACCGCCTGGAGCAGACCCCGAAGCTGGTGATCGCGGCGCTGAACGGCCATACCGTCGGCGGCGGGCTGGAGATCGCGATGGCCGCCGACATTCGAATTGCCAAGAAGGGCGCGGGCAAGATCGGCCTGCCCGAAGTCACGCTGGGCGTGCTGCCGGGGACCGGCGGAACGCAGCGGCTGGGGCGCCTGATCGGAAAGTCGCGCGCCATCGAGCTGATGGCGACCGGCACGACCTTCTCCTTCGAAGAGGCCGAGCAGATGGGCCTGGTGAACCACGTGTGGGACGCCGAGGGCTTCGAGGCCAAGGTCATGGACTACGCGCGCCAGTTCACGCCGCCCAACAAGGCGTCGAAGGCGGTCGGGCGGATCAAGCGCTCGGTGCAGTCGGGGCTGGAGGCCGCATTCGGCGAGGGCCTCGCGATCGAGCGCGAGCTGCAGCAGCAGCTCTTCCAGAGCGAGGACGCGAAGGAAGGCCTGACCGCGTACGTCGAGAAGCGGCCGGCCAAGTTCAGCGGCAAGTAACAGCGCTCGCGTGAACCCGCCGGTCGCTCCACGCGAGCGGATGGTGCTTCGCGCGGCGCGCGAGATCAAAGAGGGGGAGACCGTGTTCGTGGGAACGCGGCTCCCCCTCCTCGCATATCTGGTGGCGAAGAAGATCCACGCGCCGCGGGCGGTGGCCCTCTACGAGAACGGCCTCCTACGCGAGGAAGCGGCGCGCGAGCTACTGTTCACGATGGGCGACCCCCCCAACATCCTGGGCGCGACCATGGCCTCGACCACCCTCGACGTGATGGGGATGCTCTCGGCGGGGCGCGTGGACCTGGGCCTCCTCGGGGGCGCCGAGGTCGACCGCTACGGCAACCTGAACTCGACTGAGGTGCGCGCCCCGGACGGCGCGCTCACGCGGCTCCCGGGAAGCGGCGGCGCGGCCGATATCCTCTCGCTCGCGCGGCGGAGCGTGATCTTGATGCCCCAGGAAAAACGCCGCTTCGTCCCGCGCGTCTCCTTCCGCACTTCACCGGGCCGCGGCGACGGCCCCGGCTGGCGCGCGCGCGTCGGGCTCCCGCCCGGCGGGCCCAGCGCCATCGTCTCCACGCACGCCGTGTTCCGCTTCGACGCGGCGATCGAGGAAGCGTATCTCGCGGAGGTCTACCCCGGCGTCTCGGTGGACCACGTGCTCGCGGGGATGTCGTGGGAGCCCCAGATCGCGCAGCCGATCGGGCTCACGCGGCCGTTCACGGACGACGAGGTGGCCGCGCTCCGCGCCATTGACCCGGACGGCTTCTGGACGCATTCTCCGCCTGATCGCACCAACAACCCAGGAGGGTGACATGAGACGAGCCGTTCTTGCAGTCATGGCACTGGCTCTGACGGCGGGAATCGCCCAGGCGGCGCCGATCGGGATCGGCGTCGGCGCTTACGGCGGCGTGAGCTTTCCGATTCTCCAAGATGACGTCAGCCAGGGCCCCGTTTACGGCCTGCGCGTTCCGCTCAAGGTAATTCCCATGATCACGGTCGAGCCCTACTACCTCACCTCCCACCTGGGCCACGGCGAACAGACGATCGGCGGCGTGAAGTACACGCGCGACGGCTTCGATCACACCGGGTACGGCGTGAACGCGCTGTTGGGCACGGCCCTGGGGCTGGGATTCGGCCTTCATCCCTACGCCGGCATCGGCTCGCACAAGCTGGTGCGCGACGGAACCCCCGAGATCAAGGAAACGGCCTACAACTTCGGGCTGGGCATGGGAATCAACGCGATGCCCAAGATTTCCCTGCAGCTCCGCGGCGAGCTGAACATGGTGGTCACCGGCGACACGTCGCGCAAGTTCGCGAACGCGACGGTCGGCCTCACCTACAGCCTTTGACCCTGACGGAGGCGCGATGAAGAATCTTCGATGGATTCTGCCGTGCCTGGCGCTCGTGCTCCTCGCGCCGGGGTGCATCCTGACTTCGGGACAGATTTTGATCAACTTCGACCTGCCCGACGTGTCCGCGACCAGCTCCACGGGGCTGATCGGCGACCAGGTCGACCTCAGCACGAACGCCGACTACAAGAAGCACAAGGACAAGCTCAAGGACATCGCCGATTTCGCGGTCCTCGGGACCTTCCACAACACGGGCGTCACCGACATCAACGTGGAAGTTTGGATGACGCGGGATCTCACGGTCCTCACCACCGCCGCTACCGTGCAGTCGAGCGGGATCAAGCTGTGGGGGCCGCTCCACGTTCCGGCGGGAGGCTCCGTCGCGATCGACTGGGACGGCTCGGCGAAGCTGTTCACGGCGGCCGGCAAGACGGCGCTGCTCGAGGAGGCCAAGGGAGACGGCGGGTTCACCCTCTATGCC
>DATGVG010000167.1:0-7662 GCA_035300625.1 Candidatus Limnocylindrales bacterium
GCATCGACTGGACGGGTGGATTGGGGACGACGCTGAATCAGGGTGAGGCCGTGACGGTGACGGACTTCAACGGGATCGCGAACGGGATTGGGATCAACAACGCGATCAGCTACTGGAAGGATTTCGACTCTCTCAGTGGCGTGACGGCGACGGACCTGAACATCATCACCAGTCACTTGAACCACGACTGCGATAGCCCGAACAACCCGTAAGTAGAGGAAGAGAGGCGTAACGGTTCCCCCCCTCCGTACTGAACCGGACGCGCCAGCAGCTTGCAACAGGCCAGGGATGCTTGTTCAGAGAGACGCGAGGTATTTGATCGCAGTGAACTACAACGGCTGACCGACGAGCCGCCCGAATCGGGCGGACATAGGACTACGAAGGGGCGCGACTTGATCTGTCGTGCCCCTTCTTGTTGGGGTGCGCGGACCCGATGAGCCGCTCGAGGGCGGTTCACCGGGCGGTGGGATTACGGGATCTCCCGTCCACTCTGGGGCACACGGGCCCCGGGTTGAGCTCTGGAGGCGTCGACCGGGACGCGGGGCTTCACAGCCGGTCGGCGGATAACTGTTCGAGTCCACGCCTCGTCCGGGACAGGCGAGCACGCGGGATCGGACAAACCATGCTGCGGGCGGAAGCCCCAGCGGAGGAACCGGAATGCGTGAACGGTGGAGACTCGTTGTCGCGCTGCTTGTGTTGCTCATCATCCAGGGGATCGCGGGACCCGCTTTGGCGGGTGTGCCCGACATCTCCCGGTCGTACTACGTGCCCCAGGCCGGCGACCCGGACCCCGCGGGCGCACCGGCGGGAAGTTTCTCGATCGAAGCGCCGATGGCCCTGACAGAAGGAACTGCCGCCATCCGTTTGTTCCGAATGTGCCCGAACAATGACGGCGGTTCCAGTCTACCGAACAACGCCCGGATCAAGGTTGTGGTCCTGGACGTCAACGGCAATGGGGTGCCCAACGTCGCGGCAGGGGATGTGTGCATTCTGCTCAACGGCGGAACAGCGGCCCAGAACTTCAGTGGTATCGGGGCCGATTCGGTGATCGCCAACTCGCAGTTCAACCCTTCGCCGCTCTGTCCGGACGTCCGATGCATCGCGGCGGACGGCCCCACCAACGGGGGAGGGGTGACCTTCATCACATTCACGGGTGGGACGCCCGGAACGCCCGGCATCGGCACCCGGAACCCCCTCCGGAAAATGGGGCACTACGACACCGAGCTACCGGTGTACGTGGTGGGGTTTAAGCTCTCGGGACGTTTGACGACGGGATCCGCGAACGGGACCTACACGCTGCGGATCAAGAACATCGACTGGACGGGTGGTTTGGGGACGACGCTGAATCAGGGTGAGGCCGTGACGGTGACGGACTTCAACGGGATCGCGAACGGAATTGGGATCAACAACGCGATCAGCTACTGGAAGGACTTCGATACTCTCAGTGGCGTGACGGCGACGGACCTGAACATCATCACCAGTCACTTGAACCACGACTGCGATAGCCCGAACAATCCCTAGGCGGTGGCGCAAGCCTTCCCAGGCTGCATCCGGCGGGCGGTTCCCTCGAGGAACCGCCCGCCGTCCTTTTGGGTATAATCGGGGGCATGAAATCGCCGCACATCCTCCTCGCGCTTCTTCTCGGCGTGGTCGCCGCTCCGGTCGCGGGGCAGAGCCTGTTCCTCGACGTGAACGGGGATGGGCGCTCGGACGGCAGCGACGTCCTGAATGCCGGGGTCACATCGGTCGATGTCTACCTGGACACCAGCCACTCGATGGACGGCGCGCCGGTCCCATGTGCCAAGTCCGAGCACCCGGACCAGCCCGAGCAGATCACGATCAACTCCTACACGTTCATCCTGAGCTGGGAGCCCGTGGGGACGGGATCGCTCACCTACGGCGCCTGGACCGACAACATGGGGTTCGCGATTGGCGTCGGGGGCACTCAGAAGGGGCGCGATTTCTGGACCGGCTATGCCGCTCCGTTCTACCTCGCGCCCGGGAAACACAAGCTGGGGACCCTGGGCGTCACCGTGACAGGCACCCCGGTGCTCCAGTTTCTCGCCTCCACCCCCATCGACAACACGGCCATGACCTCGTTCGGTTCGGCGTGCCTGGGAAGCGACTACGACAACACGATGAAGCTGGGCTCCGATTTTCTGGATGCGCGGGGCACCTCGCCATCGGACGATGCGCCGCGCACCGTCTGGCGCGCCATCCAGGCCATTTCCCGCTAGCTGCCCCCCGCTTACCCCCCCCGGCTTCCGCCCCTCAACGCGCCGCGTGCACCACGTAGGCCAGGGCGAAGCCGATCTGGGCCACGAACATCATCACGTACATGTGGGTCCAGGACGGGTGGTTCTCGGTCCGGGCCAGGTCGTCCGGGCGACGGAGCATGAGGTAGGCGACATACGCGCCCCAGGAGACGAGCACGGCGGTCAACCCCAGAAGGATCCATGGATCCCCCGTGAGATAGCTCTGGATGAGCCCGTAGGGGATCAGGAGGAAGGGGAGCACCAGGAAAGGCGCCGTGAACCACGCGGCGCGGCGCGGCCCTAAAAGAACAGGGAGCGTGCGGTAGCCCGCTGCGCGGTCGCCTCGGATATCCGCGAAATCCTTCGTCGTGGTCGCGCCCAGGAGGAAGAGTCCGAAGATCAGCCCGATGTACCACGGCTCGGTCCGCCCGAAATCCCGCACGCAGGACCATCCCGCCACCTTGAGGAGCACCCCGCGCGGCAGGGCGATCACGGCGTTCGCCAGGAAGGGGACCGCCTTCAGGCGGAACGGCGGCGCCGAGTACATCACCGTGAGCACCGCCGCCGTCCCGGCGAGGAGGGTGCATTGCGGCCCGACCAGCGAGGCCAGGACGAACGCGGCGGCGTAGAGCCAGCCGGCGAGACGGATGGCCTCGTATGGCGCCACCCGCCCCGAGGGAATGGGCCTGCTCGGCTTGTTGATCCTGTCCGCCTCGAGGTCCGTCACCTGGTTCAGCGTGTTGGACGCGGCGTTCAGCACGGCCGCCATCAGGGTCCCGAGCGCGATCTTGGCGGCGATCCAGGGGGTGAGCGGGATCGGAGGCGAAGCACCCAGGGCGATCACGCTCCCGGTGAACATCCCCAGCGCGGGGGCGATCAGCGTGAAGGGGCGCGCCAGCTCCCAGTAGAGGCCTGCGCGCGACCCGTTGACGCCGCGCGCCACGTCAGCGAAGGCCCAGGAGGCGGCCGTCCATGTCGGGCGGCGGCGTTATCCCCAGCCTCGTGAGGACCGAGGGCGCCACGTCCTCGATGCGAGCGGCCGCCGCGTCGACCGGGCGGCTGGAGAGGAACACGCCCTCCACCTGCGACGGATCCACCGAGCAGTGGTCCCCGCTCCAGCGGCGCTCGTTGGGCTCGATGATCTCGGGCGGGATGCCGCCGAGCGAGGTCTGCCACGAAACGCGGTATCCCTCCTCGAAGCCCACGACCAGGTCCGGAGCCTCGCTGAAGTAGGGGCCGTGGTACAGCTCCTCCCGCGCGTAGACCTTCCGGACCACGCGCTCTCCCGTGTCCGGGTCTTTCAGGGCCCCGAAGCGTTGGATCAGCTCCCTCTTGAGCGCGGCGTACTCGGGCCCCGGCGGCACGATCCCCTGGCTCTCCCGCCCCTTCAAGTTGACGTAGATCTGCCCCAGGGCCAGCGCGTAGGCGCGGGTCTTCGACCAGTCCACGTTGGGCCAGAAGGTCCCGCGGCCGAACAGATCCTCGAGGTTCCGATCGCGTACGGGGTCCAGCCGCGACAGCGTCATGTACCCGTTCCGCACGAGCCAGGTGTTGATGTTCACCGCTTTCCGGAACGAGGAGAAGCCGTGGTCCGAGACCACCAGCACCGTGGTCCGCCCGCCCCGCGCGCGGCGCAGGAACTGTCCCACGAGGGAATCGCAGCGCATGTAGGTGCGGTCGATCGAGCCGCCGTACTTGGCCGCGAGGCGGCTGTTGTACATGGGGTGCTTCGGGTCGATCAGCCGCCACATCATGTGCTGCACCTTGTCGGTCGACTGGAACACGGTGACGAAGAGATCGGGATTTAGCTCGCGCATCGCGTCCAGGACCAGCGCGCGTTGGCGGTCGAAGGTGTAGTTCAGGTCCTCGAGGAAGACGCGCTCGTCGATCTTCTCCTCGTTCAAGGCCCACGTGTCCTCGGGCCAGCCGATCGTCTTGTAGAGCCCGATGCGGCGCGCCGCGTCGGCGCTGTAGCGGTTCGGCTTGGAGATGGGGACCGGCGGGCGCCTGGGGTCGAAGTTGATCGGCGAAAGATAGACGCGCAGCTCGGGACTCGCCTCCATCACGTGGAAGCGCGCGATCCCGTTCACGGCGACCAGAGGCGCGATGGTGAAGCGGATCTCGTACCAGTCGCTCCACGCGCCCTGCCGGATGGTGCGGACCTGCCCCTGGAGCGAGATGCGGACCGCGGAGGCGCCGGGCACGCGCTGGAACTCGATCGGGATCACGAGGTCGGGGATGCGCCCCTCGGCGTCTCGGGCGGCGAAGGGATTGCGCGGACCGTGGACCACCGAATGCGCGCGGCCCGTGGCGTCCACGCGAATCCGCTCGACCTTCCCCCCCATTTCGGTGTCGCCCGCGTTGACGGCGTCGGTGGCGAAGTAGGAGAAGGTGCCCATGGTGCCGCGAATGTCCGGAACCCCAAGCCCGGACAGGAGTACCCCATTCTGTAGCTCCTCGGGGGGGAAGTCGATCGGCGCCTCCAGCACGGCCGTTTTCACGCCGTGCCGCGAGGCAATCTGCCAGAACGTGGTCCCCTTCCGGTTGTTGGTGATCCTAGGCGCCCTCGTGGGCAAAAAGCCCATGGCGAACCGCCCGCGCTCGACGGTCACGGTGGAGAAGTCGGGGTAGTAGGTCGCGGGATTCCGGCGAAGAAAATCGTAGATCCGGGTCTTGCCCGGATTCATGCCCGTCGAGAACGAAGACCAGGCCACCGGGGACTGCGCCGGATTGGTGGTCCCCAGGCGTCGCATGGCGCCGTGTTGCTTCATCCACGCGAGATTGGGGAGCCTGCCTTGCGCGATCAGCCGGTCCACCATATCCGGATCCATCCCGTCGAATCCCAGGATGTAGACGCGCTCGCGGGTAGCCGCGCGTATCGGCGTGTCGGAGGCGGCCAGCAGGGCGAGGGATGCGACCAGGGCGAGCGCGGCGGCGTGCCCCGCCGGTCGCATGGCGGCGAAGGGCCCGGCGCGCCCGTGGAATCGCATGGGTCGAGGCCTCGGAATTTTCGGGGATCGATGCAAGGTGGTAACGCAAAGCGTAGCACCCGTGTTCGCGGAGTGTCAAACCGGGCGGCCGGAGGGGTCGCGGGGGTGAGCGCGGGGGGCAACCTTTTGAGCCCTTGTGCCTTGACGGGTTTTGCGCCCGGTTTCTATACTGCGGGGACAGCAGTCGCACCCGCCCCTATCCGAGGGAACCAGCCCATCCGCTCGTCCCGGTTCGCCCTATTGCTGATCGCCGCTCTCTTCGCCACGACCGGTTCCGCGGCCGGCGCGGTGGCGGCGGGGATTGGTGATCCGCGACCGGAGGCGGTGCGCACCTTGGCGCAGGATGGCCGCGGCGCTACGTTCCAGGTGACGCCCGGCGCGGCTCGATTCGAGGACGTGAACGTCGGGGGTGCGGCGTATTCCCGCGTGAGCGTCGCCGGCGGGGTGGTCGTGGAGACGCCGGGGCGCCCCGCGCTTCCCACGCTGTCGTTGCACGTCGCGGTTCCCGAGGGGATGAGCCCGCGAATGCGGGTCGTGGCCGAAGAGTGGGAGGACCACGCGGGGCCGCCGCCCGTACCCGTGGCGCAGCAGCGATTCGTGTCGGACGATCCCAGCACCGGGCCCGCGAGCGAGTTCCGCACCGATCCGGACCCGGCGGTTTACCGCGGCGGCGCGCTGTATCCGGTGGATGCCGCGGTGCTGGGCTCGGGCGCTCTGGTTGGCGAGTGGTGGGTGGTACCGGTCCACGTGCACCCCGTGCGGTGGGACTCGCGCGCCGGCGCGTATAAGGTGCTCCGCACGATGAGCGTGCGCGTCGATTTCGTCCCCGCCTCGGATCGCGAGCTGGCGGGGCGCCCGGTGACCCGCCCCGGCCCGCAGGCGCGCGCGTGGGATCGCGTGCAGCACGGATTGGTGAGGAACTACGAGGCGGCGCGTGCGTTTCCTTGGCGTCCGCGGCCCGGGAGCGTGGGCGCGTTGCCGCGGGGCGGCGCGTTGCCCGCCGGGCGGAGCCTCGCCGCGAATCCAGAATGGAAGCTGATGGTCGCCCAGACCGGGTGGGTATCAGTCTCCTACGCGACCCTCGCCTCGAGCGGATTCCCGTCCAACATCGATATCGCGAACGTGAGGGTGGAAGAGCGCGGCTACGACGACGCCGCGGACGCCCCGACCGTCACGCCGATCCCGGTGGTCGCGCGCGACAACAACGGGAACCTCAAGTTCGACGCCGGGGACGCGGTGACGTTCTACGCGCGGAGCATCCGCGACCGATTCGGCCTGGGCAACATCGAGCTGCGCTATTCGGACGTGAACGTCTACTGGCTCACGTGGGGCAGCACGCCGGCCGCGACGCCGGGGACGGTGAGCGGAGTGATTCCCGGATCTGCGACAACGCCCGTCTCATTCCGCGACGTGATCCGCCTGGAAGAGGATCACGTCGCGATGACAGCGCCGAACAACTCCCTGACCTCACCGCCCGAAGCCATCGAGTATCTCTTCTGGACCGACGGCCAGGAGGGGGATCAATTTGACACCCCGATTCCTTTCGTGAATCCGGATACAGCCCAGCCATTCCGGATTCGCGCGCGATACCAAGGTTTCAATGTCTCAGGCGTGATTCATCGATTCGACGTATTTTTCCGCGGATCATCAGGCGTCAAGGACACACTCGCTGCCGGGTACGAGTTCCAGGACCAGGAAGTCTGGCTTCTCGATACCGGGTTCACGATTCCCGGCAGTCATATTGGCGCCGGCACCAATTCGTACCAGCACGTCGGAGTGCATAAGGCCGGGTTCGGCTCCCCTCCCCTCGACGGCAGCGATGCGGATTTGGACGTTGTCGAAGTGACCTACAGCCGCCTGTACACGGCCCAGAATAATTCCCTGCGATTCACCAGCGGTGCTTCGGGCGCGGTATTCGAGCTTCACGTCGGCGGTTTCACCGGCTCGGTGGCGCCTTCGGTGGAGGTATTGGACATCACCGACCCGCTGGGTCCGATCTCGGTTTCGGGGGTAACCGTTTCCCCGACCGGGGGTGGGAAATACGAGGCGGTGTTCCGGACCGACGCGACCGCGGGCGAGCGGAAGTTCGTGGCCGTCGTGCCCGGAGCGGAGACCGCTCTATCCGGCATTGGGGTCATCGCTGATGTGGGATCGAACCTTCGACAGCCCGGCGCCTTTGACAATACGAAGATTGCGAGATCGATCTTGATCGCGCCGCAGCCGTTCCTCGTCGAAGCGAATCGGCTTGCCACCTACCGGCGGGGACAAGGTTACGTAGTCGAGGTCGCGGATGTGGCCGACGTGTACGATGAATTCAATGGCGGGATCAAGTCTGCGCGCGCCATCCGTCGATATCTGCGGCACGCCTACCTTACGTGGAGCCCACGACTCATGTACGCGTTGCTCGCCGGAGACGC
>DATGVG010000168.1:0-9765 GCA_035300625.1 Candidatus Limnocylindrales bacterium
GGAATACGTTCCCTCGGAAACGCACGCCGAGGAAGACAACTGGGTCGCGGCGGCCGAATGGGCCGATTCGCTGGGTGTGGACGTCATCTCCTCCTCGCTCGCCTACCTCCTGTTCGACTCCCCCCAGACAAGCTACACGTGGGCGCAGCTCGACGGGCACACCACGGTCGTGGTGCAGGGTGCCGTCTTCGCGGAGCGGCGCGGCATCGTGGTCGCGAACGCCATGGGGAACGAAGGGCCGGGCGGGCGCAGCATCTGGAGCCCGGCCGACGCGGACAGCATCCTTTCGTGTGGCGCCGTGGACGCGGGTAACACCATCGCCTCGTTCTCGAGCCGTGGGAACACCGCGGACGGCCGCATCAAGCCCGACGTGGTGGCCCAGGGGGTGGGCACGTATTGGGCGGTCGCGAGCAACAACCTGGCCATCGGCACCGCGAGCGGCACGTCGCTCTCCACGCCGCTGGTCGGGGGAGCGGCGGCGCTGGTGCGCGAGGCGCATCCCGAGTGGACGGTGGCGCAGGTGATCCAGGCCATGAAGAGCACCGCCGACAGGACCGGCTCTCCCGACAGCGTCTACGGCTGGGGGCGGATCGACGTGCGGAACGCCATCTGGGCTTCGACGCTGGGGCCGCCGATCTATCCGCGCCCCTTCGACCTGCTGACGCCGCCGACCAACTCCGCCATCAACTCCACGCCCGTCACGCTGCGCTGGCGCCGCACCACCGATCCCACCCCCGGGGACGCCGTCAGCTACACGGTTACGCTCCGCTCGCTCACGACGAGTATGGTGGTCTTCACGGCGACCACGGTCGACAGCTCGGCCACGGTGACCGGATACCTGGGCCCGAGCACTCCCTACGAGTGGTCCGTGGTCGCTACCGATCTCCTGGGCCACGGGCGCCCCGCGCGGGAGCCGTTCCTCTTCACGACCGGCGCGACCACCGACGTGGTGATCCCGCCGTCGGCGCCGCGCGTGACGCTGGACCAGAACCGGCCCAACCCCTTCCTCCGCGCGACGGACATCCCGTTCACGCTCGCGGGAAGCGGCGAGCCCGTGCAGACCACGCTCCGCATCTTCGACTCGCGGGGCCGCCTGGTGCGGACGCTCCTGGATTCGTCGCAGGCAACGGCGCGCCAGTACCTGATCCGGTGGGACGGGACGACGGAAGCCGGCGAGCGGGCCGCGGCGGGGATCTACTTCTACCGGTTGCGCGCGGCCGGCCGCGACATGACGCGGCGCCTCGTGCTGCTTCGCTGAGGGAGGAACATGTCGGGCCATTCGAAATGGGCGACCATCAAGCGGAAGAAAGCCGCGACGGACGCCAAGCGCGGGAAGATCTTCACCAAGTACATCAAGGAGATCATCGTGGCCGCTCGCGCGGGCGGCGGGGATCAGAACGCGAACCCGCGGCTCCGCACCGCCATCCTCGGCGCCAAGTCGGTGAACATGCCGGCCGACAACATCGAGCGCGCGATCAAGAAGGGGACGGGCGAGCTGGAGGGAGTGAACTACGAGGAGATCACCTACGAGGGATACGGTCCGGGCGGCATCGCCATCCTGATCGATTCCCTCACGGACAACCGGAACCGGACGACCGGCGAGATCCGCCACATCCTGACGAAGGCGGGGGGGCGCATGGCCGATGCCGGCGCGGTCCAGTGGATGTTCCACGCGAAGGGCCAGCTGGTGGTGCCGCGCGCGGCAATCGACGAGAATGCCCTCATCGAGCTGGTGCTGGACGCGGGCGCCGATGACGTGGGGACCGAAGACCCGGAGAGCTACGAGATCATCACGCCCCTGTCCCAGCTGGAGGCGGTGAAAGCAGCGCTCGCGAAACGGGGCGTAACGCCCACGTCGGCCGAGATCGCGAAGGTGCCGCAGAACACGATCGCGCTCTCCGAGAAGGATGCCGAACAGGCCTTGAAGCTCATGGAGGCGCTCGAGGACCATGACGACGTCCAACGTATCTCGTCCAATCTCGACATCGCGGACGAAGTCCTCTCCAAGCTCCAGTCCTGATTCCGCGCCGCCCCGGGGCGGCGCACCAGCCACACGCTACGGAACGCTGATCCTGGGCGTGGACCCCGGCAGCCGGGCCACGGGCTACGGCCTGGTCCGCCTGGAGGGGAGCCGCGTCCGCTACGAGCGCTCCGGCACCATCACCCCGGGCGCTTCGCTCTCCTTTCCCGACCGCCTGCTCGCCGTGCACGACGCGCTGCTCGGCCTCCTCCAGGAAATGGGTCCCGACGAGGTGGCCGTGGAGTCCGCGTTCGTCCGGAAGAGCGCCCTGGCGGCGCTCCAGATCGGGCACGTGCGCGGCGTCATCCTGCTCGCCGCGCGGCAGAGCGGCGCCGCCATCTTCGAGTACACGGCGCCCGAAGTGAAGATGGCCGTGGCCAGGCAGGGCGCCGCGGCGAAGCGGCAGGTGGCATTCATGGTGCAGCGCCTCCTGCCCGGCGTCCTGGCGGTCGCGGAGGACGAGGCCGACGCTCTGGCCGTCGCCCTCTGCCATGCGCACCGGGCGCCCGCGCGCGCGCTTCGCCTGGGGAGCGGGCGATGATCGACGCCGTGAACGGCACCTTGGTCATGAAGATGCCCACCTCGGCGGTGGTGCGCCTGGGCGGGTTCCACCTCCGGCTCCTCATATCGGTTTCGTGCTTCGAGACGCTTCCCGCCGTCGGGCGCGAGCTCTCGCTCCTCACCTATCTCCACGTGCGCGAGGACGCGCTCCAGCTTTACGGCTTCGCCGACCACGTGGAGCGCGACCTGTTCGAGCGCTTGATCTCGGTGTCGGGAATCGGACCGCGCCTGGCGGTGGGCATCTTGAGCGGGGCCACGGCGATGCGCGTTCGCGAAGCGCTCCAGTCCGGCGACGCCGAATTTCTCCAGACCCTCCCCGGCGTGGGGAAGAAGCTGGCCCAGCGCCTGGTCGTCGAGCTGGGGGAGAAGGTGGCCGCGTCCGGCGGCTCCGCCTCCGCGGCCGCGGGCACGCCGGGCGCCTTCGGCGCCCCCGGCTCCCACGCGTCCGGCGTCATCGCCGACGCGGCCGCGGCTCTGACGGCGCTGGGCTTCACGCGGAGCGGCGCCCAGAGCGCGGCACAGGACGCGGTGCAGGAGCTGGGCGCCTCCGCCACGGTCGAGAGCGTGGTCCGGCGGGCGCTGCAGCAGAAGGTGCGCTAGCCATGACCAGCCCCGCCTCGCCCGGGCCGAAGCCCAGGCCGAAGAAGAGTGGCCCCCGCGCCGCCGGCGCCGGGGGCGGACCCGACCGCGAGCGCGTCACCGATCCCGAGCCCCTGGGCGTGGATCGCGAGCTGGAGGGCAGCCTCCGGCCGCGGCGTCTCTCCGAGTTCGTGGGCCAGGAGGGCCTCCGCGAGCAGCTCCGCATCGCCATCGAGGCGGCGCGCGCGCGAGGGGAGGGGCTGGATCACATTCTCTTCCACGGGCCGCCGGGACTGGGGAAGACGACGCTGGCCTCGATCCTCGCCTCCGAGATGGACGTGCCGTTCATCCAGACGTCGGGGCCCGTGCTGGAGCGCGCGGCCGATCTCGCCGGGATCCTCACCAACCTCGAGGAACGGGGCATCCTCTTCATCGACGAGATCCATCGCATGAACCCGGTCGTGGAGGAATACCTCTACCCGGCGATCGAGGACTTCTGCCTGGACATAATGATCGATCGCGGGCCCAGCGCGCGGAGCGTGCGGATCGACCTGAAGCGCTTCACGCTGGTCGGCGCGACCACGCGCACCGGGCTCTTGAGCGCGCCGCTCCGCGGCCGCTTCGGACTGAGCGCGCGGCTGGACTACTACACGCGCGACCAGCTCACCACGATCATCCGCCGCTCGGCCTCGATCCTGGGCGTGGCGGTGGATGCGGGCGGAGCGCTCGAGATCGCGTCCCGCTCGCGCGGAACGCCGCGGGTGGGGAACCGGCTCCTCCGCCGCGTTCGCGACTACGCGGAGACGCGCGCCGACGGCACGATCACCGCCGACGTGGCGAAGAAGGCGCTCGGGCTCCTGGAAGTGGACGCGCGCGGTCTCGACGACATGGACCGGCGGATGCTCGAGGCGATCGTGGTGAAGTACGGGGGCGGCCCGGTCGGGCTCTCCACCATCGCCGTGGTCGTGGGGGAAGAGCCCGATACCCTGGAAGACGTCTACGAGCCCTACCTGATCCAGGAAGGATTCTTGAAACGCACCCCGCGGGGCCGCGAAGCGACCGACCTCGCCTTCCAGCACCTGGGCCGGTCACGGCCGGTCGCCTCCCCCGCTCCTGGCGGCCGCCTTCCCGCCGCCGGGGGAGAGCCGGAAAGCCCCGGCGACGAGGACACCCAGGACCCGCCGCAGCAAAAGCTGTTCTAAGCGGCCAGGCGTCCAGCCCTGATCACCACCTCCGACTTCGACTATCGGCTTCCCCCCGAGCGTATCGCGCGCCACCCCACGGCGGCGCGGGACCAGTCGCGCCTCTTCGTCCTGAGCCTCGGCGGCGCCCCCGCGGCACACCGCCGCTTCCACGACCTCCCCGAGTACGTGGCTCCCGGCGACCTCCTCGTCGTGAACGACACGCGCGTGATCCCGGCGCGTCTCTTCGCGCGGACGCCCCGCGACGCCGGATGCGCGGCGCCGCGCGAGGTGGAGCTTCTCCTGGTGCGCGAGGAGCCGGCGGCCGCGCCCGAGAGGATCTGGTCCGCTCTCGCGAAGCCCGCGCGGCGGCTGCGCCCGGGGCTCCCCCTGTCCTTCGCCGATCCATCGTGGAGTGCGATCGTGGCCGGCACGGGAGAGCGGGGGCTTCGCCGGCTCGCGTTCCGCCCCGCCGCCGCGGGCCTCTCCTTCGAGGCGTGGCTCGCGCGGGTCGGCCACGTCCCGCTGCCGCCCTACATCGATCGCGCGGACGAACCGGAGGACCGCGAACGCTACCAGACGGTCTACGCCCGCCATTCCGGCTCGGTCGCGGCGCCGACCGCGGGCCTTCACTTCACCGAGGAAATACTAGCGTACTGCCGCGCACGCGGCGCCGCCGTGGCTCCGGTGACGCTGCACGTGGGCCCGGGCACGTTTCGTCCGGTCGCGACCGAGGATCCCGCGCAGCATGTGCTCGATCCCGAGCCATACCGCGTACCGCCGGAGACCGCGAGCGCCGTGCGGGCCGCGCGCGACGCGGGGGGAAGGGTGATCGCGGTGGGGACGACCGCGGTGCGCGCCCTGGAATCGTGGGCACTGGTTGGCCGTCCGGAGGACGGCTCATGGCGCGAGACCGGACTCTTCATTCTTCCGGGATTTCGATTCCAGGTCGTCGGCGCCATGATCACCAACTTCCATCTGCCGCGCTCCAGCCTCCTCTTTTTGGTCTCGGCGCTGGCGGGACGCGACCGGATTCTCGCCGCCTACGACGAGGCGATCGGTCTGGGATACCGCTTCTATTCCTATGGGGATGCGATGCTGATCACCTGATCCGGCCGCGGCTCCCCCTGCCGGCCCCCTGGCTTCGTTCTGCACGATGCCTCGCATTTCGCTCAAGTTTTCGCCGCGTCTGCCGATCTAAACCAAGGTATCCACAACTTTAACTCCGCAGTTTAATCCGCAGTAAATACGTCACTTCCAGCCTAGCTCCTCCGAACAGCTCCGCCCGGCACGCCCGTTGCCTTTTGCCATTGTGGATGAACGGTTGCCGCCCGAATGGATGCGGCGTTGGTGCCACCGGGACAAGGAGATCGCCATGACACGCACCGTGAAATCCCGCAGCCGGAAACCTCGTGTTTCGGATCCCCACGCGCGCGCCCTGCGGGGCGTGGACGTCGAGAAATTGCGCCGGTACCTCGCCTTCGTTCGCGCCGTGGTCGGCGTCTCGACGAAGAGCGCGGCCCACTGAGGGCCCCATGAGCCGTCTTCTCACACCGGAAGAGCTGGCCGCGCTGCGCGACGGGATGCCGTACGTCCCGGCGCCGCGCGAGAGCTACCACGTCGTCGTGGACGCCGGGCACACGGAGCTGACGCCGGAGGCGCTGGACGCGCTCCAGATCGGCGACGTCCTCCCGCTCGCGCGGCCGGCGCGGTCGCCCGTCGAGATCGTCGCCAATGGAACGACCGTCGCCCACGGCGAGCTGACCGCCGTGAAGGGGCGTGCCGCGGTGCGGGTGCTCTCGCTGGCCCGCACCAGCGGAAGGAAGCGCGTTTGAGCTCGCTCGTGATCTACGCCACGGCGGCGGCGGTTGCCGCCGCGCTCTTGATCGGCTGGTTCGCCCTACGCCCGCGCGCGAGGCGCGAGAACGGCGAGGGACTCCGCGTGGTGACGCGAACCCGCGTGGGCGTGGGACGCGCGCTCGTCCTGGTGGAAGTCGACGGACGCCGCCTTCTCCTCGGCTCGACCCAGGAGGAGTGGTCCGCGCTCGCCGACCTGGGACGGGCCCGGCCGGCCGAGTCGGACGATGTTTTCGAGGGAATCGAGGAAGAGCTGTTGCGCGCTTCCGAGTCGGCGCGTCACCGCCGCTGGATGCGGTCCTGAGCGGCCAGAAGTTGTGCGGCGCCTTGGCGTCAGCGCGACCTCTGGCCGGTGCCTGATCGGGGGATGAGGCGCCGGATCGAGACACGGCAACAGGTTGGACCCGCGGCATACGAGTTGCACGAAGCATCCGCGATCCTCAACTGACGGTTCTCCCATCGAGGCAACCGAAACGCCATGACCGAGATCGAGAGCAAGGCCGAGTCCACGACCGTTCGTCGGAAACGCCCGGCGAAGCGGACTCGGCCGCCGCGCGCCGCGCGGAAGCCGGTGACCACCCCTCCGGCGACGCGTCCCCGCCGCCGCATCGTCGCGGTGACCAGCGGGAAGGGCGGCGTGGGCAAGACGAACATCGTGACCAACCTGGCCATCGCGCTGTCGCGCCAGGGAATCCGCGTGCTGGTGGTGGACGGCGACCTGGGCCTCGCGAACGTGGACCTGCTCCTGGGCATCGCTCCCCAGTACGACTTGCAGGACGTGATCCTGGGAAACCGGTCCCTCTCCGACGTGGTGCTGGAAGGGCCGGACGGGATCCGCATCCTTCCGGCGTCGAGCGGGGTGGAAGAGCTGGCGAACCTGGACGAGTACCGCACCGAGGTGCTCATCCGCTCGCTCGCGGATCTGGAAGGCGACGTGGACCTCATCCTGATCGATTGCCCGTCGGGCATCGGACGGAACGCGGTCTCCTTGGCGCAGGTCGCCGATCCCATCCTGGTCGTGACCACCCCCGAGCCCACCGCGTTCTCCGACGCCTACGCCATGATCAAGGTGCTGAGCCGGCGGAGCATCAAGTGCGTGCCGGCTCTGGTGGTGAACGAGGCCGCATCCGAGGAGGAAGCGGCGGCCGTTGCGAAGCGCGTCGGCTCGGTCGCGAAGCGCTTCCTGAACCTCGACGTCGAATACTGGGGCGCGGTCCTCGCGGACGAATCGGTGCCCAAGTCGGTCCTCCGCCAGGAGCCCTTCCTCTCCACCTATCCCTACTCGCCGGCCTCCACCTGCATCTACCAGCTCGCGCGCCGCGTGCTCGGCATGGCTCCCAAGGAGCCTCAGTCCGGCCCAGGCCCGCTGACCGTGGTGACGAGCGACGAAGTGCCGGAGGAAGTCTGACATGCGCGCGCTGATCGTGCGCCTCACCGCGGTCACCGCGGCGGCCGCCGGGCTCTTCGCCGGCGCGCTCACCGCGTCGACGCGGGCGCCGTGGATGTTGGTTGCCCTCCGCGCGACGGTGGCGGTCGTGGTGGTCCTCGCGATCGGCGCCGGCGCCGGCTTGATCCTCATGAGAACCGCGCTTCGCCGCCATTACGAGCAGGACCAGGCGGTCCTGGCCTCGCGGCGCGCGCGCGGAAACCGCTAGCTCGGGAGAGCACGACATGGCCTTCTCGTCCGTTCTTCACGTCCTCCAGAACCGCTCCCCGCGTTCCAAGAACCGGAAGGAGCGGCAAAAGGAGATCGCGCTCAGCAAGTACGCGCCGCTGGTGAAGTACGTGGTCGACCGGCTCGCGCTGCACCTCCCGAAGTCGGTGGAGCGCGACGATCTGACCTCGGCAGCGATCATCGGTCTCTTCGACGCCCTCGAGAAGTTCGACGCGGGGAAGGGGACCAAGTTCGAGACCTACGCCATCTGGCGGATCCGCGGCGCCATCCTTGACGAACTGCGCTCGCTGGATTGGGCCTCGCGCTCCATCCGGCGGAAGGCGCGCACGGTCGAGGAAGCGGCCCGGGGCCTGGGGCAGAAGCTGGGGCGCGCGGCGACGGAAGAAGAGGTGGCCGAGGCCCTGAACCTGAGCCCGGCCGAGCTGTCGCGGCTGATGGACGAGGTGCACGGCACCGCGCTCCTCTCGCTCTCCAAGGCCGTCTCCACCGAGGACGACCAGGACTACATCCAGCTCGAGGACATCGTCGACGACCCCACGCAGACCGACGCCTTAGAAGTGATCGAGAGCGAGCAGGCCCGCGAGGTGCTCCTGGATACGATCGACGGCCTGCCCGAGCAGCAACGGCTGGTGGTCGCCCTCTACTACTACGAAGAGATGACCCTCAAGGAAATTGGCGAGGCCCTCCACATCTCCGAGTCCCGCGTCTCTCAGATCCACACCCGCGCCGTGAAGACGTTGAAGGCGCGGCTCGCCCGAGTGCTTTGATGCCCCCTGCCACCATCGGCCGGACCGCTCTTCGACTGGCGGCCGAGCGCACGGTCACGCTTCCCACCTTCCCCGCGGTCGCCTCGCGCCTCATCGAGGAGATGGCGCGCCCCGACGCGACCCCGGAGGAGATCGGACGCATCCTGTCGCGCGACCCCGCGCTGACGGCCCGGACGCTGAAGCTGGCGAACTCCGAGTTCTACGGTTTCCCCCGCAAGGTCGGCTCGGTCGACCTGGCGGTCCTGGTGCTGGGCACCCACACGATCCGCGATCTGGTGCTCACCTCGTCGGTGCTGTCGGCGCTGGGGAGGACGGGCTCCGCCCTCGAGGGGCTGCTGAGTCACTGCATGGCCAGCGGCATCGCCGCGCGGGCGTTGGCCGAGCGGGCGAAGTACCGCCTGACCGGCGACGCCTACGCGGCCGGCCTTCTCCACGACGTGGGGAAGGTCGTGCTGCGCCAAGCCGATCCGGAGCGCTTCGATGAGGTCCTGGCGCGTTGCCGCGCGTCGAAAGTCGCGGCCGCCGAGGCCGAGAGGGCGCTGTTCGGGTCGGACCACGCCGAGGTGGGCGGTTGGCTCGCCGAGCGGTGGGGACTCCCCGCCGACATCGTCGAGGCGATCGCCTGCCACCACAGGCCGGACGCCGCGCCGCGGAACCCCGCGCTCGCGTCGCTGGTCCACATCGCCAACTACCTCGCGCAGCGCGCGGGATATCCCTGGGCGTCCGGACTGGACGACCGCGGACCGGACGCGCGCGCATGGGAGTCGGTCCAGCCGCATGCCGGGCGCCGGGAGGCGCTCGTCACGGAGCTGGTAGCAGAAGTGATCCGCGAGACGGAGCTGGAGAAAGCGCTCTTCGCCGAGTTTCGCAGGTCGCAGGAGGACTGAATGGGATCCGCCGTGAAGCAGGGCGCGGGCCGGCCGGTGGAAATCCGGATCCGGTTCGAGCCGGGGCTGGGAGCGGCACTGTACGCGTCGCTGCACGAGGGTGAAGTGGAGCCGCTGACCGTATCGCGGATGCTGGGCCGGGGACGCGCGTTGCTCCAGTTCCACGGGGTCACGCTCATGGCCCATGGCGTTCCGGAGTGGAAATCGGGAGAGACCTTCCCGGTGATCGTCAAGGAGC
>DATGVG010000169.1:0-3070 GCA_035300625.1 Candidatus Limnocylindrales bacterium
GGCGGGATTCCGCGCGGCCGGGTGATCGAGGTCTACGGCCCCGAGTCCTCGGGCAAGACCACGCTGGCCCTGAGCATCATCGCGCAGGCCCAGAAGACGGGCGGGAACGCGGTCTTCATCGACGCCGAGCACGCCCTGGACGCCTCCTACGCGAAGCGCCTCGGCGTGGACATCGACGTCCTCCACGTGTCGCAGCCCGACACGGGCGAGGAAGCGCTGGAGATCGCCGAGCACCTGGTGCGGAGCGGCGCGGTCGACGTGATCGTGATCGACTCGGTGGCGGCGCTGGTTCCCAAGGCCGAGATCGAAGGCGAGATGGGCGACTCGCACATGGGTCTCCAGGCGCGGCTGATGTCGCAGGCGCTCCGGAAGCTGACCGGCACCATCTCCAAGTCGCGGACCACGGTCATCTTCATCAACCAGATCCGCATGCAGATCGGCGTGATGTTCGGGAATCCAGAGACCACGACCGGCGGGCGCGCGCTCAAGTTCTACGCGTCGATCCGCCTGGACATCCGCCGCATCGGCTCGATCAAGGACGGCGAGGCCGTCATCGGCAATCACGTGAAGGTGAAGGTGGTGAAGAACAAGGTCGCCGCCCCCTTCAAGGAAGCCGAGTTCGACATTCTTTACAACGAGGGGATCTCCCGCGAGGGAGAAGTGCTCGACCTGGCGAGCGAGCGGAACCTGGTCGTGAAGAGCGGCACGTGGTTCAGCTACGGCGAGGAGCGGATCGGGCAAGGCCGCGAGAACGCGCGGCTCTGGCTGAAGGAGCACCCGGACGCGTTCGCCGAGCTGACGGTGAAGCTCCGCGAGGCGCTGGGCCTGACGCGCTCCGCGGCGGCCGACGGCGCCGAGCCCGAGGTGGTCGCGGCCGAGGCGCGTTCCGCGGGCGAGCGCCGAGTCCGGATCTAAGCCATGGGGAAGCCGATTCCGCCCGAAAAGGCGGCGTCGGATGAAGCGGCCAAGGAAGCGGCGCTCCGGTTTCTGGCCAGCGGCCCCCGCACCGAACGGGAGGTCGTGGACCGGCTGATCGGGCGCGGGTACGTCCCGGACGCGGTGGAGCGCGCTGTGGAGCGGCTCCGCCGCGTCTCGCTTCTGGACGATCGCGCCTATCTGGGGTGGTTCGTGCGAAACGAGCTGCTCCGGAAGCCGCAGGGGATCCGGCTGCTCCAGACGAAGCTCGCCACGCGGGGACTGCCGCGGCCCCTGGTCCAATCCGCGGAGGACGCGATCCGCGCGGACCCGGATCTGGCCGAGGCGTCCCTCCAGACCGAGGTGGGACGCGCCGAGGCGGCCGCCGGCCAGGTTCGCCGCCGCCTCGCCCGGCGCGACGCGGACGAGCGCCGCCGCCTGCTTGAAGCGGCGCTCTTGCGCCGCGGCTTTTCCTGGGACACCATCCGGGATCTCGTGAACGACGACGTAAACGGGGAGTCATGACCGCTCGATGGCGCCAACCACAAACGAGCTTCGCCAGACCTTCCTGAGCTTCTACAAGGACCGGGGCCATCCGCATCTACCGATGGCCCCGCTCGTGCCGCTGGACGATCCCACGCTCCTCTTCACCTCGGCCGGCATGGTCCCGTTCAAGTCCTACTACGCCTCGCCGATGACCCCGCCCGTCCGGCGCGCGGTCACGGTGCAGCGCTGCCTCCGGCTCACCGACATCGAGAACATCGGACTGACGGTGCGCCACGCCACCCTCTTCGAGATGTTGGGCAATTTCTCTTTCGGCGACTACTTCAAGAAGGAGGCGATCGAGTGGGCGTGGGAGCTGGTGACGGGCGTGCTGGGGATGGCGCCGGACCGGCTCTATCCCAGCGTCTTCCGCGAGGACGACGAGGCGTTCGACATCTGGGCGCGCCACATCCAGCTGGGCGCGGGCCGCGTGACCCGCCTGGGGGAGAAGGACAACTTCTGGGGGCCGGCCGGCGGCTCGGGGCCGTGCGGCCCCTGCTCCGAGATCTACTGGGACCAGGGTGCGGGCGTAGGGTGCGGACGCGCGAGCTGCGCGCCCGGCTGCGAGTGCGAGCGCTACCTCGAGTTCTACAACCTCGTCTTTCCGCAGTACGACCAGGCTCCCGATGGAACGCGGAAGCCGCTCCCGAACCGCGGCATCGACACCGGCATGGGGCTGGAGCGGCTCGCCATGATCCTCCAGGGCGCACCCTCGATCTACGACATCGACCTCCTCCGCCCCATCGCCGACCAGGTGAAGCGGATGGGCACGCCCAAGGCCGCGCAGGGAGATCGCGGGAAGCGCGCGTCGCGCGTCATCACCGACCACGTGCGCGCGCTGGTCTTCACCTTCGCCGAGGGCGTGCGACCTTCCAACGAGGGGCGCGGCTACGTGGTCCGGCGATTGCTCCGCCGGGCGGCGCGGTTCGGACGCGACCTCGAGATCCAGGGACCATTCCTCTCGCGTCTTGTGCCCGCCGTGGTGGATCAGATGATGGCCTATGAGGAGTATGCGTATCTGGAGCACGAGCAGAAGGCGGTGGCTGAGGCGATCCACGAGGAGGAGTCGCGGTTCGCCGAGACGCTCGAGAGCGGGATGGGCCGCTTCGAGGAGACGGCGGAATCGCTGGTGAAGAGCGGCACGCGCGTCTTCCCCGGCGCCGTGGCCTTCACGCTCTACGACACGTTCGGCTTTCCAATCGACCTGACGTCGGAGATGGCGAAGGAGCGCGGCCTGGAAGTCGACGTCCCCGCCTACGAAGCGGCGATGGAGGAGCAGCGCGACCGCGCCCGGAAGGCGGGCCGGTTCGAGACGCGCCGCCAAGCGGCTGGCCCGTGGACAATGCTGTCGAAGGGCGACCACTCGCGCTTCGTCGGCTACGACCGGCTCACCGTCGAGGGGGTCGCGATCCGCGGATTGCGCGAGCTTCCGTCGGAAGGGAGCGGACCGCGCGAGGTGGAATTCACCCTCGACACGACCCCGTTCTACGCAGAAGGGGGCGGCGAGGTGGGCGACACGGGGTGGCTGGAAGCCATGCCCGGCGCCGCGCCCTCGCGGCTGCGCGTCGTCGACACGGTGAAGGACGCCGACTCGACCGTGCACCGGGCCGAG
>DATGVG010000170.1:0-2306 GCA_035300625.1 Candidatus Limnocylindrales bacterium
CTGACTGGGTCGCAAAGCAACTGCCCGACAGCGATCTGCGGTCGCTGCTCACCGATGGCGTGATCGCCGGCGTCGGGCGGGTCGTGGTGTTTCTGCCGCAAATTTTGATCCTCTATTTCTTCCTCGGGATTCTTGAAGACACGGGCTACATGGCGCGCGCCGCGTTCATCATGGACCGTGTGATGGGCGCGGTCGGACTGCCGGGGCGCGCCTTCCTGCCGCTCCTCTCCTCGTTCGCCTGCGCCATCCCCGGCATCATGGCCACGCGAACGATCGAGAATCGGAACGACCGGCTGGCGACGATCATGATTGCCCCGCTCATGACGTGCAGCGCTCGCCTTCCCGTCTACGCGCTCCTGATCGGCGCGTTCATTCCCGACCGCCACGTGCTGGGGATCCTGAGTCTCCGCGGCCTGACGCTCCTGTCGCTCTACCTCTTTGGAATCCTGGTCGCGCTCGCCGTGGCGTGGGTGCTGAAACGCACCCTGCTGCGCGGCCCGCGACCGCTCTACGTCATGGAGCTTCCGCCGTACCGCGTGCCGTCGTGGCGCTCGGTCCTGCTCACGATCAAGAACCGCTGTCTCCTCTTTCTCCAGAAGGCTGGGACCGTGATCGTGGCGGTTTCGCTGGTGCTCTGGTTCCTCGCTTCGTATCCGACGAGCAAGCCGGGGACGCCTCCAGGCGAAGCGCTCCGCCATTCGTTCGCGGGGCAGCTGGGACGCGCGATCGAGCCCGTCATCCGGCCGCTGGGCTTCGACTGGAAGATGGGGGTGGGGCTGATCTCGTCGGTCGCGGCGCGCGAGGTCATGATCTCGACCATGGCGACGGTGTACAGCCTGGATGGGTCGGGCGACCCGTCGACCTCGCTCCGCAGGACGCTCCCTCGCGTGCGCGACGAGCGCACGGGGCTTCCGTCCTACACGCCGCTGGTCGCGATCAGCCTGATGGTCTTTTTCGCCCTGGCCTGCCAGTGCATGTCCACCGTGGCCGTGGCGCGCCGCGAGACCAACTCGTGACGATGGCCGGTCTTCATGCTTCTCTTCATGAACGCGCTGGCGTGGGGGGCTTCGTTCCTGGTCTTCCAGGGCGGGCGCCTGCTGGGACTGACCTGACCATGGCGACGGCGTTCTGGGTCTGGGGGCAGCACGTTGTGGCGGTGGCCATCTCGGTGGGCGCGGCCGCGTGGCTGATCCGCCGAGCGGTTCGCTCGGGCGGCGGCGGCCCGTGTGCGTCGTGCGGGATTCAGCGCGCGGTGAAGAAGCGCGCGCCCGGCGGCGCCGCGCCGGCCGGCGTCGCCCTCTACGGGCCGGGTCCCTCCACGATCACCGGCTTCAGCCCGAAGACCTCCTCGAACAATCCTGCCTTCGAGTCGAGCGCGATCCGCTCGAGCCCGGTGTCCTCGCCCCCCTCGACGCGGATCTGAAGCTCGTCCCCTACCACCGCGATCTTCGGATTCTGAACCCGCTGGCTGTGGCTCTTGTCCAGCGCGTCCGCGACGCGCAGGATGGCCGATAGCCGGTTCACTGTGAGGCGCGACGGCCTCGGCAGCGAAGCGTAGGCCGGATGATCGGACTGCGGCACGCCGCGCCGGTGGTAGCGCGCGATGTTCGCGACCACCTCCAGGTCCATCTGCGAGAGCCCGAAGACCTCGGAATGCACCAGGAGGTAGTAGGTGTGGCGGTGATGCCCGCGGGAGGCGACGAACTCGCCCACGTCGTGCACGATCGCCGCAACCTCCAGGAGGAGCTGCTCCTTCTCCCCCATCTGGTGCTGCTGGCGCGTGGCCAGGTAGATCGTCCGGGCCAGGGTCGCCGTGTGGGTCCCGTGCTTCTCGTCGGTCTGATATTTCCGCGCGAGGTTGATGGCGGCCGCGATCGTCTGATCAGGAAAGAGCACCGAGCTGCCGCTCCGGATGGACCGCGCCATGTGGAGCACCAGCCCCTCGCGCATGCTCGAGCGGGCCACCAATAGCTGCTCCACCTGGTTCAGCCGCGTCAGCTCGGCGTAGGCGAGGAGCGCCGGGGCCAGGGACTCGGTCTCGTTAGGCGGGACCGAGTAGGCCGCCGAGATCTGTTCCGGCGTGAGCGGCAGGATCTGATCGGCCAGCTTCTTCAAGTCCTTCGCCGAGATGGCGGTGAGGTCGGCGCCATCCGCTCCTCCCGCCAGGACGCGCGCGGCGAAGCGCGCCTCCGAGCCGACAGCGACCAGGTGCGCCACGCGCTCGTACGGAAGCGAGCGGCGGACCACGTTCATCATCTCGCGGGCGTTGTGCTGGAGGATGCGCGTCCTCGCGCGGCGATCGTCGG
>DATGVG010000171.1:0-8581 GCA_035300625.1 Candidatus Limnocylindrales bacterium
CCGAATCCGCACGGGCCTCTGGCCGGCCATCTGGTGCTGGAGGGAGGGTCCGGCACCATCGACGATCTGGTCGCGCGCGTGGACCGGGGGCTCCTGGTGACGCGTGTCTGGTACACGAACGTGGTGGATCCGATGACGGCGACCCTGACCGGCATGACCCGGGACGGGCTCTTCGCGATCGAGGGAGGAAAGGTACGCGGCGCGGTCCGTAACTTCCGATTCAACCAGAGCGTGGTGCAGATGCTGAACGAGGTGGAAGCGCTGTCCGGGCTCGAGCGGGTGGGGGGCGTGGTCTGCCCGGGACTCCTGGTGCGGTCGTTCCACATGTCCAGCGTGACGGAATTCTGAAAAAATCCCTTGCGGGCGGGAAGAAGCCGAATATAATCCTGCGTCAGAGGCAATGTGCTCCGCCGGATGCCTCGCCCCCCCCCCAGCACGGCCGAACCGTCCCAATGCCCCATATCCGTGAGGTTTGCCTTGACGAAAGTCGCTTGCGGCGGCTTAAAATCAGCCAGTCAGGCTCCAGGCCATTCCATCCAGGGAAAGGAGCGCCTCACGCCATGCCGATCATGATCTCCCGACGCAGCGCCGGCGCCTTCGCGCCCGCGCTGGCGGTGTTTTTCGCCGCGGTCGTCGCGGGGCTTCTTCCCGCGCAATCCTTGGCGCAGACCGGCACCATCACGGGTAGCGTCAGCGACGGCAGCGGCGGCCCCATGTCCGGCGCCGTGGTGATCCTTCTCGGGAAGCAGATGGGCGCGCAGACGAACCAGGAGGGAAAGTACACGATCGGAAAGGTGCCGGTGGGCACCTACACGGTGCGGGCGAGCCAGGTCGGCTACACGAAGGACGAGAAGACGATCCAGGTGGACGCCAACCGCACCGCGATCGCGAATTTCAAGATCGTCGAGTCCGCCATCAAGATGGGCGCCGTCGAGGTGACTGGCAACCGGAAGATCGCCATCAACAAGACCAGCTCCTCCACGCGCCAGGTCGTCACCTCCGAAGACCTCCACGCACTCCCCGTCGACAGCTACAAGGACGCGATCGCGCTCAAGGCGGGAGTCATCAGCCAGGGCGGGGCGCTTCATTTCCGCGGCGGGCGCGAGGATGAGGTGCTCACCATCGTGAACGGGATTCCCAGCCGGAACCCGCTTCGCTCCGAGGGTGTCGATCTGGGACTCTTGGCCGTGTCCTCCAGCGAGCAGGTGCTGGGCGGGATGGACGCGCAGTACGGGAACGCGCTCTCGGGCATCATCGCGCTCACCACGCGCGAGGGGGGCGACAAGTTCGGCGGCGAGATGCGCTACTTCACCGACCGCTACGGCGAGCAGGACAAGTCGTTCAACGACTTCGAGCGCCTCAGCGCGGGCTTCGGCGGGCCGTTCCTCTTCCCGAAGACCAACTACTACGTCTCCTTCGAGGGGACCTACACCGACACCTATCTCCGGAACACGTCCCAGCACAAAGAGCACCGGTTCCTCGACTTCATCCGGATCGGCAACAAGCAGTCGAACGCCACCAATCTCTCGAGCAAGCTGACCTGGAAGGTGAGCCCCAACCAGAAGCTCAATCTCGAGGTGATCCGGAACTCGCAGCTGACCGGCCGCTATCAGAATCGGTGGAATCGGAAGGGCTTCGTGCAGGTGGTCGCCGACAGCACGGCGCCGACCGACGGCAGCATCACGCAGCGCTACGGCACGTGGGCCTATTACCAGGTCGATTCCACATTCATACCCATGAACACGGCGGACCACCTGCCGGTGCGCAACGAGGACTATCAGCAGCTCGCGCTCACCTGGCGCAGCGTGCTCTCGAACGGCGCGATCTACAACCTGCGCGCCTCCCGGCAGCAGTGGAAATCGAACGAGGACGTTCTCGGCCGGCAGCTCTGGGAGTATCAGCAGTCGCCCAACAATTACTACGACCCGTTCAACAGGATTGACGGCGCCTACTACGTCACCAACGGCGACTATCCGTCCTACGAGCGTCGGAAAACGTCCACGTACACCGTGAACGGCGACCTGTCGAAGCGGATCGGCGCGCAGAATTTCATGATCGGCGGCGACTTCAACTACAACGATCTCCAGTACCTGCTGACCCAGTTCCCGAACATTCTGGACGCCAGCGGGAATTACGGCGCCACGCGCGACGAGTTCCGCAATTTCAATCCGGAGGGGTCGTTCTTCGTACAGGACCGCTGGCAGTACGAGGGGATGGTCCTGAACGCGGGGATGCGCTACGACAATTTCTCCGTCGGCAACCAGGTCGATCGCAGACTGGTCGACCATCCGGTGAAGACCCAGTGGAGTCCCCGCATCGGGATCGCGTATCCGATTTCGGACCGCGACGTGATGAGCTTCCACTACGGGCGCCTCTTCCAGGTGCCGGACCGCCTGTACATCTACCAGGGGCGGAACATTTCAGCGGAGGCGCGCGGCAATCCGAACCTCGAGCCGCAGACCACCATCGCCTACCAACTCGGCGTGCAGCACCTCTTCAGCAAGGAGATCTACGGCCAGTTCGGCGTCTACTTCAAAGACATTTTCGGGCTCTTGACCACGGTGGACCAGGAGATCCCGGGCTTCTCGATCACCGTCCCGACCCGGGTGAACGGCGATTACGCCTCCTCACGAGGGATCGAGGTGACGCTGATCAAGCAGCACAGCCACGGATTCTCGGGCGAGATCAATTACACTTACGGGAACTCGACGGGGACGGCCTCCGACCCGAACCGGGCGCTCGGGTCTTCCGGAAACCTGCGCGACCAGTTCAAGCCCACGTCGGAGCAGCCCCTCGACTGGGACCAGCGCCACACGCTTTCGGGCACCCTGCGCCTGGGGAACGAGAAGGACTGGGCGGCCACGTTCGTCTACCAGTTCGGAACCGGATTGCCGTACACGCCCGAGCAACGGCAGCAGCGGCGCCTGGATCCGACGCTCACCAATTCGCTCCGGCTTCCGTCGACCTCCACTCTCGCCGTCCAGGCGGAGCGGTTCTTCAAGGTATGGGGCCAGAGCGTGACCTTCTACATGCAGGGCACGAATCTGCTCGACGCGAAGAACATCGGCGACATCCAGCCCACCCTCTGGCCGGACAACCAGGTCAACTCCCATTCCTACCTGGTCTACTACACCGAGACGGGCCGAGCCGGCGGCGCCTTCCTGACCGCGGATCAGAACGGGGACGGGCGGGAAGACTGGTTCCCCGTGAACGATCCCCGGGTGTTCGAGCAGGGACGCGTCATCCGCGTCGGATTGGGGGTCCAGTTCTGACATGACGGCGACGGCGAGGATCGGAGCGGTGGCGGGGGCAAAAGCCGGTGCAGCGCGGATCCCCGCGTGGGCCCGCCGCATGGGCGCCCTCGCTTGCGGCGCCATCCTGTTCGGCGGGACGGTCGCATGGCACGAGCCGCCCGCGGGGGAGAGCTCCGGGGGTCGCGGCGATCCGCAGCGCACGTTCCGGTTGGATGGGAAGTTCGTCCACAACGTGGGCCGCCTCCAGCTTCAGATCACGAACATCGGAGAGACCGGCAACCAGAGCAATCCATCCCGCACCACGGTCCCATCGGCCGAGTGGCCAGCGGGGTCGGGCAACGACTACCTGTACGCGGCGGGCATCTGGGTGGGGGCGATCGACGCGAGCGGCATTCCGCACGTGTCGACGGCCCTCTATCAGAGGGAGTTCTCTCCCGAGGTGATTCCGACGCGCCCGTGCGCCCCTCTTCCGCCGGATCAGATCGCGGACGTGCGGGAATCGTACGAGGGGATCCCGGGCGGAAACCGCATCATCTCCTCGAGCGTGAATCCCGATGACGACGGGGACGGCCAGGTCGACGAGGACTTCCTGAACGGCGAGGACGACGACGGGGACGGGCTGTGCGACGAGGACTACGCCGCCGTCGGCCAGCAGATGTTCGCCTGCGAGTATTTCGACGACATCCCCTCGATCCGCCAGATCCTGCCGGAACACGTTCCGCTCGGCATCCGCGTCCGGCAGACCTCGTACGCCTGGGCGACGCCGGGGCAGAACGATTTCGTCGGCATGGACTACCAGATCACCAACCGCAGCGGCCGCACGCTGCGCAACGTGATGGTTGCGATCTTCGCGGATCCCGACATCGGAAACCGGGGGATCGCCAACTACTTCCTGGACGACGAGTGCGGACTCTTCGACCGCACCGTCACCTACGTGGGCTCGGGCGGGGTGCCGGTGACGCGGCGGATCCAGATGGCGTACGCATGGGACAATCCGGACAATCCCGCCAATCCGCAGGAGGCCAAGGGCGGGGACGCGCCGGGTTATTTCGGCTGCATCTTCCTGAACCACACGGTCGACCCGTCGGGCGCCACCGCGCCCCGGCACGTCGGCGTCACGGCGTTCAAGTTCTTCTCCGGGTCGGGCGCCCCCTTCGCGGCCGGCGGCGACCCCGAGAACGATGCCCAGCGCTACCAGCTCATGACGGATCCCCAGTTGAGCCCCGACTTCACCGGCCCGATCACCTCCAGCCGGCCGCTCGACTACCGGTTCATCATGGCGACCGGACCGTTCCGCTCCATTCTCCCCGACTCGACGCTCACGATCTCCGTCGGCTGGGTGATGGGGCTGGGCCTGGGCTTGCCGCTAACGGACACGGGCGGGGTTCTCAAGGGGTCCGACGTGATCAACGGCAGTCTCCTCGCCAACGCCATCTCGGCCAAGCAGGTCTTCGATGGGCTGTACACGGACCTGGACAACGATCTCTCGACCGGCGACTGCGGCAAGGAAACCTGCCTCAATTCGCCGCAGAGCATCCCATTCTTCTATAAGCCCGGGGTCGATTCCGACTCCAGTTGCGTCGTGCGCTTCCGGTCCCAAATCCCGAACGAACCCCGCTTTGCCGATCTGGTGCCGTGGGATCCGACATTCGACTGCAAAGTTCAGCAGCAAGGTAAATTCTGGTGCCGGACGCCGGTGTCGCAAGGCGGCCACTGCGCCTCCGAGGACACCACGCAGATCACGGTCACCGGACCTCAGTGCATCTACGTGGACCAGGATTGCGATCCGAACACCGGGCAGGGAGGGCGTGAGCACCTGGTGCATTGGGTCGCGGCCTCTCCGCTCCCGGCGCCCTTCTATGCCGGAACCAACGGAGTGGCCGAGCCGCGCGACTTCTTGCACAGTTACGGAACGGCCGCCGATTCCGAGAGGATCTCCGCGTGGTTCTTCCCGGGGGATCGGAAGGTCACGCTCAAGTGGAACAACTTCCCCGAGTTGATCCGGGACGCGCAGCGCGGCAACCTCAAGGAATTCGTGGGCTACCGCATCTACAAGGCCTCGGGGTGGGATCGCCCGCTCGGGACCAATGCGCCCGCGCGAAACCTCTGGTCGCTGCTCGGAGAGTGGCGCGTCGATCCCACCGGGACCCCGGCGCACCCCCTGTCGGAACTGATCGATCCGTCGGTCGGGATCGTCCACAGGGATTCCGTGAACGTCACGTGGGACAGCTCCGGCGATTCGCTCACGACGATCGCCCACACCGAGCGGGATACCCTGTTCGCGGTCGGGCGCTACTCGTTCGTCGACACGCACGTGCTGAATGGTTTCCCGTACTTCTATTCCATCGTCCCGGTTTCGATCGTGCCGGGGCGAGGCAACGTGTCCGACATCGTGCTCATCGGAAACCCCAGCGCGACGAACGCCCAGGTGGTCTATCCGCGGAGCGACGCGCAGAAGGACCAGACGCACGTCTACGTCGTCCCCAACCCCTACAAGGGGGGAGCCCAGTGGGATTTGGTCCCACGGGAGGAGGATCCCTCCGGGACGAAGGTGACGTTCCACAACCTGCCGGCCACGAAGGGCACGATCCATATCTTCACCCTGGCGGGCGATCTGGTGCGGAATATCCCGTTCGACGGGACCTCGCCTCCGGATCTCCAGTTCGGCAAAAGCCCCGTGACCAGCGGCCTGGGCGAGGTGTCCTGGAACCTCATCTCGCGCAACGGCCAGAAGATCGTCAGCGGAATCTATCTCTTCTCCGTGGACTCCGACCTCGGCAGGGATGTCGGCAAGTTCGTGATCGTCCGATGAATCGCCGGACCGGCCCATCCTTCCGTGGGCGCCCCAGGAGGAACTTCGTGAGAAGCGCGTTCGTGTTCGCCGTCCTGTTGCTGCTTCCGCTCTGTTTATCCCCGTCGGGGGCGGAAGGGGCCCAGATCTTCGAGAAGGTCGGAACCCTCGGCGGCCAGTCGCTGAAGATCGGGGTGGGCGCGCGTGCGGCGGCCATGGGCGACGCGTATGTCGCGCTCTCCGACGACGCCACCGCCGTCTACTGGAATCCGGCCGGCATCGCGAGGCTCTCCGGGCAGTCCATCTCGCTGAATCACACGTCGTGGCCCGCCAACATCCTCTTCGACCAGGCCGCGTACGTTTTCTCCATCAAGTGGATCCCCGGCATGCTGGGAGTGAACGTGCGCGCGCTCACCATGAGCCGCGATGTCGTGCGCACGACCTATCAGCCCGAGGGGACGGGAGAGACCTTCGACGCCGGCGAGTGGGCGTACGGACTCTCGTATGCCCGGGCCCTGACCGACAAATTCTCGGCGGGTTTCAGCGTCAACTACGTGCAGACCGGCCTCGACGATGTGAAGGGTTCCTCCACCACCTTCGACTTCGGCACGCTCTACGACGTGGGAGTGCTCGGAGCGAAGATCGGAATGTCGATCCAGAACATCGGGAGCGACATGAACTTCATCGACGAGAAGGTGAAGATGCCGGTCTTCTTCAGGGTGGGAGGCTCCTTCAACGTGATGCAGCAAGGCGACAACAAGCTGATCGCGGCCGCCGAATTCACCCATCCGCCGGACAACTCGGAGAAGGTGAATCTGGGAGCCGAATACGGCTTCCATGACTATCTGTTCCTCCGAGGCGGGTACAAGCTCAACTACGACACCGAGGGATTGACCGCCGGGTTCGGGGTCAAGTTCCCGCTCACGATCGTGAAGTCGTCCGTCGCGCGGCTGGACTACGCCTACCAGGACATGAACTTTCTGGCGGCGACACATCGCGTTTCGGTCAACGTGAGCTTCTAGCTTCGCGCCCGCCATAGAGGAGCCCGCGCCGTGAGGCACTTTCGAATCGGCCAGGCCCTTGCCGCGGGCATCACGGCGTTCCTCCTGGCTCCGGGCGCCAGCGCGGCTCCGCCGCCGCCGGGCACCATCGCCCCGGGCGAATTCGCCGCGTCCGTCGGCGACATCCGGTTCCACGCGCGCGCCACGCCGTTCAAGCACGGCGCCTCTGAGGGGCGCGCCGAGTTCGCCATCCGGATCCCCTACCGCGAGATCAAGTTCCTCCGCAAGGCGGACAGCCTGTACGAGGGGCGGCTGCGCGTCACGGTGGAGATGTGGGACGCCGCCCAGAAGCGCGCCGGCTACCATCAACAGGAGGCCCAGGTGCAGGTCACGGATCCCGTCGTGGCCACCGACTCGCTCCTGGGAGAGATCTACAAGCTGGGCCTGACGGCTCCGCCGGGGGCGTATCGCTTCCGGGTGCTGGTCGAAGACATGAACGTGGCGCGGATGGGTCTTGTCTACAAGATGAAGGACCAGAAACGCCAGGGGAAGGTCGAGGGCCAGGTGGATCTGGGCCGGTGGCTCTTCGGGTCTCCGGCCCTGAGCGGGATCGAGACCGCGTGGGAGATCACCGCGGCCCAGGAAGGGACGACGTTCCGGAAGGGACCCTACGAGGTCTATCCGCACCCGAGCGGCTACTACGGGCTCCATCGCGACGCGGTCGCCGGATACTACGAAATCTACGACGAGCCTCCTCCGCCCGAGGGGCGGAGCTACCGCGTGCGATCCTTCCTCGTGGGTACCGCCGGCGACACCACCCTGGTCGGCGAGGACTCCCTCCACGTGACCGAGGGGGCGGCCTGGCCCCATGCGATCTCCGTCGACGTCTCGGGCATGGACGCCGGGCACTACCGCCTGGTGCTGCAGATCCGGCGCGAGGGCGACGCCGGACGCGTTGCCGCGTCGGCGGCAGAGTTCGACGTGCTCTGGTCGGAGGACTCGTGGCGCCCGGAGGCAGCCGACTTCTACGACGTGGCCGCAACCGTGCTCCTCTCTTCCGCGGAGGCCGGAGATTTCCGGAAGCTGAGCATGGGGGAGAAGGAGGTCCGGATCGAGCGCGCCTGGCGCGAGGCTGACCCATCCCCCGAAACCGCCGAGAACGAGGCGCGGGAGGAATTCCGCCGGCGCATCGAAGTCGCGAACGAGCGCTTCACGATCTATGCCCCCGGGATGTTCACCGACCGCGGCCGGGTCTACATCCGCTACGGCGAGCCCGACGACCTGAAGATCGAGCGGCTGCCGGTCGCGGACAAGACGCTGGGCTACGCGCTCGGGAACTCCATTCCGCAACAGTCCAAGGACGCGCTCACCAAATCCGGCTCCGGCATCGCCGACATGCGGCCCTACGAGATCTGGACGTATGACTCGCGCGGACATCAGGCGAATCCGCGCTATGGCTTGAACGAGCTCACCTCGGGGATGAAATTCGTCTTCGTCGACGATCAGGGCTACGGCGAGTACACCCTCCGCTACTC
>DATGVG010000172.1:0-3492 GCA_035300625.1 Candidatus Limnocylindrales bacterium
CCCGCCGCATACACCGCGGCGCCGGTCCGGACCAGCTGCTCCTCCGACTCGATGGTGCAGGGTCCCGCCATCAGCACGATCGACTTCCCACCGATCTCCACGTCTCCGACGCGCACGACGGTGGCGTTTTCGCGGAACACGCGGCTGGCCAGCTTGAACGGGGACGGAATCCTCCGCGCGTCGGCCACACCCGCCATCCCGCGCATCACGTCCAGCTCGGGCATCGTTCCCTCCCCCACGGCGGCCATGGTGACCGGCATGCCGTTCGGCGAGAACACGACCTGGAAGCCGCAATCGCGGAGCCGCGCCTCGACAGCGTGGCGCTGCTCCGGAGTGGCATCGGATCGGAGGACGATGACCATGATTTCCTCAGGAATAGAAACGCCCACTGCCGGGGAGCCGGCAATGGGCGGGGCCTCGGTGCGGGCCGGGATGGTTCATCCCCGCGCGCGCCCAAGCCCCCGGGTCGCGAACCAATACCCCACGAAACGAAATGGTGCGTTCATCGGCGTCTCGCGCCCTCACACGAAGTCCGTGGTGCGATTGGATGGCCCATGACCCTAGCACCAACCCATATCCGGGTCAATCGCGACCGGCGGCGGTGGGGAACGGCGCCGAGGCCGGAAAGCCCGCGTTCCAGTCGTCCTCCCGCTGCTCCAGGGAGAACACGACCCATGGTCCTCCCGGAGCGGCGACCTCCCGGAGGACGTGCTCCCGGTCCACCGCCTCTGGACCGACGAGGGGCCCGCCCCAACGGATCCGCACGCGCACGGCGCAGGCGCGGAGCGTCGCGGCCGCCCCCGTCTCCGCTACGGCGGCCCTCGCGCCCGGGGCGCCCATCCGCGAGCGCTCCGCCGCGCGCGACGCGCTTCTATAGAGGCCGGCCCGGCGCTTCATGGCGTCGAGGCGAAGGAACAGCGAGTCGGCGTCCCATTCGACGGCGCGGGAGCAATCGGTCTCCGCGCGCTTCTCGTCGTCCCGAGAGCCCGCGGCCAGCGAATCGAGAGCGGAGCGGGAGATGGAGTGGACCCGGCCCAGGCGGAGGATGGTGGCCCCGCGGACCGACTGCACCGCTCCCGCGTACGTCCCGCCTGCATGGAGTGCCGCGGCGTCGTGGGCCGTCAGCGCCGCCAGGTAGCGCTCGGCCGCGCGGCGCGCGGCTCGCGCGTCATCGGTTTCGATCGAGCAGCCGGAGGTGTGCGAGTAGAGAACGAGGGCAAGCGGAAGCGCCGCGATCCGGATCGGGGCCGAACCCAAACGACGCCGCGCCCGAGGGTGGTGCGGGCGGCTATTTGCGGAGCACGCGCATGCGGCCACGACCCGGCGTCTTGATCCCCTTGGCCTCCGCGTAGAGGCGCCTCATGTTCAAGAAGTGGACTTCGTCGTAGAACTCCATCCCTTCGTAGGCGCCCAGGTAGCCCCACCTCCTGACATCGACGGGTGAGGTTCCCCAGCCGGCCACCTTGCTCGCCTTCTCATCGGCGTCGCGCAGATAGCTCCGCGTGAATTGGATCGCCTCGAGCGGCTTCGCGATCAGCCCGTGCCCCGGCACCAGCTGATCGGCAGCGAATCGCTTGGTCGACAGGGAGTCGAGGGTGGCCAGCCATCCCTTCATGCCGAAGCCGCGGTCGAGGAGCCAAGGCACCGAGCGGTAGGAGACGAGATCCCCGGCAAAGAGGATCCGCTGCTTCGGCAAGTAGACCACCATGTCGGCGGCGGAATTGGCCGGCAGCCCCACCCATACGACGTCGACGGGACGCGCGGCGCTGCCGAACCGCTTTCGCGTCTCCACCCGGATCTCCTTGGACGAGTTGGGCGAAACCCCCAGAACCGAGTCGATCTCGCTGGAGACGGGCGCCGGCGTGACCAGGGTGGCTCCGGCGGTCAGGAAGGCCTTCGCCCCCAGGATGTGATCCTCCTGCCCGTGCGTCAGGACAAGGTAACGAAACGGCCGGTGCGGAGAACGAGCGCGGATGGTGTCGGCGAGTGCCGCGCCCGCGCGGTCCGCCATTCCGGCATCGATGACCAGGATCCCGTCGGGCAGCTCCACCCACCCGGTCCAGACGTAGCTTAGCTTTGCCGCGTAGACCCCCGGGGCCAGGCGCCGCACCCGGATGGTCAGGGTGGAGTCCTTGGGAGGGATCGGCGGCTTCCCTCCCGGCAAGTAAAACGTCTGCGCCGAAGCGGGACTTGACGCAAAGGGTGAGGCGAGGCAGACGAACAGGGCGGCTAAGAACAAGTTCCGGATGCGGGACATGGGTCTCCGTTGAATGCGGGGGAGTCCGGGTAACGGCCGGATCTACCCCGAGATGGCGCTCACGGGTCCGCGATTGTAGCGCATCGGCGTTCGCGCGGGCATTCCAACCCCTTTGCGTCCCGGCGGGTCTAAGGTCACGCACGCAAGGCCCCCACCAGGAGGAGTGTCATGAATCGATCGATCCGGCTTTACCGGGCGCTCCCCGTGATTGTGCTCGGGGCGGCGCTCGCCCTCGTGCCCCGGCCCGGCTTCCCTTCCGACCTCTGCGGCGAAGATGGCGACTGGTCCCAGACGCACTTCGGCGACCGCGGCAAAACGGCGACCGACCTCCAGGAGATCCACGAGCCCGCCCCCAGGGGCGCGTGGCGGATCGACTGCGGCGACAACGGATCGGCGCAGCTGTCCGCGTGGGACAAAGACGAGATCCAGATCTGCGCCCAGGTGACGGCGTGGGCCCCCGACCGCGCGCGGGCCGAGGCGCTTCGCCGCTCCATTCACGTCGAAACCGGCGGCGGCATGCTCCGGGCCGAGGGTCCGGATCAGACGAGAACCTCCCGCTGGTCCGTCTCGTACCGCATCTTCGCGCCCAAGAAGCTGGACCTGAACGCGCAGGCGGTGAACGGCGGAGTCTCGATCGAGGGGATCCACGGCCGGATCGTCCTCCACTCGGTCAACGGTCCCATCGGGATCACGGACTCGGGCGGCGACGTGCGCGGCCGCACCACCAACGGACCCCTCTCCGTGCGGCTGGCCGGAACGCGCTGGTCGGGCGAGGGGCTGGACGTGGAGACGGTGAATGGGCCCATCAGCCTCATGGTTCCCGAGCGCTTCTCGGCCGACCTGGAGACCGGGACCACCAACGGACCGATGGAGATGGCGTTCCCCGTCACCATGCAGGGCCGTATGACGCACCACATCACCACGGTCCTGGGCCAGGGTGGTCCTCCGATCCGCGTCGTCACGACCAACGGTCCCGTCGTGGTCGAACGCCCCGGCCGGGAGTAGCTAGAACTGCAGGCCAAGGCCCATCCGGATCACACGCCCCTGCTGGAACACGCGCGGGTCGTTCACCAGCACCCAGTCCTCCTGCCCGTCCCCATTCCGATCCGCGCTCAGGAACGCTCCGCCGGCCTTGCCCGTCTCCGTGTAGTAGACATCGTAGGAGTGGGAGTTCACGCCGTTGTCCGGCCAGAGGGAGGGCTGGAGCAGCGAAATGTTCCGCGTGTCGATGAGGT
>DATGVG010000173.1:0-2575 GCA_035300625.1 Candidatus Limnocylindrales bacterium
CCCAACCGGCCGACCAGGAGCGCGGCGCAAGCGAGACCGAAGGGAATCGTCATCCCCACATAGCCCGAGTAGAGGAAGGGCGGGTGGATGACCATCAAGAAGTGGTTCTGCAGGAGCGCGTTGGGACCCGGCCCGTCCAACGGCGGACCGGGCACCGTCGCGAACGGCTGCGCCGGACCGGCGAGCAGGAAGCTGAAGAAGGCGCCGCACGCGAGCCAGACGCCGACCGCGTACGGCATGTACTCGGGATGCTTGTCCCGGTTCTGCCGGGTGGCGACCGCGACGTACACGCCCATCACCAGGCCCCAGAAGAGGATCGATCCTTCCAGCGACGACCAGAGGCTGACCATCGAGACCCAGGTGGGCACCGACCGCGAGCCGACGTGGGCCACGTAGCTCACGCTGAAGTCGTGGCTGAGGAGCGCGTACTCCATGAGCAGATTGGCGAGGGCCATGAAGGCCGCGAACGCGTAGGCGAGGCGCCGCGCCCACAGCCAGCCGAGGGCGGTCGGACGCGCGCCCGTGGCGAAACCGACCAGCGCTCCGCCGCTGGCGGCGAGGAGCGCGAGGAGGACCAGCGCGCGGCCGAGCATCGGGATCATCTGGACTCGGGCTCCGGCTGGGGGCTCGACGGGGCAGAGGACCCCGCCACCGCGGGCCGCGGCGCGGGAACGTCGTCCAACCCCTGCGTGGAGCGCATCAGCGTCTTCATGTCCACGTTCTTGTCGGCGGGAGCCCGGTACTTGTTGTCGTGGGAGACCATCAACCGCTGGCTCTCGAACGCGCCCTGCGCGGTCATTGTTCCCTCGACGACGACCCCGATGCGATCGCGGAAGAGCTGGGGCGGGACGCCGCGGGAGACGACGTGGACGAGGGCGGTACCGTCGGTGACGTCGAACTCCAGGTTCGAGACGCCGTCTCCGAGCTTCACCGAGCCGGGCGCCACCTGCCCGCCGAGCCGGATGGTGGCGCCCACCGCCTTGCGGCCGGCGGCCCGCAGCTCCTTGGGCCCCCAGTAGTAGACCAGGTTCTCGCCGATCCCGCCGAAGGCGATGAACACGAACGCCCCCGCCGCGACGGCCAGGGCGGTGATCGCGAACCACTTCGTCCTCCGCGATTTCGGTGCGGGAAGAGTCGTCCCGGCGCTGCTGCTCATGTGGTCCTCCCCCCTCCGGATTCCGTCGCGGCGCGGTTCCTCTCGGTCCTCCAGCGGAGGAAGACCGAGGCTGCGTAGCCGCCGAGAACGACCGCGGTCGCGGCATACGCCGCGATGACGTACTCCCACCCTCCCGCGATGACGCCGCTCACCAGGCGCTCCCGGAGGCCCGCGCGTCGGTGCCTCGGGCGCTCGGCGCGGGCAGAGGTGGCGCGATCTCGCTGCGGAGGCGCAGCGCCGCGACGCGGGTGCGCAGCGCCACCAGGCCGGCCCAGAGGAAGAGGATGCCGAACGCGTTGATGCGCAGCGGCCAGTGGAACGCCTTGGAGACGGTCGCGGGCGTGGACTGCGCCTGGTGGAGCGAGTTCCACCACTTCACCGAGAAATAGACGATGGGCACGTCCGCGAAGGCGACGATGCAGGCCACCGCCGACCACACCGCCCGCTTCATCGGATCGTCCACGAAAGCGCGCAGCGCCAGGATCCCGCCGAAGGCGAACACCATCACGGCGGTGGTGGTGAGGCGCGGGTCCCAGTCCCACCACACGCCCCAGGTGGGCTTGGCCCAGATCGCTCCCTGCGTGCAGAGGAGCAGCGAGAGCACGACACCCATCTCCATCGCGGCTTCCAGCCGGTTGTCCCACTTCCAGGAGTTGGTGAAGAGGAAGAAGACGGCGCATACGAACGCGAACGTCAGCGCCAGCATCGCGTTCCAGGCGGTAGGCACATGCACGTACATGATGCGTTGCACGTCGCCCATGAAGATTTCCCCGGGCGCCTGGGCCAATCCCCAGTACGAGCCGATGCACAGGAGGACGGCGCCGACCGCCACGAGCCCCTTGGGAAGGGGACCTTGTGAAGCCGCTGCCATCAGTCCTCCACGACGCGCCCGAAGAGCAACCCGCCGAGTGCCCATTGTACTACCGCGAACGCCCCCAGCAGCGAGGCCCATGGACGGAGTTGTTCCATGGGGTCCCCCAGGATCAATAACGAGGTCGCCTTGACCGCGGCCAGCAGAACGGGAACGACCAACGGGAAGAGAAGAAGCGGTAGCAGCGTCTGGCGCGCGCGGGTTTGAGCGGTCATCGCGGCGTACAACGTGCCTGGAGCCGAAAGACCGGCTGTCCCCAGGACGATCACGCCGAGGAGCGACAACAGGCGAATTGTGCCCGCGTCGTACAAAACCACCATCACGGGCACCAGCGCGGCGCCGATCATCGCGAGCTGGGCGCAGTTGGCGACAGCCTTGCCGTAATAAAGCGCTCGCGCGCTCGCCGGCAGAAGGAGCAGCCCCTCGAGCGCTTGCTCTTCCATCTCCCGCTCGAAGCTCTCCGCCAAGGAAAGCGTGGAGGCGAGCAGGAGCCCCAGCCAGAGGAAGCCGGCGGCGTGCTGGCGGAGGGCGACGGAATCGGGGCCGAT
>DATGVG010000174.1:0-11237 GCA_035300625.1 Candidatus Limnocylindrales bacterium
GCCGCCCGCGAACCGACATGAGTGCCGCCGGTGATCTGATCGCAGGCGGTCCCGAACGGGGGCCCGTGGAAGACGCAAACCAAGGGGCCCGCCGCGGAGCCCCCGCGGGCGGCGAGCACCGCCGCTTCCAGCGAGTCGAAGTCCGCTTCCAGCGATTCTTCGTTTTCGCGGCCGGCGAACGTGAAGGGATAGAGCGATCCGTCGGGAGCGCTTCGGAAGCCGTCCAGCCTCGAGCTCTCCCAGTGCTCGGGCTCCCATCGCTCCCAATCTTTCAGCCGGATCGGCGTCGGCGGCACGCAATTCAGGCCGGCGATCAAAGCGCCGTCCAGAAACGGCGCGACCCGGGAGTGCAGGTAGTGGAAGCGGGGGATCCGCGCGTCCAGAAGCAGGCTCTCGTTTGCGCGCCAGTCCACGTTGCCGAGGATGGCGAACACCTCCGGCGCTCCGGGACGGCCGAGGAAGTCGCGCAGGAACGGGACGAGGAACGACTCGTGAAACGAGCCCTGCGTCGCGGGGTCTCCCATGGGGGAGAGGTCGCCACCCAGCACGACCGCCCGCACGCCGAGCGCCTCCGCGAGGCGGAACGCCTCCTCGTAGTGGGTCCGGCTCCCGTGCAGATCCGAGGTGTAGAGAACGTCCGGATCGGAGGGATCGGGGGGCATCAGAGCACGTCGGCGCCCGGGGGCATCAGCCCTTGACCCGCACCTCCCGCAGGCACCAGCGTCCGCCGACGGGAACCGCGCGCATCCTGACGGTGAGGCGGCGCACGCCCAGACGGCCGCCCCAGTCGCCGTCCCATCGCGCGGCGGCGCTGGCGGACGTCTTGTCGACGCTGATCGAGAACACCTGGAACGACTGCGTGGCGACCAGCCGGAGCTGGTCCTGGAAGAGGAAGGCGGCCGCGCTCCGGGTCGTGGCTTCGGTCAGCGGTGCGCCGGGCTTCAGGGAGATCCGGACGCTGGTCGTGTCGACCAGCCCCGCCAGGAGGTCGGCATTGCTCGAGGACCAAGCCTCCTCCGCGGCGGCGAAGAGCCGAACCGGCGTGGCGTAGGGGAGAGGCGGGGGAGGAGCCGCTTCCGCGCGAGCGGACGCAGGGGTCGCGGCGGCCGCTGCCGCGAAAAGCAGGGCGAGCGCGGCGGCACGCACCGGCGCCGACGCCGGCGCGGTCCTACCGCTTGCGCGCCGGCTTCTTGCGCTCGAGATAGAGCTGGGTCTCGAGCGCGAGGGCGCTCGCCACATAGACCGAGGAGTAGGTTCCATAGATGACGCCCACGAGCATCGCGAAGGAGAAGTCGTGGAGCACCTCGCCGCCCAGGAAGAAGAGCGCTAGCACCGTCAGCACGACCGTGAACGACGTGATGATGGTCCGGCTCAGGGTCTCGTTGATGGCGATGTTCATCACCTTCTCGGCGGGCTCGCGGCGCAGGGTCTGGCGCCGCTCGCGAATCCGGTCGAACACGACGATGGTGTCGTTGATCGAGAAGCCGGCGATGGTGAGTAGGGCCGCCACCACGGTCAGGTTGACCTCCTTGTTGAAGATGGAGATCGCCCCCAGCGTAATGAAGACGTCGTGGAAGAGCGCCGCCACCGCGCCCATCGAGTAGCGCCAGTCGTACCGGATGGCGACGTAGATGAGGATCATGCCCAGGGCCAGGAAGACCGCCTTGATCGCGGCGCCCCGGAGCTCGGCCCCGACCCGCGGCCCCACCGACTCGACACGGAGAAGCTCGACCTTGGCGTTCGGGTGCGCAGCCTGCAGGGTGCGAACCACCGCGGGGCCGGGACTGGCGTGCTGCTCCGAGAGCGACAGGCGGATCAGGAACTGGCCGGGGCTGTTCAGCTTCTGGATCTCGGCACCGTGGAAGCCGGCCCGGTCGACGGCGGAGCGCACCTGGTCCACCTCGGGCGGCGGCGTCATCCGGACCTCGACCAAGGACCCTCCCGTGAAGTCCACGCCGTAGCGCGGGCCCCCGTGCATCACCAGGGAGACGATCGACGCGAGAATGGAAAGGCCGGAAACCATGTAGGCGATCCGCCTCCGGCGCATCCAGTCGACGTTGATCCCATGAAGGATCTCGAACACGAAGCCCCCTAGATACTGATCGTGCTGGTGCGGCGCCGTAAGGACCAGGCGTCGAAGATCATCTTCGAGACGCCCACGGCGGTGATCAGGTTGATGATGAGACCCAGAGAAAGCGTGATCGCGAAGCCGCGGATGGGGCCCGTCCCGAACCACATCAGCGCGACCGCGGACAAGAGCGTGGTGACGTGCGCGTCGATGATCGTGCGATACGCCCGCGCGTATCCCGTCTCGATGGCCGAGAGAACCGTCTTCTTGTGGCGCAGCTCTTCCCGGATCCGCTCGAAGATCAGCACGTTGGTATCGACCGCCATTCCGATCGTCAGCACGACGCCCGCGATGCCCGGCAGCGTGAGCGTGGCGTGGAAGGCCGCCATGCAGGCGAGGAGGCCGATCATGTTCAAGAGGAGCGCCACCACCGCGACGACCCCCGAGAGCCGGTAGTAGACGATCATGAAGATCACGACGAGCAGAGCGCCCAGGCCGCCCGCCTTCAGCCCTTTCTGGATCGAATCCTGGCCCAAGGACGGGCCCACGGTGCGCTCTTCCACGATGTTGACGGGCGCCGGCAGCGCGCCGGACCGGAGTACGATCGAGAGGTTCTGCGCCTCTTCCTCGGTGAACGAGCCCGTGATGGAGCCCTGCCCGCGCGGGATGCGCTCGTGGATGTTGGGCGCCGACTGGACCCGCTGGTCGAGGACGATGGCCAGCCGCCGGCCCACGTTGGCGCCGGTGATGTCGGCGAAGAGTGCCCCGCCGCGCCCGGTCAGCGTGAACGAAACGCCCGGGGCTCCCGGACGCTCCTGGTCCAGGTCCAGCCGCATCTGCGCGCTCGCGACTTCCTTCCCCTGCATCAGGGGATCCTTGCCGAGAACGTAGAGCCCGCGGCCGGTGCGTCCCTCGCGCTCGGAGGGGTGCGAGTCCCAGTTGAGCGCCGCGTCCATGGAGAAGGACGAATCCTTGACCAGGTCTTGCCGCATCGAGTCGATGGCCGCCACGTTGTCCAGGAGCGCGAACGACTCGCCCCCCTGCGCGACCGTCAGGAAACGGGAGCTCCAGGGGTGCGCCAGGGAATCCGGCGCCGCCTTCCCGGCAGCGCCCGCCATCTTCCGCGCGAAATACTGGTCGATCCGGTCGAAGAGGGCCCGGGTCTCCTCGTCGGTCTTCACGATCTTGAACTCGAGGAGCGCGGTCTGGCCGATCAGCTCCTTGGCCCGCTCCTGGTCGAGCAGTCCGGGGAGCTGGATCAGGATGCGATTCTGCCCCTGCTTCTGGATGGAGGGCTCGGCCACGCCAAACTGGTCGATGCGGTTTCGGATGATCTGCATCGCCTGGTCGACCGCGTTCCGGGCCTCGGCGGGCGGAAGCTTCGAGGTATCGACCTCGAGGAGAAGGTACATGCCGCCCTGGAGATCCAGCCCCAGCTTGATCGCCTTCTCGCGGAGCTTGGCCAGATCTTGAAGCCGCGTGCGGTCGCCTTCGTTGGTGGCCATGGCCGGGCGGGCCTGGAGCACCTCCTGGCGGCTCGCGGGGGACATGGAATAGAACTGGAAGGTCGGCCACAGCGTGTAGAGGGCGACCGCGACCCCGATCAAGGTCAGAAAGAGCTTGTTGCGATCGCTTTGCGTCACGGCAGTCCTCGGATTCGGAGGGCGGAGGGTGTCTCGGCCAAGACCGGGCAGACTACCCGAAGGGTCCCGGTGAAGTCAATGCGCGAGTTGAAAATGGGGGCGGGAGCAGGGCAGCGGCGGAGGGCGATCCGTAACATCGCCGACACGCCGCCGACGCGCCGCGGTAACGGCGCTGGCGCATATTCGCTACATGAGCGCGCATGCTAGACTGCGGAACCAAACCGTGCCGAGCACGACGCGCTCTACCATCCTCGTCGTCGACGACGAGGCCGAGATCTGCGACCTCGTGACCTACAACCTGGCCCGCGAGGGATACCGGGTCGTCGCCGAAAACGACGGTGCGGCCGGGCTGGACCGCATCTTCAAATCGCCCCCCGATCTGGTGGTGCTCGACCTGCTCCTTCCCAAGCTCAGCGGCCTCGAGGTGCTCGACGCCATCCGCGGCGAGCCGCGCACGCGCCGGCTGCCGGTGCTCCTTCTCACCGCGCGCGGGACCGAGATGGACAAGCTGGTCGGCTTCGAGCGAGGGGCCGACGATTACCTGACGAAGCCGTTTTCGCCCAAGGAGCTGGTGGCGCGCGTCAGCGCGATCCTCCGCCGGAGCCGGGGCGACGTGGCCGCGGCTCCGGCGGTCATGGGCCCGTTCCGCTTCGACAACGAGCGCCACCAGGTCTTCCTGCGCCAGCGCGAGCTGCGCCTGACCCCGACCGAGTACCGGCTGCTGGAGTATCTGCTCCAGCGGCCCGGCCGCGTCTTCTCGCGCGAGCAGCTGTTGGACAAGGTCTGGGGCCTGGGCTACTTCGGCGAGACGCGCACGGTGGACGTGCACGTGCGGCGGCTGCGCGCGAAGATGGGGAAGGATTCGGGGCTGATCCGCACCGTGACCGGCGTGGGATACGCGGTGGAGATCCCCAAGGGCTAGCCTCATCGGTGGTACCCTCCCGGCCATGCGACCCCTGACCGGGCGCCTCCTCGCCGTGATTCTGGTTTCGCTCGCCGTGGCGCTCCTGGCCACTGGGATCGCCGCCGTGACCCTGGCCGGCGCCCGGCCTCTGCCGGTCGCCGGCGCCGTGGTCGTCCTCTTCGCACTGGCGTGCATCGCGATCGCGATCCCCGTGCGCCGGCTGGACCGCCGTCTCGAAGCGATCGCGACGGCGGCATCGTCGCTGGCATCCGGAGATCTGAGCGCCCGCGCGCCGATCGAGGCCCATGACGAGCTGACCCGCCTGGCACGCGTGCTGAATGACCTGGCGAAGCGTACCCAGGCGACGGTCAACGACCTCACCGCGCAGCGCGATTCGAGCGATGCGGTGCTGGGGAGCCTGCCGCAAGGCGTGGCGCTCGTCACGCGCGATCTCGGAATCACCCACGCGAGTGCGCGCTTCTGGGAGCTGGTGGGCGTGGGCCCGCCGGAGCTTCCGTCGCGCCTGTCGATCGCGCGCCAGCCGGTGCTCGAAGAATTGGTGCTGGAGTCCGCCGCCAGGCGGGCGACCGTCACCCGCGAGGTCGCCTTTTATCTGGACGAAAAGCGGGAGTACGAGATCGTCGTGGCGCCGATCACCTCGCGGGAGCCGCCCGAGGAGTGGCTCCTGACGATTCAGGACCTTCGGCCCGAGCAGGCGCTGGCGGCGCTCCGTCGGGAATTCGCCGCGAACGCCTCTCACGAGTTGAAGACGCCGCTCACGTCCATCCGGGGCTATGCCGAGACGCTCCTGAGCGGCGGCCTGGAAGACGTGGAGAACCGCGCCCGCTTCGTCGAGACGATCCGCGTGCAGGCGGCCCGGCTGGAAGCCCTGGTGCAGGACCTGCTCGATCTGGCGGACCTGGAGCGCCCCGACTCGCCCCTCGATCTCAAAGACTGGGACATGGGGCAGATCGCGCGCGAGATGGGAGCGATGTTCGAAGATCTGGCGCGCCGTGTGGGCCTGAAGCTGGAGGTCACGGCGAGACCGGGGATCCGAGCCCGGGTGGACCGGACCAAGATCGAGCTGGCCCTTCGTAACCTGTTCGACAACGCCGTCAAGTACACCGCGGCGGGCGCGATCCGGGTCCACGTCGAGGAAACCCCCGCCGGGGTCCGCGTCAGCGTGGCCGACACGGGACGCGGGATCCCTCCCGAGCACGTGTCGCGGATCTTCGAGCGCTTCTATCGCGTGGACCGCGGGCGATCGAGGGCGCGGGGAGGCACCGGGTTGGGACTTTCCATCGTCAAGCACGCGGTGCTGCTTCACAATGGCAAGGTCGGAGTCGAAAGTACGCCGGGATCGGGCAGCGTCTTCTGGATCGAGATCCCGAGGGACGGGCCCGTGCCCCAGTCGTAACAGGATTGTAACAATCCGGACACGCGCCCCGCGGGGGCCAGGCCTGAGCATTGTCGTGACATGGACAGAACCATCACACCCCCGGCACCCGGCGTCCCGGCGCCGCGGGGTCGGACCCTCGGGGTGGCCGTAATGGCTCCAGATCGAGTAGCACCGCAGACAAAAGAGGGACCCCCGGCGGAAGGGGAGTCGGGCCCGGCCATCCTGGTCGCGGATCGCCTCTCCCTCTGGTACGCCGCGCAGCCTGCGCTCACGGACGTCACGCTGAAGGTCCAACCGCACCGGATCACGGCGATCATCGGGCCCTCCGGATGCGGCAAGTCGTCGCTTCTTCGCTGCTTCAACCGGATGAACGACCTGTACCCGCCGGTGCGCTACGACGGAGCCGCGCACTTCCACGGCGAGAACATCCTACGACCCGACACCAACCTGGTCGAGCTGCGCCGCCGCGTCGGCATGGTGTTCCAGCGGGCGAATCCGTTCCCCATGTCCATCTTCCAGAACGTGGCCTATGGTCCGCGGCTTCAAGGGATCGGGAGCAAGGGGCGCCTGGAGGAGATCGTGGAGTCGGCGCTCCAGCGCTCTGCCCTGTGGCAGGAGGTAAAGGACCGGCTGAATCGCCCCGCGCTGGGATTGTCGGGCGGCCAGCAGCAGCGGCTCTGCATCGCGCGAGCGCTCGCCGTCGAGCCCGAAGTGCTCCTGTTGGACGAGCCCGCCTCGGCGCTCGACCCGACCGCGACCGCGAAGATCGAGGAGCTGATCCTCGAGATTAAATCCACTGTAACGGTCGCGATCGTGACGCATAATATGCAGCAGGCCGCACGCACGTCGGACTACACGGCATTCATGCTGAACGGCAAGCTGATCGAGGAAGGCCCGACTCGGGCGCTCTTCACCTCGCCGCGAGAGCGGCTGACGGAAGACTACATTACGGGACGATTCGGATGAGCGTCACGGCCGCGCTCTCCCCGTCGCGAGAGGATATGGAACGACACTTCCATCAGGATCTCGTATCACTGCAAGATAGGCTGGGCGAAATGGCCGGCCGGGTGGAGACCGCGCTCACCAAGGCGATGGAGTCGCTCAAGCGGCGCGACACCTCCCTGGCCCGCGAGGTGCTGGACGAGGACATGGCGATCGACCGGATCGAGCTGGACATCGAGCGCCAGTGCCTCGATTTTCTGGGACTGCAGCAGCCGGTCGCCCGCGACCTTCGCTTCATCGTCGCCGCGATCCGGGTATCGAACTACCTGGAGCGCATCGGCGATCATGCCGTCAACATCGCGCAAAGCGCGCTCAAGGTGGCCGGTCTTTCCCAGACCGACCGGCTGGAGGATGTCGCTTCCATGGCCGAGCGCACGATCACGATGTTGCGGGATTCGGTCTCGTCATGGCTGCATCACGACGTTCCGCTGGCCCGGCGGGTCTGCGAGCGCGATGTGGAGATCGATACCTTGAAGGCGCAGATCTTCGCCAAGTTTTCGTCGCTCATGGTGCACGACCCCAAGGCCATCCCCCGCGCTCTGGAGCTGGTGCTGGCCAGCCGGAATCTCGAGCGAGTCGCGGATCTGGCCACGAACATCGCCGAGGAGGCGATCTTCGTGACGGAGGCGCGGGTCATCAAGCACCACGCGGACGAGAGACCGATCGACTCCCGCTGACCTTCCCGCCGAACCCCCCCGCTACCCCCGCTACTACGAGCGAACCCGCCGCACCGTCAGCCGCAAGATTCCCGAGATCACCGTGACGATCAGCACCAGGACCAGGGCCCCCGTCCAGGCCTGCCGGTTCCAGTCGTCATACGGAGCCCGCGCGTAGTCGTAGATGAAGACCGGCAGGGTCGCGATCGGCTGATCCAGGTGCACCGACCAGAAGCGGTTCCCGAGGGCGGTGAAGAGGAGCGGCGCGGTCTCTCCGGCGGCCCGGGCCACGGCCAGCATGGCCGCGGTGACAATGCCGGCGCGCGCCGCCGGCAGCACCACCTGGAGCATCACCTTCCATCGCGGCGCGCCCAGCGCCAGCGCCCCGTGCCGGTAGGACTGCGGGACCAGCCGCACCATTTCCTCCGTGGAGCGGATGATCGTCGGGAGCATGAGGATGGCCAGCGCGACGCTCCCGGCGATGGCCGAGAAGCGTCCCATGGGAACGACGATCAGCCCGTACGCCACCACGCCGACCACGATGGACGGAACGCCGCTCAGCACGTCGGCCACGTAGCGCACGGTCGAAGCCCCCCGGTCGCGGCCATACTCCGCGAGGTAGATCCCGGCCATGATCCCGAGAGGGAGCGCGATCAAGGCCGCGCCTCCCACGACGATCAGCGTGCCCACGACGGCGTTGGCCATTCCGCCCCCTGGCTCCCCCACGGGCTTTGGCATGTGGACGAAAAATCCCACGCTGAACGCCTGCCGCCCCTTGTCGATCAGATGCCAGAGGATGAGCGCCAGGGGAAGCACGACGATGCCCGCCGCCAGATAGCAGGCTCCGAGCACGATGCGGTTGATGACCGTGCGGCGGACCCGCCGCAGCGCCGACATCGGATCGCGCCAGGCGGCTTCGCGGGCCGGCGGCGCCGGGGTGGTCACGCCGCTCCCGCCACGTCGCGCCGCCCGCCCGTCGTGACCAGGACCAGCCCTCGGGCGAGCGCGTTGACCACCAGGGTCAGCACGAACAGAACGAGGGCGATCTGGATGAGGGCCGAGAGGTAGATGTCGGTGGTCGCCTCGGTGAACTCGTTGGCGATGATGCTGGACATGGTCGCGCCGGGATCCAGCAGCGAGAGGGAGATGCGGTTGGTGTTGCCGATCACCATGGTGACCGCCATCGTCTCCCCCAGAGCGCGCCCCAGCGCCAGGATGATCGCGCCCAGGATGCCGGGGCGCGCCGCGTCCAGCGTGACGCCGATCGACTCGGCGCGGGTCGCCCCCAGCGCCAGCGAGGCCTCGCGCAGGGTGCGCGGCGTGGCCATGAGGACTTCGCGCGAGATCGACACGATGGTGGGAAGGACCATGATCGCGAGCACGATCCCCGCGTTCAGCATCCCGATTCCGAAGGGATAGCCGCGGAAAAGGGGCAGGAATCCAAGGTGGTGGCTGAGCCACGGCTCGACCAGGGTACGAAGGAACGGGGCAAGGACGAAGAGGCCCCAGATGCCGAACACGATGCTGGGGATGGCCGCGAGAAGCTCCATGACGAACGACACGATCGCGCTCAAACGCCGCCCCGCCAGCTCCGCGAGGTACACCGCGCTCCCGATTCCCAGGGGAACCGCCATCAGGAGCGCGAGGAAGGATGAGACCAGGGTTCCGTAGAGGTACGGGAGCGCGCCGAAGTGGTCCTGCACCGGGTCCCATTCGGTGCGGACCAGAAACCCCCAGCCGATGGCCCGGATGGACGGGAGCGCCCCGCGCACCACTTCGTAGACGATCAGGGCGACGACGACAAAAACAAGCCCCGCCGCCCCGACGAGGAGCGCGCGGTAGACGTGATCGAGCGAGAAGCCGCGAGTCCCGACGCTTCGCTGTGGGAGCACGCGGCTCTCGTCGGCCGTCTGCTTCATTTAGCGGCGAGCACCGGCTTTCCGCCCGCGGTCAGCTTGTCCAGGTTGGCACGATTCACCTGGATCACGCCCTCCGGCAGCTTGGCGTAGCTGAGCTGCTCGACCGCCTGCTGCCCCTCGGACATCGCCCACTGGAGGAACTCGGCCAGCGCTTTCGCCTTCTTCGCGTCCGGCGTCTCCTGGTAGACCAGCAGGTAGGTGAGTCCCGCGATGGGATAGGCATCCGGGGCGGCGGAATTGACGATCCGCGAGCGGACGTCTTGGGCGAGGTCCGGCGCGAACCCAGTCACTGCGGCGGTCGTCGAGACGAGCGAGGGCGCGATGAATTTTCCGGATGCGTTCTGGATGTGCGCGACCGGCAAGCTGTTCTGCAGCGCATATGCAAGCTCGACGTACCCGATCGCGCCGGGAGTCTGCTGAATGGTTCCGGAGACCCCCTCGTTCCCCTTGCCGCCGACCCCGGCCGGCCACGAGACCGAGGTGCCGGCTCCCACCTTGCTCTTCCACTCCGGGCTGACCGCCGACAGGTAGGTCACGAAGATGTTGGTCGTGCCGCTGCCATCGGAGCGATGCACGGGGAGCACGTTCGACGCGGGAAGCTTCATTCCGGGATTCGCCGCTGCGATCTTGGGATCGTTCCACTTCTTGATCCGGCCCATGAAGATATCGACGATCGCGGCGGGCGTGAGCTGGATCGCCTGCGCGACGTCGGGGACGTTGTAGGCGAGCACCACCGCGCCGGCGACGGTCGGGAAATGGAGCACGGGGCGCGGCATCTGCTGGAGCAAGCTGTCCGCCAGCGGCGCATCGCTCGCTCCGAAATCCACGGTGCCGGCCCTGACCTGCTGGATGCCGCCGCCGGACCCGATCGACTGGTAGTTGATCTGCACGCCGGTCTTCTGCCGGTACATCTCGAACCACTTCGAGTAGAGCGGATACGGGAAGGTGGCGCCCGCCCCGGTGAGGGTGACGGCTTCCCCGCCTGTTCCCCCTCCGCTCTTCTGCGAACACGCCACAGGCACCAGAGCCACCGCGAGCAGCGCCGCCGCGGCGCACCAATTCTTGAGTCGTAGCATGGAGAATCCCTCCTGCGTTTGCCCCGCCCGGATCTCGGGCGGGGCAATCGTGACGCGGGACCCCGAAAGCGGGGCGGCTACCGCGACGCGAGTATCGGCTTCCTGCCAACGCGCAAGAGCATAAGCGAAGCCTGGTTCACCTTCACGACCTGTTGCGGCAGCCGGGCGTAGGACAGGGACGCGGCCACGTCCTGTCCCTCGCTGTTGGCCCAGCGGATGAAATCGGCCAGGGCCGCCGCCTTGGCCGGGTCCTTCTGGTCGCGGTAGACGAGAAGGAACGTGAGGCCGGAAATCGGGTAGGCATCCGGGGCGGCCGAGTTCACGATCGGCGTCCGGACGTCCTTCGCGAGCGCGGAAGCGGCGCCCTGCGCCGCCGCGGTCGTCGATTCCAGCGTCGGCTCGATGAAGTGCCCCGAAAGGTTCCGAACGCGGGCGACCGAAAGGTTGTTCTGCTTCGCGTACGCCAGCTCCACGTAGCCGATGGAACCAGGCGTCTGGCGGACCAGGCCGGCCACGCCCTCGTTCCCCTTGCCGCCGATGCCGACCGGCCAGGAAACCGAAGTGTTCGCT
>DATGVG010000175.1:0-2452 GCA_035300625.1 Candidatus Limnocylindrales bacterium
CATCCAGCGCGACAAGCTCTGGTTCTATGCCGGGTTCGCGCCGGTGCTGGCGGTGACCAGGTCGAGCGCCCAGACCGATTACCAATACATCGGGAAGCTGACCTGGCAGCCCGGGGAGGGACAAACCCTGGCGCTCGCGGCCATTTCCGATGACATCTCCCTGCGCTACCTGGGCCACTTGTTCGATCGCGGCGCGCAGGTGGAGGCGATCGCCGGCTGGCACCACGAAGGCTCGGCAACCAGCTCGGTGCAATCGCGCCTGCAGATCGGGCATCGGGCGGAGCTCCTGGGCACCCACCGCATGCTCTACGGAATCGAGACCGCCCGCGATGCCGCGGGCGACGCCAGGCGGTGGTATGGCTCCGCGTTCGTCCAGGACACCTGGAGCCCCTTTCGCGACGCCTTCGTGCAGGCCGGCCTGCGGATCGAGCGCGACGACCTGGCCGACGCGACCGACCTGCTGCCCCGCGTGGGCGTCTCCTGGGATTTCAGCGGGCGGGGCGTCTCCCGTGCCTACGCGTTCTTCGGCAGGTTTCTCGATTCACCGCCCCTGACTGATCCACGGCGGACTCGGGAACGGGACTTCGCCTCCGGCGTGCAATCCCAGATCTGGCGCGACCTGGTCGCCGGGCTCGACTACGTGCACAAGCAGTTCAGCGACGCGCCCGACGGGCGCACCTCCTACGATGGCGCGACGCTCTTCGTCGCCAAGCCGTTCTCGGCCAGCTCCCTGCTGCAGGCCAGCTACACGCTCTCGTCGCTGCGTGGAGCAGGAAACATCCCCGGGGACTCTCCGAACGCGCTGAAGCTCGACGCGGCCTATGCCTACGAGTGGAACGCGAAGACCACGCTGACGTGTGGGACGAGCTTCCGCGCCATCCAGTCCGAGCCCTGGCAGGCGACTTTGGACGTGCGCCTGGGAATGATCCGCTCGCTGAGCAGCCCGTACCTGCTCACGGTCACTTTGGATGCCGTCAATCTGCTCGATCGACGGGCCGGAGGGGAACCGCCGCTGGCCATCCGCTTCGGCGGCCGGCTCTCGTTCTGAACGCGGGGTCTGCCGTACGTTCCCGCAACCGTCCGTTCATGGAGGGCCGGGGAGCCCGCGCAATGCCGCTTCCAGCTCCGCCGGCAAAGGGCTCTCGTAGCGCACGCGCGATCCGTCGGGGTGGGCGAAGGCCAGCCGGCTTGCGTGCAGGAAGTGTCGGGAGAGGCCGGGCAGGTCCGGACCGCCGTACAACGCGTCGCCCGCGAGCGGGTGCCCGATGAAGGCGAGATGCGCGCGGATCTGGTGCATCACCCCGGTAGGAATCTCGACTTCGAGCAGCGTGAACCCGCCCCTGCGCTCGACGGGCTCGAACCGGGTTACGGCTGGACGGGCTCCGTGTTCCTCCGCATAGGCGGGATCGCTCGCCGCCTGCATGCGGCGGGAATCGCGCGGGTCGTGCAGCAGGGGAAGCGCGATCTCCCCGCCGGCGTGGATCTCGCCGGCGACCAGCGCGAGGTACCCTTTCTCCACCGTGCGCGCGCTGAACTGCGCCCGCAGCATGGCGTGCGCCGCGTCGGTGCGGGCCGCGAGCAGCAGTCCCGACGTGTCGGTGTCCAGTCGATGGACCAGGCCTCCCTCCCGCGGAGCAGGCCCGACGCCGGCCAGCTCCGGGAAGCGGCCCACCAGGGCGTTCGCCGCCGTTCCCGTTTCGCCGGGCCTCAGCGGGTGCGAAGGCATGCCGGCCGGCTTGTCGGCGACCACCAGGCGCGAGTCGGCGTGGACGATCCGGATCGGCAGGTCCGGCTCCGGAACCGGCTGATCGGAAGGCGGCTTCTCCACCGCGATCCGCGAGCCCGGGGCCACCGGCGTTCCTTTGGGCGCGCGCTTGCCGCCCACGCGGACGCGGCCTTCGGCGATCCACTCCATCGCCCGCCCCCGCGAGACGCCGAAGAGCTTTGCCACCGCCTTGTCCAGCCTCTCGGCGGGCGCGTCCGCGGGGACCACGCGCTCGTCGAGCTCCAGCGGGCTCATGTCAGGGCCGCGCGGACGTGGTCGGACGCCCAGGAGGCGAGGGCGTAGATCGACTCCATCGGATTCACGCCCAGGGAGGTGGGGAACACGCTCCCGTCGATCACGAACAGGTTCTCGATCGCGTGGTGGCGCAGGCGCGGGTCGACGACGGACCGCGCCGGATCGACACCCATCTTGCAGCCGCCCATCTGGTGGGCGGTGAAGACGGAGATCCGGTTGGGGCCGAGCGGCGCCTGATCGATCTTCGCCAGATCGCTCTCCTTCACCATCCGCACCGGCTCGGAGTGGAAGCTGACGATCTCCCTCGCGCCGTTGGCGAGGTGGATGCGGGCGATGGCCTTCATCCCGGCCCGGAAGCACTCGTAGATCCGCTCGGTGAAGGGATAGTCGAGCCTGGGGCCGCCGCCGTCGCGCGGCGCCACCGTCCCGCCG
>DATGVG010000176.1:0-2165 GCA_035300625.1 Candidatus Limnocylindrales bacterium
GAATCAGGGCGAGGCCGTGACGGTGACGGACTTCAACGGGATCGCGAACGGGATTGGGATCAACAACGCGATCAGCTACTGGAAGGATTTCGATTCCCTCAGTGGCGTGACGGCGACAGACCTGAACATCATCACCAGTCACTTGAACCACGACTGCGATAGCCCGAACAACCCGTAAGTAAGTAGCAGTGGGGTCGGACGAGCGAGCCGGCGCGGCCGTCCGGTTTGCGGACGCTTCCGCACCGCGGCGGAAGCCATTGTTCCGCAGGCGGTTGCCAGTCCCCGTAACAATGTTACGGTCGTAACATCGAAGGCAAGGTGCCGTAACACCCCGGTTACATGCCCCCCCTATGCTTCTCTTCGACGCAAACAGGCCCGGGCGATCGGCGCGAATGCGCCGGGGCGTCTGCTCCGCGGGCCGGCGTCAAGAGGAGCGACGATGAACCGGATTTACACGTGGCTGACCGCGCTGACGCTGAGTGCCGCGGTACCCGCCTTCGGCCAGACAACGAATCCACCCCCTCCGGTCCCGGCTACGGATCCGGATTTCCCCCGGGGACGGATCAGCGGTCTGATCTTTGGCGACTACTACTACAACGTGGCGGGCGATCCGACGCACACCTACAACGCGACGGGAAGCGACGCCTCGTTCGTGAACATCGACGGATCGACGTTCCCGAGCGGCCAGCCGCGGGTGATCGGCAGGGACCTGAACGGGACCCAGATCCGCCGGGTGTACTTCCAGCTCGACAACGACCTCTCGATCAAGGTCTCGTCCCGCTTCCGCCTGGAGGCCGACAACAAGGAGCTGACGTCAGGCGGGAAGATGGGGGTCTTCGTCAAGGCCGCCTACGTGCAGGTCAAGGACCTGATCCCGCGCGGCAACTTCCTCTTCGGCATGGTGAACACGCCCACCTTCGAGTCCTCGGAAGAGTTCTGGGCGTACCGCGCGGTCGAGAAGACACTCACCGACTTCCGCGGCGTCGCCTCCAGCTCGGACGTGGGCGTCCAGCTCCGGGGCTTCGTGGATGACGGGCACAAAATCGGCTACAACGCGCTCCTGGGTGACGGCACGGGGCAGAGACCGGAGGACAACCGGTACAAGCGGGCCTACTTCTCGCTCCCCCTCCGTCCGCTCGAGGATCTCCGGATCGAGCCCTACGTCGACTACGAGGGGTTCACCGGAGGAAACAATCGCGACCGCGTGACGTACAAGATTTTCTCCGGGTATGAGTTCCGGCGCGCGGCGGTGGGCGCCGAAGTCGTCGACCGGATCAACCACGTCCAGGTGGGACGCAACGCCGAGCCCTTCGGCTTCTCGGTCTTCGGGCGCATGAAGGCCGCGGACAAGATGGGCGCCTTTGCCCGGTACGACCGGTGGCAGCCCAACACCCGCGCGGCGAATCGGATCGACCAGGACCTCTACATCGCGGGACTCGACTGGGAGCCGTACAAGGACGTGCACGTGATGCCGAACGTGGAGATGGCGCAGTACCGCGCGCGCGGTACCACGACCGCCCCGCCGCATCACGATCTCCAGGCCCGCGTCACCTTCTACTGGAAATTCAGCAAACCCTGACCGGCGGAGGAACCCATGAAACTCAAGTTCAACAAGACCACGACCCGGATCGCGTTCGCGATCCTCGCCTTGCTGGCGCTGGCGCCCGCCCTGGCGGTCGCCGAGTCCAATGTGACGCTGACGGGAGCCGGCGCGACGTTTCCTTACCCGATCTACTCCAAGTGGTTCGACATGTATCACGAGAAGACCGGCGTGAAGATCAACTACCAGTCGATCGGCTCGGGCGGCGGGATCCAGCAGGTCAGGGCCGGAACCGTCGACTTCGGGGCGAGCGACGCCGCGTTGTCGAACCAACGGCTCAAGGACATGCCCCGTGCCATCATCCACTTCCCGACGGTCGCGGGCGCCGTGGTGCTGGCGTACAACCTGGCGGACGTGGACAAGCCGATCCAGCTGACGCCGGAGGCGATCGCCGGCATCTACATGGGCAAGATCACCATGTGGAACGACAAGGCGATTGCCGCGGCCAATCCTGGCGTCACGATCCCGATCGCGCCGATCCTCCCGGTTCACCGCTCGGACGGCAGCGGCACGACCAACATCTACACGACCTACCTGTCCGCCGTGAGCCGCCCCTGGAAGGAGC
>DATGVG010000177.1:0-6402 GCA_035300625.1 Candidatus Limnocylindrales bacterium
CACCGCGTCGATCATGATCAAAAGCTCCATCAGATTCGAAGCCGGCGGGAAGGTCGGCTGGAACACGAAAATGTCCGACCCGCGGATGTTCTCGTTGATCTTGACGCAGGTTTCCCCGTCCGAGAATTTCTCCACCGCCGCGTCGCCCAGGTCGATCCCCAGGTGTGCGCAAATCGCTTCGGCCAGCGGACGGTTCGCGTTTCCCGAGAAGAGCCGCAGGCCGCGCTCCGACCGGCGCAGGTCGTGGGCGTCGGGGAGCGGCTTCGATATGGGCACGGCGCGGCGATCAGTTGCCAGCTTGACCGTCATCGGACTCCCCTCCTCCGGACAAAATGAAAATGACCCAAAGCCCGATTGACTCCTGCGTCAATCGGGCCCGAGACGCCGCGCGGCGCTCGACGGACCGGAAGCCGATGCCTCCGGGGCCCTACGACCGAGGTCTTCGATGCTTTGGGTCGATTCCACGGGGCCCGACTCGGCCGCCGCCTGCTTCACAACTCTAGGCTGCGAGACTAGGAAGTGGTTGGGGCGGGAGGATTCGAACCTCCGAATGGGAGATCCAAAGTCTCCTGGCTTACCACTTGCCGACGCCCCATCCGCTGCACGGGCTAGACGGCTGTCGAGCTTCCGGCCAGGGACGGCTGCTTCGCCCGCTCTCTTTCGTATTCGTCCAGGATCCGGGCTTCGATGAATTGTCGCGCGTCGTTGTTGATGGGATGCGCGATGTCCTGGTACGTCCCGTCCGGCTTCTTGCGGCTGGGCATGGCGACGAACATGCCGTTGGTTCCTTCGATGACCTTGAGCCCGCGGATCACGAACGCGTCGTTGAACGTCATGCTCGCGAACGCTTTCAACTTGTCGTCATCCCTCAGAGCGATTCGAACTTCGGTGATCTCAAGAGCCATCCGTCACCCACCTCGCGTTCGGGACCTCGATCCCTCGAAGTCCCTGGACCATCCCCCCCGGTCCCGGTGAACCACCCTACGCCCCCAACGCGGACGGTGCGGTCAGCCTTGCCGGGATACGATGACGCCACGTTCGATGCTCCGTGCCACCCGGACCTGGGCGCGGCGGTCGCCAACCGCAGTCAAAACCGCCTGCGCCGTACCACGTGAATCAGTCACGCCGAATACGGTCGATCCACTTCCGGAGAGGAGCGCGCCCATCGCTCCAGCCGACAGGAGCGCGCGCTTCAAATCGTCGATCTCGGGGAGACGCGGGAGGACCACGGACTCGAACGCGTTGTACATCGCGTTGGCAATCCCTCCGAGATCCCTTCGTTCAATCGCTGACGCGAGGACTCTAGCTCCGCCGGGCTTCGCTGTCAACGGATATCTGACCTGATTATAGGCCCAAGTTGTTGAAATCGCGGTAGCTGGGGACACCAGGACAACCCAGTAAATCCCCGTGGGACATATATGTCTCACCTGCTCTCCCCGGCCTGTGGCGCGGGCAATGCCACCTCGAAGGAAAAAGGGAACATCGGACCCCAGCTTCGAGGCCAGGGCATGCCGGTCGGAATCGGCCAGGGCCAGGCCGAACAGCCGCTCCGCGCCGACCAAAAACCCCGCCGCGTCGCTGCTCCCCCCTCCCAGACCGGCTCCTGCCGGGATGCGCTTCGTGAGCCGCGCCCGGACGCCCGCGCCTCGCGGGAGAAGACCCGACTGGCCGAGCAGATCCCACGCGCGCTGGATCACGTTGGGCTCCGGACCGGGGATCGGAGCTCCGCGGACCTCGAGTTCAAGGCCGGGAGGGCCCGGATCAAGCAACAGCTCATCCTCCAGCGACACCGCTTGCAAGATCGTGTCGATCTCGTGATAGCCGTCGGGTCGGCGGCCCAGGAGCCAGAGGCCGAGATTCACCTTGGCGGGGCAGCGGACCCGGAGCGCGGGCGGGTTCACCCCTCCGGCCAGGCCAGGACCAGGATCACGACCCCGCACCAGAGCAGGACGTTGATCAAGGTCGCGCGGTCGGTCAGGAGAAGCTCCGTCGGGTTTCCGCCCTTCTCCTCGGCGTACATGAGGTAGAGGTAGCGGAAGATGCCGTACAGCACGAACGGGATCGTCACGAACAGGGGCCGGCCGTGGAATTTGGCGACCGTCTCGGGAGCGATCGTGTAGATCGAATAGGCGAGCACCGTCGCGCTGGTGACCACCGAGACCAGCTGATCCAGGAGGCGCAGCGTGTAGCGCCCCAGAGCGACCCGGTGCCGCGCCGCGTCCCCCTCCAGCATGGCCAGCTCGTGCCGGCGCTTTCCGATCGCGAGGAACAGCGCCAGGAAGAACGCGCAGACCAGGAGCCAGGGGGACAGCTCGACCGCCGCCGCCGAGCCGAGGCGATCCCGCAACAGCTCCACCCCCGCCGCCGCGCGGATGACGAACCCGACCGCGATCGCCAGCACGTCCAGCAGCACCACGTGCTTCAGCGCGAGGGAATAGGTGATCGTCAGCGCCACGTACCCGACCGCGCTCATGCCGAAGCGGGGGCCCAGCGCGAAGCAGCCCGCGATCCCCGCGGCCAGGAGAAGGATCGCGGCGGGCACCGCGACCGCGACCGGCAGGTGCCCCGACGCCACCGGGCGCCCGCGCTTCTGCGGATGGAGGCGGTCGCGCTCCACGTCCAGCACGTCGTTCAGGAGGTAGACGCCGGAGGTGGCGAGCGAGAACGCAAGAAAGCCCAGGACGGCAGACAGGGCATAGTGGGGATCGAGAACCTTGAGCGTGAAGACCGCCCCGGCGAAGAGGACCAGGTTCTTGGTCCATTGGGGGATCCGCATGGAGCGGATCACGTCGCGGATCATCGGCGCTTCCGGCGGCGGGCGCCCCCGGCCTGAAGCGCGCGCGCTTCGGCCAGCTCGCAGCAGATGTGCCCGATGAGGAGGTGCACCTCCTGCACGCGCGCCGTCTCCTCGCTGGGGACCACAATGCAGTGGTCGCAGCGGCGCGCGAAGGCGGCGCCGCGCGCCCCGGTCATGCCGACCACGCGCAGGCCGCGGCGCCGCGCCTCGGCCACGGCCGCGAGCACGTTCGCCGAGCGGCCGCTGGTCGTGAGCGCCACCAGGAGATCGCCGCGGCGCCCCAGGGCCTCCAGCGGGCGCGCGAACACGCGGTCGAAGCCGTAGTCGTTCGCGATCGCGGTCAGGGTCCCGCTGTCGGCGTGGAGCGCGATCGACGGGAGCGCACGGCGGTTCTTTACGTAGCGGCAGATCAGCTCGGTCGCGAAATGCTGCGCCTCGGCGGCGCTTCCGCCGTTTCCCGCCCAGAAAACGGTCCGCCCCCGGAGCGCCGTATCGGCGATCAGGCCCGCGATCCGCTCGATCCGCTTCGCGTCCTTGGCGTAGACCGCGGCCAGGAGCCGGACGCTCTCGCCGAAGACGTCGCGGATCCGCTCGCCTGATCGGGGCGGCTTGCGCGGGCTGCGGGGGCGCGGCGGCGTCACGCGGCTTCTCCTTGCCGCGACCGCCGCTCCTTCAAGTGGCGGTGCACCGCGTCTTCCCACGGCGGAAGCGACTCGCCGGCCAGCGCGCGGAACCGCTCGCGCGAGAGCACCGAGTACGCGGGGCGCGGCGCGGGACGATTCAGGCGGGCGGTGGAAGTCGGGCGGATCTCGATGGGCGCGGCCAGCGTGCGCGCGATCTCGACGGCGAGGCCGTGCCACGTCGTCTGCCCCGAGTTGGTCACGTGCACCACGCCAAGGGCGCCGCGGCGAAGGAGAAGCTCGATCCCGTGCGCCAGGTCGCGCGCGTAGGTCGGGGATCCGGTCTGATCGTCCACCACGTCCAGCGACTCGCCCCGGAGGGCGCGGCTCGCGATCGTATCCACGAAGTTCTTCCCGCCCGGGCCGAAGAGCCACGAGGTCCGCACGGCCAGGCAGGGAACGCCGGATTCCAGGGCCGCCTGCTCGCCCGCGAGCTTCGAGGCGCCGTAGACGGAGCGGGGTGCGGTGGGATCGTCCTCCTGGTAGGGAGTCCGCTTCGATCCGTCGAAGACGTAGTCGCTGCTCACGTACACCAGCACGGCCCCGCGCTCGCGGGCCAGCGCGGCCACGTTCCGGGTGCCGTCCCGGTTCACCGCCATCGCCAGCTCCGGCTGGGCTTCGGCGCCGTCCACGTTGGTGTAGGCCGCGGCGTGGATGACCGCCTCGAAGTCCAGGCCGCGCCCCGCGGCCCGGACCGCGCCCTCGTCGGTGATGTCGGCCTCCTCGCGCCCCCAGAGATACAGCGTGTTCCCCGCCCCCAGCCGCTCGCGCAGGGCTTGGCCCAGGATTCCGTTCGCCCCCGTGACTAGGATGCGCACGCGCTAGATCACGTCGACCAGGCTGGAGTCGCCGACCATGAAGCGATAGGCGGTCGGCTTGAGCTGGGAGCGCTGGATCCGAACTTCCTTGCCGATCAGCGACGCTTCGATCCGCACAGGGATATCCTGGATGCGGCAGCGCTCCAGCACGATCGAGTGCTCGATCTCGCTGTTCCGCAAGACGACGTCGTCGTAGAGCGCCGTGAAGGGTCCGACGTAGGAATTCTCGATGAGGCAGCGCGCTCCCACGATCAGCGGCCCGCGAAGGAGCGAGTTCTTGATCAGGCTCCCCTCCCCCACGATCACCTCTCCCTCGATCTTCGACTCCTTGTCCACCTCGCCGCGCAGGTGGCGCTTGGCCCGGGAGAGAACCATGCGGTTCGCCTCGAGCATGTCCTCCAGCTTCCCCGTGTCCTTCCACCAGCCGGTGATGACGTGGTGCCGGACGGTCTTCCCGGTGTCGATCAGGTGCTGGATGGCGTCGGTGATTTCCAGCTCGTTCCGGAACGATGGGCGGATCGCGTCCACGGCTTCGAAGATCGTGCTGTCGAACATGTAGACACCGACCAGCGCCAGGTCGGACTTCGGCAGCTTCGGCTTTTCGACCAGGCGGACCACGTGGTCCCCGTCCAGCTCGGCCACGCCGAACTCCTCGGGATGCGGCACGCGCGCGAGGAGGATCTCGCTGTTGGGTTTCTCACGCCGGAACTCGTCGACCAGCTCGCGGATGCCGTCCAGGATCAGGTTGTCGCCCAGGAACATGACGAAGCTGTCGCCGGCCATGTAGTCGCGCGAGATCTTCACCGCGTGGGCCAGGCCCAGCGGTTGCTCCTGCCTGAGGTACGTGGCGCGGATGCCGAACGCGGCTCCGTCCTTGACCGCGGCCCGGATCTCCGACTCCGTGTCGCCGACCACGATCGCCACGTCGGTGATCCCGGCATCGCGGATGGCCTCGAGCACGTAGAAGAGGATGGGCTTGTTCGCCACGGGGATGAGCTGCTTCGCGCCCGTGTGCGTGAGGGGCCGGAGCCGGGTGCCCTTCCCGCCGGAGAGGACGAGGGCCTTCATGCCGCCGAGGGCCTCATGCCGTGGGCGAGCCCGCTCCCTTGAGCCGCTCGGCCGCGTAGGCGGCGCCGCGCTCGAGCACCTCGTCGACGCGCGCGGCGTCCTTGGCACCCGCCAGGGCCGAATCCTTCTTCCCGCCTCCCTTGCCGCCCACCACCGAGACCGCGTCCCGCACCCACTGGTCGGCCGGGAGCCGGTCGGTCGCCTGGGGCCCCACCACCGCGAGCACCGAGAGCTTCCCGTCGATGACGGCGGCGAGGAGGGCCCCTCCGGCCGGGAGGGCCTGGCGCACCACGTCGCCCGCCTGGCGCAATTCGTCCACGCTCCCCGCCTCGACCTGCGCCGTGATCACCGACTCGCCGCGGCTCTTCGCTCCCTGGACCAGAGCGCGCACCCTCTCGCCCAAGGCCTCGCGGCTCCCCTTCGAGGCCGAGTCCCTAAGCGCCTTCGCCTCCTCCTGCATCTGGCGCACGCGCTCGGCCAGCCGCTCGCGCGGCGTGCCCAGCTTGAGCGCCATCTCGCGCAGCAACGCCCGGTCTTCGTCGGCGCGCTGATACGCGAGGGCCCCGGTGACCGCCTCGATCCGGCGCACCCCCGACGCGACGGCCGCCTCGGCCTCGATCCGGAGATACCCGATCTCCCCCGTGCGGCCCACGTGGCAGCCGCCGCACAATTCCCGGCTGTACGCGCCCACCGTCACCTGACGCACGCGCTCGCCGTACTTCTCCCCGAAGAGCGCCATCGCGCCCTTCTCCTGCGCTTCCTTGAGCGACGTGACCTCGGTCACGACCGGCAGGTCCTCGAGGATCTTCTGGTTCACCTCGATCTCGACGGCGTGTAGGTCCTGGGGCGTGAGCGCCTTCCCATACGTGAAGTCGAAGCGGAGCCTGTCCGGCGCGACCAGCGATCCCGCCTGTTTGAGATTGGCGCCGAAGCGGGCGCGCAGGGCCGCGTGGAGGAGATGCGTCGCGGTGTGGTTCCGCTGGATCGCGGCCCGCCGCGGCGCGTCCACCGTGGCGCGGTACGGGCCTAAGTGCGGCGT
>DATGVG010000178.1:0-4300 GCA_035300625.1 Candidatus Limnocylindrales bacterium
GGCGATCACGGTCACGAACACCGACCGCGCTCCTGTGGTCACGGCTCCGGCGACGGTGTCGGGCGCTTCGAACACGCTGATCACCTTCACGGTGACGGCGGCGGATCCGGACGGCGACGCGATCACGACCCTGGCGGGAGCCCCGCTTCCGACAGGTGCGACGTTCACGTCGAACGCGGCCCATACGTCGGGCACGTTCAGCTGGACGCCGACCAACGCGCAGACTGGCACGTTCAACGTGACGTTCACGGCGACGAACGCCCTTTCGGGTTCGGCGACGACGGCGATCACGGTCACGAACGGCGACCGGGCTCCGGTGGTCACGGCTCCGGCGAGCGCTTCGGGCGCCGAGAACACGCTGATCACCTACACGGTTTCGGCTGCTGACCCGGACGGCGACGCCATCACGTCTCTGACGGCGGCTCCGCTTCCGGCAGGTGCGACGTTCACGTCGAATGCGGCCCATACCTCGGGCACGTTCAGCTGGACGCCGAGCTTCACGCAGTCGGGCACCTACAACGTGACGACGACGGCGTCGAACGCCCTCACGGGTACGGCGACGACGACGATCACGGTCACCAACGTCGATCGCGCTCCGGTGGTTACGGCGCCGGCGACGGCTTCCGGCGCGGAGAACACGCTCATCACCTTTACGGTGAGCGCATCCGATCCGGACGGTGACGCCATCACCAGTCTCTCAGGCGCTCCGCTTCCGGCGGGTGCGACGTTCACGGCGAACGCGTCCAATACCTCGGGCACGTTCAGCTGGACGCCGAGCTTCAGCCAGTCGGGCTCCTACAGCGTGACGTTCACGGCGACGAACGCCCTCTCGGGTTCGGCGACGACAGCGATCACGGTGACCAACGTCGATCGGGCTCCGGTGGTTACGGCCCCGGCGACGGCCTCCGGCGCGGAAGGCACGCTCATCACCTTCACGGTGAGCGCGTCCGATCCTGACGGAGACGCAATTACTTCCTTGACGGCTTCAGGCACGGCCATCACGGCCGGTGGCTCGTTCACGGCGAACGCCTCCAATACCTCGGGGACCTTCAGCTGGACGCCCACCCTGTCGCAGTCGGGCAGCTACAGCGTGACGTTCACGGCGACGAATGCCCTGTCGGGTTCGGCGACGACGGCGATCACGGTCACCAATTCCAACCAGAATCCGACGGTCACGGCACCGGCTTCCGCTTCGGGCAATGAGGGAACCCTCATCACCTTCGGCGTGTCGGCGACGGATCCGGACGGCGATCACGTGACGTTGACGGCGATCGGCGCTCCGACAGGTTCGAGCTTCGTTGACAATGGTGACAACACGGGCACGTTCAGCTGGACCCCGAGCTTCAGCCAGTCGGGCAGCTACAGCGTGACCTTCCGTGGCAACGACGGTAACGGCGGCATCGGGAACGCGACGACGGCGATCACGGTCAACAACGTGGATCGCGCGCCGATCGCCAACGCGGGCGGCCCGTATACCGGCATCACAAACGTCCCGGTGCAATTCGACGGTTCCGGTTCTTCGGATCCGGACGGCGATGCGCTCAGTTACGCGTGGGACTTCGGCGACGGCGGCACGGGCACCGGGGTGAATCCGTTGCACACGTACACCGCGGCTTCGCCGGCAGGCAGTCCCTACGTCGTGACGCTGACGGTGAGCTCCGGCTCGCCGGCACAGACGGGTACGGCAACGACGACGGCCACGATTTCGGACACGTTCCCGGCACGCGCCTTCACGGTGGGTGGCAATGGCCGCACATCGCTGGGAGCGGGCAAGCCGTACACGTGCGTCCAGATCGAGCCGGTCGGCGGCGACTACAACAACTCCGACGTCGTCATCTCGACCATCCGGATGATCTATCCGGCGGGCTCGACGAACCAGATCTTCGCCGATGCGGCGAAGTCTGCGATCGACGGCGACAAGGATGGGAACGGAATCAACGAGATCGCGGCCTGCTTCACGAAGGCCAATCTCCGCGTGCTCTTCACTGGGCTGCCGGCCGGAAACAACACGGTCACGGTCCAGATCAAGGGCAACCTGGTCACCGGCGGCGACTTCAGTGCCACGTTGACCATGGTTGTGAAGAGCAACGGTACGTTCCTCTCGGCGAGCATTGCGCCGAATCCGCTGAATCCTCAGGCCAAGCTGACGTTCTCGACGACGAAGCCGGGCGCCGTCCGGGTCCAGATGTTCGACCCGCAGGGCCGTCTGGTGAAGACGATCGCGGACGAGACCTCCGCTCAGGCCGGTTACCACGACTACACGATCGATGGCCGCTCCTCGACGGGCTCCAAGCTCGCCTCGGGCGTCTACTTCGTGAAGATCTGGTCCGAGCACGACGGAGACTTGGTGCAGCGAGTGACGATCCTCAAGTAGTCGAGGGTCGGCAGCAGGGGACCGGGGCCGCGGCCGTACGCCGCGGCCCCTTCCTTTTTTGGTAGATTCCGCGGATGGGGGCCTACCGACGCTTCGGGAAGCGCGCGCTGGACGTCGTGCTCGGCTCCCTCGCGCTGGTCCTTGCACTCCCGTTCATCGCGGCGGCGGCGGTCCTGGTGAAACTCGACTCCCCGGGGCCCGTCTTCCACCGGGCCGTCCGCGTCGGCCGCGGCGGGCGGAAGTTCACGTTCCTGAAGCTCCGCTCCATGCAGCGGGACGCCGAGGAGCTTCGCGGACTTCTCCTTCACCTGAATGAGGCGCAGGGGCCCGCCTTCAAGCTGACCAACGACCCGCGCGTGACCCGCGTGGGGCGCATCCTTCGAAAGACGTCCCTCGACGAGCTGCCGCAGCTCTTCCACGTGGTGCGGGGGGACATGAGCCTGGTCGGGCCGCGTCCGCCGTTTCCCGAGGAAGTGGAGCGCTACGAGCCCTGGATGCTCCGCCGGCTGGCGGTGCGGCCGGGCCTTACCTGTCTCTGGCAGATCCGCGGCCGGAGCGACCTCTCCTTCGACGAGTGGATGCGGCTCGATCTCGAGTACGTGGACCGCTATTCGCTGGGATTGGACGCGGCGATCCTCGTGCTCACGATCCCGGCGGTGCTCTCCGGGCGCGGGGCGTACTAGGGTGGCCCCGACGTTCCGCATCGCGCGGCGCCGCTCTTCCGTTGCCCGTCCCGGCGCGGTGTGATACCGCTCCCCCCATGCGTCTGCATCCGGTGATCCTGGCGGGAGGGCGCGGCGAGCGGTTCTGGCCCCTCTCCCGCCGCGACCGGCCGAAGCAGCTCTTGCCGCTCCTCTCCGACCGCCCCATGCTCTCGGACACGCTGGCGCGGCTGGAAGGAGTGGCGCGGCCGGCGGACACCTTCATCCTGACCGGGCGGGACCTGGTGGGCCCGGTCCGCCTGGCGGCTCCCGAGGTGCCCCACCACCACATCGTCGGGGAGCCGGTGGGGAAGAACACCGCGCCCGCGGTGGCCCTCGCGGCGTGGTGGCTTCAGAACGCGGGGGAGGACGCGGTGATCGCCGTGCTCCCGTCGGATCAGCGCGTGGAGCCCGCGCCGCGCTTTCGGGACGAGCTTCGCGCCGCCGGGGAGGCGGCCCTGACGCGCGGCACGATCGTGATTTTCGGGGTGCCGCCCACGCGGCCCGAGACGGGCTACGGCTACATCGAGGCGGGGGAGCCGGTCGAGCGTGGTTCGCCGTTTCACGCCGTTCGGGCCTTCCGCGAGAAACCCGACGCGGCGACCGCCGCCCGGTACGCGGCCGACGGGAAGCATCTCTGGAACGCGGGAATGTTCCTCTTTCCGCCCCGGGTGATGCTGGAGGAGATCCGGACCCACGCGCCCGAGATCGCGCGGCTCCTGGCCCTGCTGCCGCCGCGGGCGACCCAGGACGAGGCGGCGCTCGAGCGCTACTACCGCGAGGCTCCCTCGGTCTCCATCGACGTCGCGGTGATGGAGCGGAGCCGGAAGGCGCTCGTCGCCCGCGCGGGCTTCGCGTGGGACGACCTCGGGTCGTGGGCCGCGCTGGCCGGCTCGGGGAACGCGGACGCGGCCGGGAACGTGACGCGGGGCCGCTCGCTCCTCATCGATTCGAAGGGGGTGGTCGCCGTCGCCGAGGAGGGGATGATCGCGGCATTGGGCGCGCGCGACCTCGTGATCGTTCACACGCCCGACGCGACCCTGGTCTGCCCCCGGGAGCGCGTCCAGGAGGTCCGGGAGCTGGTCGCGCGTCTCAAGGCCGACCCGGGGGGCGATGAGTTCCTCTAGGGCGGCCCGCGCCGCCGCCGCCGCGCTCGGCGCCGCCCTGCTCCTGGTCCTGGGGTGCGCCCACGCGCCCCGGAGCGGTCCCGCGTCCCAGCCGGCCG
>DATGVG010000179.1:0-10389 GCA_035300625.1 Candidatus Limnocylindrales bacterium
CCGGCGCACGCAGCACGACATCCTCGAATTCTGCCGGAACTCCCAGTATTCCCAGCCGAAATGGCCGGAGGAGTACTGGCCCCAGTCGGCCACTCCAGACTCGGACGCGGCATGGGAGACGAGCGTGGCGGGATTTCTGAGGGAACGCCAGGCGCTGTGCGATCTGGCCCGAGACCCCGCCATCGATCTCTTCGGCCGCGTGCCGAACGGCGACGGTCAGACCTATCTCCGCGAACTGCTCCTGGCCGCGGATCACAGCGCCTATCATGTCGGCCAGATGATCCTCATCCGTCGCGCCCTCGGCACGTGGGGCTGACCCCGTCGGGTCAGGGCTGATGGCCGTGAACGGCGCGAGGAAGGGGGTTACTTCTTCTCCAGCTCGAAGGCCCCGACGTCCAGCGCGCCCGCCGCGGGGCGGGGTCGGCTCTTGGCCGGGTGCACGTATTCGCGGGTGGGCGTGAGGTCAAAGCCCGACGGGGCGCCCCCCGGCGGCGCCGCGGCGTCCACGATGCTCCGCGGCGAGCGGCCGGTCAGGTGAAAATCGTACGCGCCCGGCGCCAGGAAGCGCGCGGCGTTCGCGGCAGCGGGCTCCACGTAATTGTGATCTTCCGCCACGTCGCCGCCCGACCGGACAGTGCCCGGCCCGTAGAAGATATTGTTCCGGACCAGCCCCTTGGTCCCGTCCCGCAGCTGGAGAAACGTTCCACCCTGCCGCCGGTTGTTCACGAAGGTGTTGTTGACGGCGTACAGGAACGGAGCGTTGTCGCCGCTCTCCGCGCCGTAGGCGACGATGCCGCCGTTCTCCGATAGCGGCCCCTGCTCGATGACGTTTCCGATGAGGTAGGTCCGCCCGCAGTCGGGGACGTCGACCTCGTAGCTGGCCGACCCGTCGGCTTCGTCCGAGATCCGGTTGTAGAGGATGTAATTGTTCTTGGCCCGCGTCTTGATGTTGTGCCCGATCACGGCGCGGTGCGTGTACGAGTCGCGGATGGTGAACGAGCGTCCCCACACGTAGAGGTTGTGCGTCCTGCCGTCGGACGCGCCGTTTTTGTCGAAGACGCAGCTCTCGATCAGCATCGAGTCCGCTCCGCCCAGGATCCCCTCTTCGTTGTCGTGGAAGTAGCAGCCGCGGAGCACCAGGGTGCCCTCGGTTTCCGACCGGATGCCGGCGCCGTTTTTATCGGGGACCGCGGCGCCCGAGAACTCGATCCCCTCCGCGGTGAAGTTCTTCCCGCTCACGATCCAGGTTCCCTTGCCGCCCGCCTGCGCCCCGTCGGCGCGGAGATGGGCGCGGCCCCCCACCGCGCGGACCGTCACGTTGTCCGCCTTCCACCGCGCCACGTCGGCGGCGTAGACCCCCGCGTCGATCAGGACCAGGTCCCCGGTTTGCGCCGCCTCCGCGGCCGCATGAACGGTCTTGTACGACTTGTCGGGGCCAACGCGGAGGGTGGCGCCCGGAGATGGGCGCGCGATGACGGAGAGGACGGCGGAAGCGACGAGGACGGAGGCGAGAAATCGGGGTCGGAGCATCACCCGAAGATGATACCCCGAAGCCCCGTATCCCCAGTATCCCCCGTATTAGAGAGGCTGGACCTGGACCCTCGTGACTCCCTGCTCCACGAATCCCAAGGCGCTCGCGGCGCGCCGGGAGAGGTCGATGATCCGGCCGCGCACGTAGGGTCCCCGGTCATTGATCGTGACCACCACGTTTCGGTGGTTCTCCAGATTCGTCACCCGGACGCGGGTGCCGAACTTGAGCGTCAGGTGGGCCGCGGTCAGGGCGCGGTCGCTGTAGGTCTCGCCGTTCGCGGTGCGGAGACCGTTCAAGCTGGGGTGGTAGAAGGAGGCGGCGCCGGTCAGGACCGGGCCGACGCAGGAAGCCGGCTCGGCCTTCGGCGCGGAGATCGGAACACCCGCATCAGGGTCGAGCTTTGCCGGCCACGCGCTCCCGATTTCGACCCCACCCCGGTCATTCCGGGCTAGGGGAAGGGAAGCCGCGCATTCGGCGCTCAGCAGGGCGGAGAGAATCAACAGGCATGGAGCGAGAGGGAAACGACGCATGGATGGCCTGCACAGGGGTGAACGACGGAACCACGGTCCACGGGAAAACGGTCAAATGGGAAAACCGAGTGAATGACGGTATCACGCTTGGATGCCTCCCGGGAACCCTGGTCCTCGGTTTTCTGCAGTTCGGGGGGCCCTTTTAGGGGATCTTGCTGCTGCGATTGGAGTTAAGAAATTCGGCCCCGGTGCCGTATCCTCGCCGCGCCATGGCAAGAGCGGCAAGACACCGACCCCAAGCCCCACCGCGTAAGCCGGAACGCCGCCTGGGCCCCCTACGGGGGCGTTGGGGGCTGGCCCTCCTCGGCATCCTGCTCCTCACCTTCGCCGCGTACATCCCCAGCCTGGGCAACGGCTACGTGAATTGGGACGACAACTACTACGTGACGCTGAACCCGCTGGTGTCGCACCCGACTCTGGGCGGGATCCTGACCACCCAGGTCGCGGCCAACTGGCACCCGCTCACGATCGCGTCTCTCGCGCTGAATTACCGGATCTCGGGGTTCGACCCGGCCTCGTATCACTGGCTCAACCTCCTGCTGCACCTGGCGAACACGGCGCTGGTGTTTTTCTTCGTCCGCGCACTGTCGCGCGGCCGGTTCTGGACGACCGTGGTGACCGCCCTCTTCTTCGGCATCCATCCGCTGCACGTGGAATCGGTGGCGTGGATCGCCGAGCGAAAGGACGTGCTCTACGCGTTCTTCTATCTGATCGCGCTGATCGCCTACCTTCGCTACGTGGACGAGCGCCGCCTCTCGTGGCTCGTCGCGGCGTTCGCCGCCGCTCTGCTGTCGGTGGCCTCGAAGCCGGCCGCAGTGGTCCTCCCGCTCACGATGCTCGCGGTCGACTATCTCCGGAGGCGGCCTCTGCGTCCGGGGCTCCTGCTGGAGAAGGTTCCGTTCCTCGCTCTCGCCGCCGCTGGGGGATTCGTGACCCTGAGCGTGCAGCGATCGCAGGGCGCCCTGCAGTCGCCGTTATCGTGGAGCCTGCTGGAGCGGGCGATGTTCGCCGCCTACGGGACGGTCCAGTACGTGGGCAAGATGCTCGTGCCCGTTGGTCTCTCCGCCATCTACCCGTATCCTCCGGGCGGCGCGGGGCACGCCCTTCCGCCATCGTATCCGCTCTCGCTCGCGGCGCTCGCGGTGGCGCTGCCGGCGCTGGTCATCGTCTTTCGGCGGAACCGCCCGGTCCTGTTCGGGGTCGCGTTCTTCTTCATCAACATCGCGCTCGTGCTCCAGTTCGCCACCGTCGGAACGGCCGTGATGGCGGAGCGCTACACGTACCTTCCGTACGTCGGACTCTTCTTCGCGCTCTCCTGGTGGCTGGACGAGCGCCCATCCGGCTCGCGGAAGAGAGCGTGGATCGCGGCGCTGGCCGGCTATTTCATCCTGCTCGCCCCGTTCTCCCTGGCCGAGACGTGGAAGCGCTGTGACGTGTGGCACGATCCCGAGACATTCTGGACCGACGCCATCCAGAAGCACCCAGGCCGGATCGTCGCGGCCTACACCAACCGCGGCAATTACTACCGGAGGACGGGGCGCCTGGAAGAGGCTCGCCGCGATTACGCCCAGGCGCTCGCGTTGAACCCGCGGATCGCGGCCAACTGGTACAACCAGGCGGTCGTACTCGCGAGGCTGGGGAGCGAGGATTCGGCGCTGGTCTCCCTGGGCCGCGCGATCGAGCTGGAGCCGGGGAGCGTGCGCGCGTGGAACGATCGCGGGGCGATCCGGTACCGCCGCGGCGACCTGGCCGGAGCCGTCGCCGACTTCTCGCGAGCGATCGAGCTGGATCCGACGTCGTGGAACGCGTACGCGAACCGCGCCCTCGCGTACGCGGCGATGGGGGATCACGAGAAAGCGCTGGACGACCGGCGCCGCGCCGTTCAGGTGGATCCGGCGAACCGCGCGAACGCGGGCGTGCTGGAGCTGATGGCGGGCGACTCGCTCGCGGCGGAGCGGCATTTGCGGGCGCGCCCCCGGTAGCGGTGGCGCGCGGCCGGTCCGGCGGGAGTGTGACGCCGGTCACACTCGGACCTGTAGCGTGACCGATCCGCCTTCTGCGATACTTTCCGCGCATCCATGTTCCGACAGAATGGCGCGCGCACTTCGCGCACGGGCTCCCGGCTCTTCTTCCTGGTGGCATCCCTCGCGGCGGTCGTCGCGGGGTGCTCCGACTTGGGGACGCCTCCCCGGCGCCTTGCCTCGCCCGAGTTGTCCGCGGCCGCGCTCGACTTCGGCACCGTCGCTCTCAGCGATTCGGCCCTCCGCACCGTCACGCTCCGGAACACCGGCACTGCCGACCTGACCGGCACCGCGGCGGTGGCCTGCTCCGAGTACCAGATTCAATCCGGAGGCGGGCCGTACTCGATTCCACCGGGAGGATCCTTGACCCTGGTGCTCCGGTTCGCGCCGGGCGGCGTGGGCAACTTTCCGTGCACGCTCGATCTGGGGCCCAACTCGCCGCGCGTCTCGCTGGCCGGGGCCGGCGCGTTCCAGCCGGTCGGCGCGGCCGGCATCAGTGTTCCCGACACCCTCGACTTCGGCGTCGTCAAGGCCGGCGGTTCCACCATCAAGACGGTCCAGATCTACAGCGTGGGCACTGCTCCATTACTCCTCAACGTGGTTTCCACTTGCTCCGATTTCACCATAGTCGCTGGAGGCGGGCCCGCGAGTCTCGCGCCCGCCACGTCGATCATGGTGACCGTCCAGTTCACGCCGCAGACGGGCGGCGCCCACCCGTGCGCGATCTCGTTGGGACCCGGGGTCACGGAGGTGGGCGCGACGGGATTCGCGACGACGGTGTCGTTCGTCAACGACGTGCAGCCAATTCTCCAGGGCTGGTGTCTGGGGTGCCACGCCTTCCCGATTGATAGTTACGAGGGACTAACGCAGTCGAGGAGCGCATACCCGGCTCCCGCGAGGATCGTAACGCCGTTCGATCCGGCGCATTCCACGTTGTACGGAAAGATCACCAATTCGGGGCAGTACGGAGGGCCGATGCCTCAGGGCACCCTCGGACTATCGCCGCCCTACCCAGCCGTGATCCGCGACTGGATTCTCGAAGGCGCGCGGAACAACTAGGGGGGAGCGATGCGACAGGTGAGGCGGATCCGGATCGCGGTGGCGGCGCTCGGCGCGGGCCTCGTCATATCGGCGGTGCCCCTCGCGGCCCGTGCGATGCCGCGCTACACCGCGCGCTACGAGCAGAAGTGCGCCCTATGCCACGTGAATCCCTCGGGCGGCGGCCTCCGGAACACGTACGCGACGCAGCGGTTGATCCCCGAGGAGATCGCCTGGCTCAAGCACAGGCCCGCGGCGGCCGCGGAGATCGAGCAGAAGTTGGGAACCCAGATTCAGGTCGGCGCGGACTTCCGCGAGTTCTACGTGGGAGCGGACGTGCCCCAGAGCCACCTCAACTTTTTCCAGATGCAGGCGGACCTCTACTTCGCTTTTCAGCTGGACCCCAAGGTGACCCTGTATTACGACCGCGGTCAGTCGGGGAATTACGAGATGTTCGGCACCGATTACTTCTTCCCGGCCGTCTATTTGAAAGCGGGCCGGTTCGTCCCGTCGTACGGCTGGAAGTTCGACGACCACACGATGTACGTGCGCGCCGATCTCGGCTTCATGCCGCCGGGGAACAGCGACGTGGGCCTGGAGGCCGGATTCTCCAGGGGTCCCTTCGACGTCCAGGTCGGGGTCGTGAACGGGAGCCGCGGGACCTCGTTCGACAGCGACACCAAGGCGGCCGGCGTGCTGAACGCGATCTATCGGGCGCGTGTGGGTCCGGTGGGAGCGGCGCTGGGAGTATCGGGGTATCACCATCCGGGAGACCTGGTCGACCACGACACGCGCGGCGCGTACGGATATCTCACGTGGAACCGGGTTACCTGGCTGGGTGAGGCGGACCTCTTTCGGGACGATCCCGTGGGTGGGACGGCAGTGGAGGGGATCGTGACCTCGCACGAGGCGACGGTCCTGCTCCACCAGGGGCTCGAGCTGAAGGCGACGTATGACTTCTACGATCCGGATCGGAACCTGGCGACGGGAGCCCGCTCGCGCTGGGGCGGAGGAGTGTTCGTGATGCCGCAGTCCTACGTCACGCTCGAAGCATTGGTGCGCAGGACCACGTACGAGAACGGCCCGGCCCTGTCCGGGCGGGACTTCATCGAGACGTTGCTGCAGCTCCATCTGCTCTACTGAAGGGGCCGGAGTATGAGAGGAACGTTGTGAGGGGACTCGCTGCGAATCTGGCTCGTCTGACCTTGCTCCTCGTGCTGGTGGGCGCGGGGGGGCCGAGCGGGGCGAGCGCGGCTGTCTTCCAGGTGCGGCCCGGAGGCGACAGCAAGGTCGTCTTCATCTCGAAGGCGCCCATGGAGCGCTTCGAGGGGAAGACGGGCCGCCTGGAGGGAACCATCGACGTCGATCCGGCGCAGCTGGGTGATTCCGCGACTGTTCACTTCGAGGTGGACATGGCGAGCCTCGACACAGGGATCGCCAAACGGAACCAGCACATGAGAGAGAACCACCTGGAAACCGCGAAGTATCCCAAGGCGGTGTTCGACGGCGCCGCCATCCACGCGGCCGGGGGCGCATCGCTGGCCACGGGAAAGGCGACGACGCTCGACGTCGAGGGGGCGTTCACGCTTCACGGCGTGACCCGCCGCATCCGGATCCCGGTGGAGGTGACCTACAAGCGGGGTGCGATCTCGTTCAAGACCACGTTCCGGGTCTCTCTGGCCGACTACGCGATCAGCCTGCCTCAGTTCCTGTTCTTGAAGCTGGCCGACACCCAGGAGGTGCGGGTGAGCGGCACGGCGGTCTCCGCGCCCTGACGCCGCCGCCCTAGATCGACGGCGGCTCGATCCCCGCCCTGACGCCGCCGCCCTAGATCGACGGCGGCTCGATCCCCATCAGCCTCAGATACACGTTGAGTTGCGCGCGATGGTGAATCTCGTGCTCCTGCACGTGGTCCAGGATCCAGTGCAGCGTGTAGCGGCGCTCGGCTCCGTCCGAAGAGCGCCCCGACGTGATCACGCGCGACAACTCGGATGCCTGCCGCTCGAACCAGCGCTGCGTCGGGCGATGCCATTGCTCGAGCAGGCGGAGCAACGCGGCGTGATCCGGGGCGTCGTAGGTGGCCTTCCACCCCTGCGCCGGATCATCGGCGGGAATCACCCACTCCTCGTACGTTCCACCATCCACCACGTTATGGATCCACCCGCGCTCGGCCTCGGCGATGTGGAGGATCATCTGGTGCGCCGTGAACAATTCCGGCCACGGCTTGAAATCGAGGCGGTCGGGCGGAATCGCGTTGACCGCCTGGAGCAGGAAGGGCCGGTACTGGGCATCCCAGAATGGATAGTAGGCGCCGATCGTTCCCGGATGATCGGCCGCGGACATCATGCGGCCCGCGTCCCGGATCTCGGCCGGTGTCGTGGTGGCCACGGAGTCTCCTTGGGTGGGGTCAGGATTCGATTGATTCGCTTCGGGCAATTGTAGTTTACATTCCCCCTACCGACCCGCAATCCCTGTGCTTCAGTCCGCAAGGGAAGTAGTTGGCTGTCCCATGGAAGAGGAGGACGGGATGAAGCTGTGGCTCCGTGTTCTGACGGCGGCGGGCATTTTCATCGTGGCGTTTGCCGGATGCCAGCAGGGGAAGCAGGGGGCGAGCGCGAAGCCTCCGGAGGCGGAGATCCGGGCCGCCGACGCCAAGAGTACAAAGAGCGCCACGAGCGACAAGAGCCACAAGGTCCGCGCGAAGGCGGTGACGGCGACCGCGACGAAGGAGCGGTCAAAGACCGCGTCGAAGACTGCGTCGAAGGAGTCGTCGAAGAGCGCGCATGACGCGGAGGAAAGCCGCGAATCGCACGCGGGCACCATGAAACCCGCCGACGACGGCAGGGAAATCACGATGCGTCCGGGCCAGACCGAGACGGTCGTGCTCGAATCCAATCACGCGAACGGTTTCGCCTGGGCTCTCGTAAGCCCCGAGGCCGGCGTGCTGGTACCCGAAGGGAAGGGGATGTACGCGGTGAAGTCGGGAGGTCACGGAACCGAGACCTGGCGCTTCCGCGCCGCGAGGCCCGGCCGCCAGACCGTCCGGCTGGAGTATCGGACCGAGTGGACGAAGAACACACCGGAGCGGACGTTTCGGTTCACCGCGACAGTGAAGTAGGGACTGCGATTGACCTTGCGGGTGGGCGGAGGCTGCGGCCTCGCCCGCTCGCATTTGACATCCGCACAGCGTCTTACGTCTTGTATCGGCCACGGCGAAGTCGTACAATAGCCTCTCTGCAGTTCGGCTCTCTCCCTTCGGGTGGGTTCATGCATCGAGCGTTCCTTGGCCTCGTTCGGAATGTCTCCGCGGCTCTCCTCTTGTTCCTGTGTCTCACCGGAACGTCCCGCGCGCAATACATGTACATGGATACGAACGGGGACGGCATCTGGACCTCGGCCGACCGCATGCAGCCCAACGGAACGCCGACCACGGTGAGCGTGTGGGTGAACACCAATCACAACAAGAACGGTTCCCTCGCTACGTGCGACTCGCCCTCGTTCTTCGGCGATCTGGGGACGTGGAACTCGTATGCCGTCAACATCGGCGCCATCGGCGGGACTGTCGCGTTCAGCGGAGTAACGAATCAGCTCGCGACGTTCACGATTCCCTCGACTCCGTTCGGCGCCGATGCCAGTGAGATGAAGTATGGGCAGGCGACGGGTATACCCGAGGCCGGCGGCTTGAAGCGCATGTTCACCGTCGTGGTCACAGGCGCATCCGGCACTCCCGCGCTGAGCTTCCTCCCGTACGGGAACCTCGGGCCCGACCCGACCTCGTTCGGTACCCCTTGCGTGGGTTACGACTTCGACAACACCTACAAACTGGGCTCCGATTGGTTCGACGCTGACGGTCTGGGCGCCATCATCGTCGACGACCCCAACAACCCCGTCATCACGACGCCGGCCCTGGTGGAAGGCACCGTGGCATCGCCCGTGTCCGTCACCGCGACAGCTACGGATCCCGACGCCGGGCAGCTCGTGACCCTGAGCCAGGCCAATAACGCGCCGTTCCTTTCGGGCCCTGCCTCCGTCGGGCCGACGACGACTCCGAGCATCACGCTGTCGGGGACGCCCAATTCAACGCAAGCCGGCAACTACACGATCCACTGGTCCGCGTCGGACAACGTGATGCCCACCCCTGGGACCAGCGTCGCGACCACGACGGTTCGGGTGAAGGCCATCGACCTCCCTCCAACGGTCACGGTACCGGCAACCGTCGCGGTGTGGGAGGGGTCGCCGTTAAGCCTCGTCGCCGTCGCCACGGATCCGAACGGCGATGCGATCGGCAATCTGACCGCCGCGGGGACGGCGCTGGCGGCAGGCGCGACGTTCACGAAAAACTCATCCAACAGTGCCGGCACCCTTTCGTGGACGCCCACCTATACCCAGGCGGGCAGTTACGGGGTGACCTTCACGGCAACCAACACGCTGACGGGCTCGGCCTCGACCGCGATCACGGTCACGGATGCGTTCCCGTCGGATCGCGCGCCCGTCGTCTCGGCTCCGGCCACCCGCGCCGCGGTAGCGGGCACGCCGGTCACGTTTTCCGTGAGCGCTTCCGACCCGGACGGCGATCCGATCTTATCCCTGACGGCGTCCGGCTCCGCGATCACCGGGGGTGGAGCGTTCGCGACGGACGCCTCGAACTCCTCGGGCACGTTCACCTGGACGCCGACCTCGGCGCAGGTCGGCGGATACGGCGCCACGTTCACGGCGACGAACTCCCTGTCGGGACTGGCGACGACCGCGATCTCGGTCACGAGCGCCAATCGGCCGGTAGCCGTCTCCGGTCCGGTCACGGCGTCCGGCTTCAGAGGCCAACTCATCTGGTTCGAGGTGACCGCCGAGGACCCCGACGCCGATCCGATCGCCTCCTTGACCGCATCCGGCCCCGCGATCTCGGCGGGCGGCACGTTCACGACGAACTCCACGAATACGTCGGGTACGTTCAATTGGGTCCCCGGCACGTCTCTGCTGGGGAACTACACGGTCACGTTCACCGCGACCCAACCCTCCTCCAGCGCGTCCCTGATCACGACGATCACGGTCATGGACCGTGCCCCGGTGGTCTCCGCTCCCGGGACCGCTGCGATCGTGGCAGGCTCGGTGCTGACGTTTCAGGTCTTCGCGACCGATCCGGACGGCGAGGGCATCGGCACCCTCACGGCCACCGGGCCCGCGTTCACTGCCGGCGCCACGTTCACGAAAAACAGCTCCAACACGGCGGGAACCGTGAACTGGACTCCGTCGCTGTCGCAGGCCGGAACCT
>DATGVG010000180.1:0-17376 GCA_035300625.1 Candidatus Limnocylindrales bacterium
GTTCATCACGACCTGCCGGACGCGGACCGGGTCGAACAGGGCCGGGAGGGAACCCTCTGGAAGCTCGGGATCTATGCGGAGTCCCCGCCCGGACGCCAGGGGGGCGACGGCCTCCAGCGCCTCCCGCACCGGGGTGCGGAGATCTCCCAGGGTCATCGATAGCTGGAAGCGCCCCGCCTCGACCTTGGCCAGGTCCAGAATGTCGTTTAAGAGTCCCAGGAGGTGCTCCGCGCTCTGGCGGATCCGGAGCGCGAAGTCGCGGGCCTCGTCGTCGGAGTGGTAGTCGGCCTGCTCGATCAGCGTGGCGAAGCCGATCACCGCGTTCAGCGGCGTGCGGAGCTCGTGCGACGTGTTCGCGACGAACTCGCTCTGCGCGCGGCGGGCCTCCTCGAGGGCGGTGACCGCCCGCTGGAGCTGCTCGTTCAAGAGCCCCAGCTCGCGCGTGCGGCTGTTCAGCTCCGCCTCCCGCTCCAGCCGCTCGGTCACGTCGTGCCCGACCAGCACCAGCGAATTCAGGTGGCCGTGGCGGTCGCGCGTGGGCGAGATTCGGACCTCGGCGGGAAAGCGCGTTCCGTCGCCGCGGAGAAACCAGACCTCGCCCGCGAACTCCCGCACGCCCTCGGGGTCGCCGACCAATCCGAAGGGCCCCTTCCCCGCGCCGAACACCGCGATCGCCTCGAGCGGCCGTCCCACAAGCCCGCCCGCCGCCGCCCCCAGCGCCTTCTCGGCCGCCGCGTTCGCGTAGGTCACCGAGCCGGCGAGGTCGAGACCCAGCAGGATCTCGCCGGTGCCCATCGTGAAGTGGGCGAGCATCTGGTCGCGGCGCTCCATCCGGATCCGCTTCAAGCCGACGGAGACCTGGGTGGCCATCCATCGGATCAGAGCCAGGTCCTCGCCCTCCACGCGCCGGTCGCGTGAAAAAAAGCACTGGAGCACGGCGACCGTCTCGTTCCGATCCATGAGGGGGACGGAGACGACGGTCGGCGTCGCGCTGAGGCCCGGCGTGCGGGGCGCGAACTCGTAAGCGGGGGCGCCAGTGCTCTCCGTGGAGACCACCGCGTCGCCCTGCCAGGCGGCGCGGCTCGCCGGAGACACGGCCCGGCGCGAGATGGCGTCGGGTACCAACTCCTTGTCGGCGTCGGGCGGCAGGCCGCGTGTGGCGAAGAGCCGAAGCGCCCCGCCCAGGGGGTCGCGGAGGTACATGGCCCAGTGCCCGATCCCGCTTCCGCTGGCCACGGCGTCCAGGGCGCATCGAACCAGCTCTTCGTCCGACTCGGCCCCCGCGAGAACGTCTCCCACCCTATAGATCGCGATCTGGGCCGAGAGGCCGCGCAGGCGGTCCATCTGGGCGAGGCTCTTCCTGGCGTGATAGGCCGCGAGCGCGGCGATCGCGAGGACGGCGATCGCTCCCGCGATGATCGCGGCGGGGAGCCTGTCGGGGTCGGCAATCCCACCGAGGAGCCAGGCGGCGACGATGGCGAGGAGCGACAGGCTGGTCGCCCAGGCCACCGTCCCGGCCACGATCCGGCGCGCGAGAGCCTGGCGGCTCAGGGCCGGGGCCCCGGTATTCGAGCCCTGGACCGCGGAGTTGGACCCGAGGGCTCCCGATCGTTGTTCCACCATGTGATTTCGCTCTCCGGTCGCCGACTAGGGACAAGGCTTCTTCGCTATCGGCAAGAAGCGGCGGAAACTGGAGCCCGAACGGACTCGCGGGGAGCGCGCGGTCCCGGCTAGCGCCCGAAGCGCCAAGGGATTATCATGGCGACCGTGCACCCCAACCGATTCCCGACCGTCGCCGCCCCCATCTCGCGCTCCATAGCCTTTCTCGTGATCGTCGGCGCCCTCCTCGCCGGGTGCTCCGAGCGCGCGGCCCGCATCACGGGGAACGAACGGCTCCACCGGGGAACCGCGGGGCTGGGCACAACGTCGACGGGGGACACCCTCGTGGATCGGGATACGGCCGTCCCGCCGCTCGCGACGCCGGTCCGGGGCGCGACGCTTCTGGTCGGCTTGCGCGGAACCTACGAAGCGCGGTCGCTCTTTCGAACCGCCTCCTGGGTCCTTCCCGATTCGAACGACGCGACGGTGGGAATCGACTCCGTGTTCTTCCGGGTGGAGTTCGACAGCCTGGTGGCCGAGGACCTCCCGCCGGGAGGCACTCGCTACTCGTTGAGCACCGCGGGCGCCGCCTGGGACACCACGAACGTCGCGTGGCCCGATCCCCCGATCGGAACGTTCCTGGGCGACGGGCCGGACGCCCTCGCGCCGTTCACCATCGACCTGGGGTCGGGCGTATTCCCCCTGGTGCGTGCCTGGGCGAGGGATCCGTCGTTTCCGGGGTTCGTGCTCTACCTGGATCCGTCCCAGGGAGTGCAGGGGGTGCGAGGATTCAGAGCCGGCACGGGCCGCATCGAAATCGTCTACCACCACATGGTCGGTGGGCTTTCCGACACGACCAAGGTGGTGACCAAGCTCCCGACCGACATGTCGGTGCACTCGCCGCTACCGCCCCTTTCGGGGAGCGAGACGGCCCTCCCGCTTGGCGGCCTCTTCCGCGCGGAGACGATCTTCCGTGGCCCGGTCGCCCCACCGCCGGCTGGATACTCGATCAACGGGGCGAAGATCGTGGCCCATCTGGACCCGACCGTTCCCGCGTTTCCCTCCGACGAGGCGGTGGAAATCAAGGTCTACCGCATCCGGAATGCCTGGACCGAGGGCGTCGCCGCCGACAGCGGCCTGGGTCTGGACACAACCCCGCTCGCGACCATTTCCGCCTATCGCGTGCGGAGCGCGGGAGATTCGCTCGTTGTCCTGATCCCGCCCTCCGTGGCGCGGGAGTGGTCCTTGAATCCGGCCATCAACCAGGGAGTTCTCCTGCGCGTCACGGACAGCTTCCTTCACCCCGAGATTCGCCTGCTCTCCCGCGAATCGGCGAAGCCCCCGGTCCTCCGCATCAGCACCACCACGCCGCCGCCGGAGAGGTTCTGAGATGACCCGTACCGTCGCGATCCTTTTCGCCTGCCTCTGCCTGGGCTCCGCGCCGGCCGCCTGGGGCGCCTCCGCGCTCTCGGTGGGGGGCCTGGGCGAGCCGTCCTTGGAGGAGTCGGCGCGGCTGCGGGCCCTGGGAGGCGCGGGAGCGGCGGAGCACGGTCCCCGCAATTTTTCTCTCGTGAACCCGGCTTCCGTCGGAGAGGTGGAGCACCTGGTGCTCGAGGGGACCATCCTCCCGGAATCGCGCCGCGTGGAATCGCTCTCGTCGGGATCGGAGACCGCGCACGACACGGCGATCCCGTCGCTCCGCGCGCTGATCCGCCTTCCCGGCAAGTTCACGGTCGGCGCAGCCTATCTCGTGGGGACGAACGCGCGCTTCGGCATCGACCGGCCGGAGACTTCGGGAACGACGTCCACGCTTCGCATCGACGGCGTCGGCGGAATCGATCTGATCCGGATCACGATGGCCCGGCGCTTGAACTCCATGTTGAACGTCGGCGCGGACTACGAGGTGATCGCGGGGAGCTTCCGCGAGGATTGGGTGCGCGACTTCGCGGACACGGCCCTGGCCACGACACGCGACACGCTGGAGGCGAGCTGGGAGCACCAGGGACGCTGGCGCCTGGGGGCCCAGCTGCACCGTGGCGGGTGGGCCCTGGGCGGCGTCTACGAGATGGCGCGGCGGCTGCCCCTGACCACGACGCAGCGCACCGCGGGCAGCTTCGTGCGCCGCGAGCACCAGTCGCTCCTGATCCCGTCCGGATTCACGGTGGGGGCCGCGGGTTCCGTGACCGAGCGTCTCAAGATCGCCGCCCAGTACCGCCGTGCGAACTGGGACAAGGAGGCCGTCCAGAGCGACCTCGTCGATTTCCGGGCGCTGGAGCGCTACGGCTTCGGTATCGAGTGGCTCCCGCCGCCCGGGGAGACCTCGTTCTTGAAGCGTCTGCCCGTTCGGGTCGGCGGGAGCATCCTCAAATGGCCCGATCTCCTTCCGCCAGCGGGTGCGGGGGACGTCTCGGGCGGGTCCGTGGGCGTGAAGGAGTGGACGGTCTCGCTGGGGACCGGGATCCGGAGCCAGGATCGCGGCGGGTCGGTCGATTTCACCCTGGAGGCCGGGTCCCGCGGCGACCGGGACGCCCTCGGCCTCCGGGAGAAGTTCCTGCGCCTGGCCGTGACGCTACAGGTGAGCGACGATACCTGGAAGTGAGGCGACGTTCCGCTCCGCGGCCCGTCGTGCCCGCCGCGCCGGAGCCGGCTCGCCGCACCGGTCGCAGCGCAAGAGCAGGCGTGCCCGCTCGCGGTAGTCGAGCACCGTCGTGACGTAGGCCGCGGTCTCCGATAACAGTCCGACCCCTCCCGCTCGCGCCGACGTCCAGAGCAAGAGGACGCGGGCTCCCTCCAGATCCTGCAGCTTCCGCGCCGAGCGGATCGCGTGCTGGGCCAGCCATAGCGTCGCCACGACCGAGGCGCGCCCCGCGTGTCCCGGTTCCATTCCCGCTCCGGCGGCATCCGCTTCGTGACGCGCGAGTCCGCCGCCGGCGCGCACCCAGAGCGCCGCGCGCACGGCGGCCACGGTGCTCCGAACCCGCGGATCCTCGGGCTCGAGATCGTCGAGAAGCCCCAGCCGGAGCAGGGACGCGTCGAGCGTGGTGTCGGCGCGACGCCCGCCCTGTTCCGCGACGATCGAGCGCAGGAACCGGCCGCGCTCCGCGTCGTAGAGAGAGACCGCGGCGGAGCGGGCGGCTTGATCCGCCGCCAAGGTCCAGGCCCGTGCGCGCGCCGTCTCGCCGAAGAACGCGGCCAGCCGCGAGGCGGCCCGGAGGCCGCCTCGGACCGCCGCCGCGACCGAAGCGTGGGCGCCGCGGCGCTCGCCCCAGAAGTCGGCCGCGATGGGGAGTCCCAGCGCCGGGTCGGCCGAGGCGGCCAGCCGCTCCGCCGCGGGCGCCAGCGACTCCTCGTAGATCGGCGCGATGAATTCCGCGTCCCGCTCGCGCTCGAAGTGGCGCGCCGCGGCCCACAGGTGGATCGCGATCCCCTCCACCGAGCGGAGCGCGTGCTCCGGGGCCGGCGCGGGAGCGCCGTCGGCGTCGAGCACCGCGGCCAGCTCGCCCGACTCGCGGGCCGAGGCGGCGGTGAACTGGAAGTAGCGGCGCGCGGCGCTCGCGTAGCCCGCGCGGCCCAGCGCGTCAGCCGCCGGAGCGGCGTCGCGCAGGCGGCACCACCGCTCCTCCGGCCCAGCGGCGCTCTCCTCGACCGCGGAAAGAAGCGCGCCCGAGGGCGCCTGCAAGAGCCGCAGCACCAAGAGCCCGTGCGCGTAGAGATCGCGCGCCTCCTCGGGCAGGTCCCCGTCTTCGCGCGCCCCCGTGCTCGCCCAGGCCGTCCAGAAGCTCCGCGTGCGGCCAAGCAGCCCGGGCACCCCCACCCGCCGCGCCTCCGCGTCCACCCGCCGCGCCTCGGGAACGGTTCGAGCCGCCGCGATCCAGGTCGTGACCATGGCCGATTCGCCCGGTGCGAGCGGGATGGGAATGCCCAGCACCGAGTCCGATCCGCCCCGCGCGCCTCCGATCGTGACCAGGGGGACGCCGGCGCCATCGGGCCCGATCGCGTTCAGGAGAAGCGCGCGCCGGCCCCCGTGGTGGACCACGCCGCCGGTGGCGGCGTCGCGCGCGGCCGTCTCACGCCCCCGAGCCGCCAGGTGAAAGTCATAGTGGAAGGCGAGTCTCAAGTCGTGGGACCGGTCGTCGCGGTTGGTCACCTCGGCCCGCCGCACCAGGAGCGGAAGCCGCGAGTCGGCGAAGGTTTCGATCCAGATTTCCAGCGGGGGCGCGGCACAGCTGAGGGAGACGTCGGCGATGGGCGTTCCGTCGCCGCGCGAGGCGACGGCTTGCGCGGATTCGTCGAGCCAGCGGAAGGAGCCGTCCACGCTGAGGCCGACGCGGGCCGGGTGACGGAGAAGCTGCTGCTCGGGGGCGAAGTGGGGCGCGTAAATCTCGTGCAACGTGCCGAAAGCGTCCCCCGCCGCCAGGACCGTCCCATTGCCCACCACGAACGCGCGCGCCACCGGTCCTCCCCTCCCCCGAACAGCTCCCGACCCGGACCGCACGCTACCAGAGTGAAGGGGTGACGGCAACCGCGGTGCGGCGTAGGATGGCCGCTCCGATGCAACCGTTCCTCGATGCGATGCCCGCGGCCGCCCGGAACTCCCTCCTCGCCCTTCACCTGGTTCTCTGGGGCCTGCTCGCCGCGTACGGCATCCACAGGGTTCATCTCCTCCGGCTCTTCCGCCGCCGCGCCCGGCCAGCGGCGCGGCCCGATCCGCCCGAGACGTGGCCGCGCGTCACGATCCAGCTCCCCGTCTACAACGAGCGCTACGTGGCCGAGAGGCTTCTGGACGCGGCGGCCGCTATGGACTATCCGGCCGGACGCCTGGAGATCCAGATCCTCGACGATTCGACCGACCGTACCAGCGCGCTCGTGGCCGCGAAAGCGGCCGACCTCGTGGAGCGCGGACACGACGTGGTCCACCTGCGCCGCGCGGCGCGCGACGGCTTCAAGGCGGGAGCGCTCCAGCACGGCTTGCTCCGCGCGAAGGGGGACCTGCTCGCGATCTTCGACGCCGATTTCGTGCCGCCGCCGTCTTTCCTGCGCGATTTGGTCCCGTACCTGAACGAGCCGGACGTCGGGATGGTGCAGGCGCGCTGGCGGCACTTGAACCAGGACTACTCCCTGCTCTCCCAGGCGCAGGCGATCTCCCTGGACGGCCACTTCGTGATCGAGCACGCCGCGCGCATGAGCGGCGGGCGATTTTTCAATTTCAACGGGACCGCGGGGATCCTGCGCAAGCGGTGCATCGAGGAAGCAGGCGGGTGGCAGTGGGACACGCTGACCGAGGACCTCGACCTCTCCTATCGCGCGCAGCTCAAGGGATGGCGTTTCGTGTTCGCCCCGGAGGTTGGCTGCCCATCCGAGCTGCCCGTCGAGATGAACGCGTTCAAGACCCAGCAGTATCGCTGGGTGAAGGGCTCGATCCAGGTGGCGCGGAAGCTCCTTCCGTCGGTCTGGCGCTCGCGCCTTCCGCTTCCGGTCAAGATCGAGGCCACCTTTCATCTGACGGTCAATGTGGCCTACGTGCTCCTGTTCCTGGTTTCCGCCCTTGCGTATCCGGTCGTGATCGCGCGGATCGAGGCGAAGAGTCTCCTCTTCACGGTGGTGGACGCGGCTCTGTTCCTGACCGCGTCGATCCCCGCCCTCGTCTATTTCGCGGCGGCCCAGCGGGCCACGCGCCGCGACTGGCGCCGGCAGCTTCGGTTCGTCCCCTTCGTGCTCACGCTGGGGCTGGGGCTCGCGGTGAACAACACCCGGGCGGTGATCACCGGCCTTGTGGGCGGAGCGAGCGACTTCCAGCGCACGCCCAAGTTCAGCATCGAGCGCCGGGGAGACGGCTGGAGCGGCAAGCGCTATCGCTCGCCGGTGACGGCCTGGGCCGGCGTCGAGATCTCAATGGGCCTCTACTTCGCGTGGGCCATGATCTCTCTGGCCCACGCCCGCCTGTTCGCCCCCCTCCCGTTTCTCCTCCTCTACATGGCCGGGTTCCTCTACGTCGGCCTGGTCTCCGTGCTGCACGCCGTGCGGCGCGCGTAGCGGCGGATCAGCACCCGCGCCGGTGGCCGGCGCGGGCGGCTGCGGCGGACCGTCGGGAGAGCCACCACGATCCCGCCGCCACGGCAGCCCACGTTCCGTATTCCACGACCATGACCCAGCCGGGCAGCCTCCAGGCTCCCGTCGCGCGATACGCCGCGAGGGGTGCGTAGGTCAGGGCGACGGTGCCGGAGAACAGCAGCAGCCCCGCATCCGGGTGAAGCGGAAGGAGGGCGACGGCCGGGATCAGGTACCAGGGATAGACCGTCGGCGAGAACAGGAGAAAGGCCGCCCAGGTCGCCAGAGCGGCGCCGCTCAGGGATCGGGCGCGCCAGGCGATCGCCACAGTCGCGACCGCCAGGCCCGCGGCCAGGATCAGGCGCGGCGAATCTCCCGTCCGGAACAGGGGTCTGAGGAGGGCGTAGAGCGGCCCGTTGAATTCCCAGTGACGTGCATAGATGCGCAACCCTTCCACCAGACTCGCTCCCGCCGGGAGAAAAGGCGCGTAGAGGACGGCCGCCAGAAGGGCCGCCCACGCAAGCACGCTCCAGGCCCGCCTCCGGAGAAGTGCTGGGACCAGGAGGATGGGAATCCACTTTGTAACGATTGCCGCACCAAAATAGAGCCCGCTGGCGGTCCGACGGCCCGTCTCCTGCAGGTAAATCGCGGCCAGAAGGAGGGCGGCCGCGGCGAGGTCGACGTGCCCGCTCCCGTAGCACTCGACGATGACGAGCGGATTCCAGTAGTAGAGTAGGAGCCGCTCCAGATGGAGCCGTCGGCGTTTCTGTAGGGATATCAGGACGGCCACCAGGGCCGCTTCCAGCAGGAATAGCAACAGCTTCCAGGCGAGCGGCGTGGCGCCCAGAAGCGCGGCTCCCGCGAACAGGATCTGCGCGGCGGGCGGGTAGACGGTAGGCACGGACGCGTGATTCAGGAGGGGAAACAGCCCGTCGCGAAAGCGGGCGAGGCCCGGATCAGCCGGCGCCATCGAATACGGATTTACACCGTGAGCGACAAGACGGCCATCCCAGAGGTAGCGGTACAGGTCCCCGGAGAGGCTGGGCGGCGCCGTGAGCAGGGCCAGGCGCGGGACCAGCCCGACGACCAGGATCCCGACAATCGGGCCCCATCGAAGCTCGCCGGCCCGCGAGGGTTCGCCTGTCCCGGCATCGTGGGCTGGGCCGCGCACCGCGAGCCACGAGGCGAAGAGGTAGATCGCGTGCGCGCCGCCCCATAGGGCCAGCATCAGCGGGGCGCGCGCGGCCAGATCTCCCAGGGTGGCGAGCAGGGCCAGCGGAACCGCAGCGGCCAGACCCAGAGCGAGGAGAAGAATCCGATGTTTCATGAAGGGCGGAGGATGAACCCGATCCAATGAGTGCGCGCCAAAGAGATCCGCGTTCCGTGCCGAGGGACGCCGGCGATTCTAGGAAGACGACCCCGCCCGGTCAACGCACGGCCGCGGAGCTTGCCTCCTCGGATCCCGAGACCAGGGGTCTCTGGGAATCGGAGCCGGTCATCGAGGAGCCGCGCGGGCGGGGCTTCACCCAGAACATGATCGGGGTGAGTCCCCAGATGCAGCGCATCTTCCGGCTGATCGAGAAGGTCGCTCCGACCGAGAGCACCGTGCTCATCACCGGGGAGAGTGGGACGGGGAAGGAGATGGTCGCGACCGCGATCCACCTGCAGAGCCGCCGCGCGCACCGCCCCTTCATCACGGTGAACGCGGCCGCCATCCCCGAGGGCCTCTTCGAGAGCGAACTTTTCGGACACGTCCGGGGCTCCTTCACCGGCGCGGTAGCCGATCGGCCAGGCCTTTTGAAGCAAGCGGACGGCGGCACCCTCTTCCTGGACGAAGTGGCCGAGATGCCGCTGGCGGTCCAGGCAAAGCTGCTCCGCGCCCTCCAGAGCGGAGAGGTGCGTCCCGTCGGCGGGGGCGAGGCGGAGCACGTGGACGCCCGCGTGGTCGCCGCGACCAATAGCGACCTGACGGGCGCGCTTCGCGAGGGGAAGCTCCGGGAAGACCTCTACTATCGCCTCAGCGTCTTCACCATCGAAGTTCCGCCGCTGCGGCAGCGACGCGAGGACATCCCCGTTCTCGCGGGGTACTTCCGGCAGCGCTACGCGCGCCGCCTGGGGAAGCGCGTGGACCACTTCACCGAGCGGGCCCAGTACTACCTGCTCCGCTACGACTACCCGGGCAACGTGCGCGAGTTGGAGAACGCGATCGAGCGGGGAGTCACCCTCGCCGAGCACGGCGAGATCACGCATCTGGACCTTCCGCCAGCATTTCGTGAGGAGCCGGTTCCAATGCTCTCGGAGGGAGACGCGTTTCCCTATCGGGCCGACATGTCCCTGACGGAGATGGAAGCGGAGCACATTCGGCGGGCACTCATCCACTTCGCGAGAAATACCACGCGCGCAGCCAGGTCTCTGGGCATCTCTCGCTCGACGCTGTGGCGCAAAATGAAACAGTATTCGCTGTAATATTCTATTTTGGTACGAATCAGGTACCATAATGGAACATCTAATAAATCACCGACTCCCTCAGCTAGCCGATAAGCGATCTGATACCATTGGATTATGACGCATTGTGTCAATTGGCACACATGCTGCCTATGTCTCTTGGAAATGAGGCTGCGGCGGGGTCCGTAGCCAAGTTACACCAATCTAGAAAAGGAGAAGGCAAGCATGGCAATCACTCGCTGGAATCCCGTTCGGGATGAGATGACGCGCTTCGTGGACGAGTTCCTGGGCCGCGGGATCGACTCGGAGGCGCCGAGGGTGCGGCAACCGCGCGTCGACGTCGAGGAGTCGGAGGCGGCCTACGTCGTCCGGGCCGAGTTGCCGGGGATGAAGCTGGAAGACATCTCGATCACCATCGAGGATAATCAGTTGTCCATTCGCGGCGAGAAGCGGCGGGACGAGGAGAACAAGGGAACGACCTACCACCGCGTGGAGCGCGTGTACGGCGTGTTCGAGCGGTCGTTCGCGCTGGGCCACCTGGTGGACGAGAGCCGGATCGAGGCGCTCTACAAGAACGGCGTCTTGGAGCTGTCGATCCCCAAGTCCGAGCAGGCCAAGGCTCGGGAGATCCCGGTCAAAGTCGCGAAATAGAGCGGTTCAGCCCGATAGTGGAGGGAACATGGGAAAGATCATAGGGATCGACCTCGGCACGACGAACTCGTGCGTGTCCGTCATGGAGGGCGGCGAGCCGGTCGTGATTCCGAACTCCGAGGGAGCCCGAACAACCCCCTCCGTCGTGGCAATCACGAAGACAGGCGAACGCCTGGTCGGCCAGGTCGCGAAGCGTCAGGCCGTGACCAATCCGAAGAATACCGTCTATTCGATCAAGCGCTTCATGGGCCGGAAGTACTCCGAGGTCGTCGAGGAGATCAAGAACGTCCCCTACGAGGTCAAGAAGGGGCCATCCGACGAAGTGCTGATCGTCCTGGGAGGCAAGGACTACACGCCTCCCGAGATCTCCGCCATGATTCTCCAGAAGATGAAGCAGACCGCGGAGGACTACCTGGGCGTTAAGGTGAGCGAGGCGGTCATCACCGTCCCCGCCTACTTCAATGACGCGCAGCGCCAGGCCACCAAGGATGCCGGCCGGATCGCCGGCCTGGACGTGAAGCGCATCATCAACGAGCCGACCGCGGCCGCGCTGGCCTACGGCCTCGACAAGAAGAAGGACGAGGAGATCTCGGTCTACGACCTGGGCGGCGGCACGTTCGACATCTCGATCCTCGACCTGGGCGACGGCGTGGTCGAGGTCAAGTCGACGAACGGCGACACCCACCTGGGCGGCGACGACTTCGACAAGCGCGTCATCGACTGGCTGGCGGACGAGTTCAAGAAGCAGGAGGGGATCGATCTCCGGAAGGACCCGATGGCCTTGCAGCGGCTCAAGGAGGCCGCGGAGAAGGCGAAGATCGAGCTTTCGAGCGTCATGCAGACCGACGTGAACCTGCCGTTCGTCACGGCGGACGCCAGCGGGCCCAAGCATCTGAACGTCACCCTGACGCGCGCCAAGCTGGAACAGCTGGTGGACGACCTGATCCAGCGCACGACCACGCCCTGCAAGAAGGCGCTCGACGACGCGGGTCTCAAGGTGTCCGACATCGACGAGGTGGTTCTCGTCGGCGGCGCGACGCGCATGCCCAAGGTGCAGGACACGGTGCAGAAGCTCTTCGGGAAAGAGCCCCACAAAGGCGTGAACCCCGACGAGGTCGTCGCCATCGGCGCGGCGATCCAGGGCGGAGTCCTGGCGGGGGACGTGAAGGACGTGCTCCTATTGGACGTGACCCCGCTCTCCCTGGGCATCGAGACCCTGGGCGGCGTGACCACCAAGCTGATCGAGCGGAACACCACGATCCCGACGAAAAAGACGGAGGTTTTCTCGACGGCGGCCGACAGCCAGCCGGCGGTGGAGATCCACGTGCTCCAGGGCGAGCGGGAGCTGGCCCAGGACAACAAGACGATCGGCAGGTTCCAGCTCACCGGCATCCCTCCGGCCCCGCGCGGCATTCCGCAGATCGAGGTGACGTTCGACATCGACGCAAACGGCATCCTGCACGTGACGGCGCGCGACAAGGCGACCGGGAAGGAGCAGAAGATCCGGATCGAGGCGGGCGGCGGCCTGAACGAGCAGGAGATCAAGAAGATGGTCGCGGACGCGGAAGCCCACGCGGCCGAGGACAAGGAGAAGCGCGAGGGCATCGAGGTCAAGAACCGCGGCGACATGCTCGCGTACGAGACGGAGAAGAATCTCAAGGAGCTCTCGGAGAAGATGGACGGGGCCGACCGCGCCAAGGTCGAGAACGCGCTGGCCGAGCTGAAGCGCGCGATCGAGGCGGGCCAGAACGAGCAGATCAAGTCGGCGACCGAAACCCTGAACAGCGTATGGAGCGAGGTCTCGGGGCGGCTGTATGCTGGCGCAGGATCCGGCGGATCCGCCGGATCCGGAGGCCCCGGAGGCGCAGCCGGCCAGGGTCCGGTCGGAGGCGAGCCCGAAGCGCCGTCGGGCAAGAAGGAAGGCGATGACGGCGCCGTGGACGCGGACTTTGAAGTGGTGAAGTAACGCTACATCAGGAGGTAGCTATGTCACGGATGAACGGTCTTGCAGCAGCGGCTTTGGTGGCTCTTCTCGCGACGGGCACGGCAAGTGCGGCGACGCCGTCGCACCACCCCAAGGTGTCCATGAAGAAGGCTCGCGCGACCGCCCTGGCCCGGGTTCCGGGTGGGAGCGTGAAGTCCTCGGAGCTCGAGCACGAGAAGGGAAAGCTTGTCTACTCGTTCGACATCGCGGTGGCGGGGAAGACGGGCATCGATGAAGTTCTGGTCAATGCAATGAACGGTAAGGTCATCTCCGTGAAGCACGAGACCCCGGCCGCCGAGAACCAGGAAAAGATTCAAGAAAAGGCGGAGCCCGCGAAGGAGCCCGCGAAGGAGCCGGCGAAGACTGGGACCCATTAGGAGCAATCGATGCACGCGGATTCGAAGCAAGTGGCCACCGGCGCGAAAGCGACCTTTGCCGCGGGATGCTTCTGGGGCGTCGAGTCGACGTTTCGCGCCGTGAAAGGCGTCTCGGACGTGGCCGTCGGGTACACCGGCGGCCACACCGAAAATCCAACCTACAAGGAAGTGTGCACCGGGCGCACCGGCCACGCCGAAGCGGTCGAGGTGACTTACGACCCGTCGCAGGTGACCTTCGAGGAGCTGCTCGGGATCTTCTTCGAGAACCACGATCCGACCACGCCGAACCGCCAGGGACCGGACGTGGGCGAGCAGTACCGCTCGGCGATCTTCTTCCACACGCCGGAGCAGGAAGCGGCCGCGCGCGCGAAGGCAGCAGCGCTCACTGCCGAGCGTCGCTTCCGCCGTCCGATCGTGACGCAGATCGTCCGGGCCGAGCCCTTCTACCGAGCCGAGGAGTACCACCAGCGCTACTTCGAAAAGAAGGGGATCGCGCCGACCTGCCACGTTCCGGGCCGATAGCGCCCTCTTCGTAGACCCACGCGGATGCCGGAGCCGACCGGCATCCGCTTTCCGCTTCGGGCGCATCACCCGCTGATCCCGCCCCGCAGGCCGTGGAATCCCGCTAAGCATCCGCCCCCGGCCGGCCGATATCCTTCCCGTCATGGACGCGCCCCGTCCGTGCCCTGAGGGAGGGACCGTAACTCCTTGAATCTAAACGTCGCAGTCATCATGCCGCCGGGACCGGAGCGGGAGGCGTTGCAAGCCCACCTGGAACGGCAGAACGCGTCCGTCGTCGTCGCGGCCACCGTGGAGGAGTTCCTCCGCTCTCCGCACGAAGAGTCGTCGTTCACCCTGGGCATCCTCGACTTCGGGGTCCGGGACCACACCGACCCGGAGGACCGCAGAGACGACGTTCTCCATCTCAAAGAATCGTGGCCCCGGATGCAGCTGGCCCTGTGGCTGGACCGCGAGGATGCCGCGGACGCGGCGGAAATGAACGCGAGCGGCATCCGGAACATCTTCCTGAAGCCGCTCCGCGTCAGCGCGATGGACAGCCTGCTTCAGACCGCGGCGAAGAGCGTGGTGCAGCAGGCGCGCGAGCAGCGGGAGAGCGCCCGCGTGGAGCAGGAGTTCCGCTTCGACCGGATCCTGGGCGAGAGCCCCGCGATCCGCCATGCGGTCGAGCTGGCCCAGAGCGTCTCCCTGAGCAGCGCCACCTCCGTGCTCATCCTGGGCGAGAGCGGCGTGGGCAAGGAGCTCTTCGCCCGGGCGATTCACGGCGAGAGCCCGCGAGGGCACGGCCCGTTCATGGAGATCAACTGCGCCGCGATCCCCCGCGAGCTCCTCGAGAGCGAGCTCTTTGGCCACGAAAAGGGCGCGTTCACCGACGCGACCCAGCAGCGGGTCGGCCTCTTCGAAGCCGCCGAGCACGGCTCGGTGTTCCTCGACGAAGTCGGCGAGCTGCCGCTGACCCTCCAGGCGAAGCTCCTCAAGTTCCTGGACATGAAGATCGTCCGGCGCGTGGGCGGTTCGCGCGACATTCCCGTGGACGTCCGCATCCTGACCGCCACCAACCGATCCCTCTCCGAGGAAGTGCGCGCGGGACGCTTCCGCGAGGATCTCTACTACCGCCTGAACGTGGTCCCGATCGAAGTGCCGCCGTTGCGCGATCGGGACGGCGACGTGGTCCTCCTGGCGCGGCTCTTCACCGAGCGGGTCGCCCGGAAGCTGGGCCGCACCGCGCGGCTCTCCGCGCAGGGCGAGCGCGCGCTGGCCCGGTATCCCTGGCCGGGCAACGTGCGGGAGCTGATGAACGCGGTGGAGCGCGCGGTCCTCCTGTCGCGCGTCGAGGAGATGGGGCCGGCCGAGCTGGCTCTCCCCGTGATCGAGCCGCGCGCTCTGGCTGATTCCGACCTCGGCGATCTGGGCCTGCGGTTTCCCGCCCAGGGGATTTCGCTCGTGGCCCTGGAGAAGGCGGCGATCGAGAGCGCCCTGGAAAAGAGCGGCGGGAACGTGGTCGAGGCGGCCCGGCTCCTCCACATCGGCCGCGGCAGCCTGCGTTGCAAGATGCGGCGCCACGGCATCGGGCGCCCTCGCGAAGAAAGCTCCGAAACGCGCGTTGTCCAGCCCGCCTAAGTCGCTGCCGGGGCTCGCGCCCCCCGCACTTCTTGACACCCACCCCCCAACCTCCGTAGCCTCGGACCAGGTTACTTGGAACCTGTTGCTGGGTACCCGCATCCATCCTTGAGGAGTACGTGACCACAACGGCGACTGACGACGCACTTGTCAAACGGGCGCAGCAGGACGACGAGCGCGCGTTCGGAGAGCTCGTCACGCGGTACGAGTCCAAGGTCTACAGCTTGGCGATGAAGATGCTTCGAAATCCGGAAGACGCGGAAGATGTGCTTCAAGAAACCTTCCTCCGGGCGTATCGCGGCCTCAAGTCGTTCAAGGGCAACTCGACCTTTTCGACCTGGATCTACCGCATCACGGCGAATTCGGCGCTGATGCGACTTCGCAAGAAACAGCTTCCCCAGGTGTCCATCGAGGACTCCGACGAACGGGAAACGCCGATCGCCATCGCGGACTGGGCCCCCGGGCCCGCCGAACAGCTGTTGAACCAGGAAATGCAGAGGGTCATGGACGAGGCAATCGAGTCGCTCCCTCACGAATTCCGGCAGGTCTTCATCCTCCGAGACGTCGAAGAGATGTCCAATTCGGACGTGGCGGAGATCCTCGATCTTTCGGTGGCCGCCGTGAAGTCCCGGCTCCACCGGGCGCGCCTCAAGGTGCGGAACCGTCTCGCGCAGTACTTCAGCGAGATAAAATCCAATCGGGCGACGGGGGCCAAAGCATCATGATGACGTGTCGCGAGGTTCTGGATTCGCTCTCTTCATTCATCGACGAGGATCTGAAACAAGAAGTCGCGCAGGAGATGCACAAACACTTCCACGTCTGCGGCGAATGCCGGGCCCATTTCGACAGCCTGACGATGACGATCAAGCTGTACCGGCACATCGAGAATCCCTCGATGCCGGCGGGCTGTCACGACCGCCTGGTGAAGGTGCTCGAGCTGGAGCGGATGAACCTCAAGTCGGTCTCGGACCCGCCCCAATCCGACAAGAGCTGACGGTCCCTCCTCTGGGCTGATGCGTCCCGACGCTCCGCGCCGGATCCATCTCTTCCGTCCGCAGAACCAGCTCGGCGATCTCCTCCTCAACGTCCCGGCCATCCGGGCCATCCGCGAACGCTATCCCGCAGCGCACGTGACGCTGATCGTCGGCGCGCAGAACGCCCCGGCCGTGCTGGGCCAGGCGTGGGCCGATGAGATTCGCGTGCTCCGCGGCCGCGGAGCGCTGGCCGCCCTTCGCGCCGCGCTGGTCCTGGACCCGCCTCCCGACCTCGCCCTCTATTTCACGACCGTATCCTACTCGGTGAGCGCGGCGCTCCTGGTCGCGCGCTCGGCCGCGCGCGAGCGCGTCGGGTTCGACTCCGCGCACTATGCGCGGCGCGACTGGGCGGCGCTGACCCGCCCCATTCCCTATCCCACGGGCGCGCTCCATCAATCGGAGGTCTCGATGATGCTTGCCCGCGCCGCGGGCGCCGAGGCGGCGCCCCCGCCGCCGCACTACGTCCCCGATCCCGCGCTCGTTTCCCGCGCGCCCTCAGGTGTGGCGTATCTTCACCCCGGCGCGGGCAAGGCCAAGAACCGCTGGCCCGCGGACCGCTTCGCCCAGGTCGCGGCGGCGCTGATCGGCCGCGGGCTCGAGGTGCAGGTTATCGAGGGACCTCAAGACTCCGGAACCGCCGCCGCGATGGAGCGCCGCTTGGGGCGACCTCTCCCGGTGGTGGCGGGAGAGACAATCCCGGCACTGGCCGCGAGATTCGCGCGCGCCGCGATCTACGTGGGAAACGATACCGGCCCCCTCCACCTGGCGGGCGCGGTCGGGTGCCCGACCGTCGGCGTGTACGGGTGGTCCAATCCGGTCGAGTGGAAGCCGGTGGGGAACCGCGTGCGGACGGTTCGCGCGGAGGACGCTTCCCTGGAGTCGGTGGGCGTGGAGCGCGTGCTCGAGTCGGTGGACGGGTTGCTCGGAGCGAGGGCGTGATGGGAAGCGGAGCGAGAGGAGGGGTGATGATGGGTTCATGGGCCCGGGCAGGGGCGCTCGTGTTCCTCGCCGCATTCGCGTCGCTCGCCGCGCTCACTCCGGCGAGTCCGGGAGGGTGGATCGTCCCCGCAGCGCACGCGGAGCCCGCCGAGCTGCCCCC
>DATGVG010000181.1:0-7760 GCA_035300625.1 Candidatus Limnocylindrales bacterium
CGCGCTCAAGAAACGCCGGGACGCGGAGGTGGTCGCCGTCTGCGACGACGACGGCGAGAAGGCGCGGATGGTCGCGAAGCATTTCGGCATCTCCCGCACGCTGACGGACTACGAGGCGCTGCTCCGGAGCGACGACGTCGAGGCGGTGATCATCGCGACGCCCAATCACCTCCACGCCCCGATGACCCTGGCGGCGATGGGCTACGGGAAGCACGTCCTCTGCGAAAAGCCCCCGGCCCGGAACGCCGCGGAGGCGGAGCAGATGGCCGAGGCGGCCCGCCGCGCCGGGTGCATCCTCATGTACGCGATGAACAACCGCTTCCGGACCGACGTGCAGCTTTTGCGCGGCTACATGGAGCGCCGGGAATTCGGCACCATCTTCTACGCCAAGACCGGGTGGCTCCGGCGGCGAACGTCCCAGCGCGGACCGGCCTGGTACCAGAACAAGCGGAGCTCGGGCGGCGGCGTGCTCATGGATCTGGGCGTCCAGATGCTCGACCTCTCCCTCTGGCTGCTGGGGAACCCCCAGGTGGCTTCCGTTACCGCGACCAAGTACGTGACCGATCCGCGCGAGGACGTCGAGGACACCGTGGCCGCGTTCCTGGTGCTCGACAGCGGCGCGGCGCTGACGCTGGAGGTGAGCTGGGCGCTCCTCCTGGAACGGAACTTTCCCTACCTGAACCTGTTCGGCACGCACGGGGCCGCGCTCTTGAACCCGTTCCGGGTTCACAAGGAGCTCGGAGGGAATCTCCTCGACGTGACCCCGCCGCTCGACTCCACCAAGAACATCTACAAGCAATCGTACGAGGCCGAGCTGGATCACTTCATCCGCTGCATCACCCAGGCGGAGCGGCCGGTGGCGACCCCCGAAGAAGGGCTCCAGCTGATGCGGGTCATCGACGCCATCTATCAGTCCGCCGAGAGCCGCCGCGAGGTCAGGCTCCATTAGGGCGGCGCGCGGGCCGCTGACCGCGGCCGCGTCGGGACTCCTCGCCAGCCTCGCGTTCCCGTCGGCGGGCCTCTGGCCGCTGATTTTCGTCGCGCTCGTCCCGCTCTTGATGCTCCTGGATCGCGGCGCCCCCGGCCCGACCTCCGAGGGTCCGACCCCCCGCGACGTGCGTTGGGCGCCGTGGGTGATGGGCACCGTCTTCTACGCGGTCACCTTCTGCTGGATCTTGCGCCTGCCCATGGCCGCGATGACCCATCCGTGGCTGATCTACCCCGGGCTTCTGGCGCTGGGGCTCTACCTCGGCCTCTACGTGGCGCTCTTCGGCTGGCTGGTCCGGTTCGTGCGGCGCCGGCTGGGATGGTCGGTGCTGGCGACGGCACCCTTCGCGTGGATCGTCGTCGAATGGCTCAAGTCGTCGGGCGAGCTGGGATGCCCCTGGGCGAACCTGGGCTACGCCCTGGCGGAGCGTCCCGCCTGGATCCAGGGCGCCTCCGTCGCGGGAGCGCAAGGCATCACCTTCTGGATCGTCGCCGTGAACGCGCTGATCGCGGCCTCGATCCTCGCCCGCCACTGGGCGCCCCGGATCGGGTGGGGCCTCCTCGCGGCCGCCGCCATGGGGCTGCCCGTCATCTGGGGCGCGGCGCGGCTGCACGACGCGCGTCCGGTCCCGCTCACGCGCGTGGCCATCGTGCAGCCGAACATCGGCAGCCACGAGAAGTGGGTGCCGGCTCTTCAAGACTCGGTGGTGCGCTGCGTCGAGCGCCTGACCCGCGTGGCCGCCGCCGGCGTGCCGGCTCCCTCGGTGATCCTCCTGCCCGAGACTGCGCTGCCGTACTACGTCCGCCTGGAGCCCGCCAAGCTCCGGCGGCTCCTCGGTCTCGCTCGCGAGGTGAATCGCCCCATCCTGGTGGGCTACCCGGACGCGCGCTTGAGCGCAGAAGGGGACGTCCGCACGTTCAACTCCGCCGGGCTGGTCCTTCCCACCGGGGCGATCGTGGGGCAGTACGACAAGATCCATCTCGTGCCGTTCGGGGAGCGGATCCCGTTCCAGCGCTTCTTCCCGTTTCTCGGCTCACTCGACCTCGGGCAGGCCGAGTGGACCCCCGGGAGCCGGGCGGTCGTGTTCCGCCACGCGGGCCCCGCGTTCGGCGTCCTCATCTGCTTCGAGTCGATCTTCCCCGGACTCGCGCGCCGGTACGCCCTCGAAGGGGCGCAGTACCTGGTCAACATCACCAACGACGAATGGTTCGGCAAGAGCGCGGGCCCGATCCAGCACGCCGACCTCGCGATCCTGCGCGCCGTCGAGCTGGGCATGGGCATCGCGCGCTCGGCCAACACCGGGGTGTCGATGTTGATCGACCCCTACGGGAGGGTGGAATCGAGAACGCCGCTCTTCGAGGAGGCGGTGCTGGCGGGGGACGTCATGGCAGGCATCGGGCCCACGACGTACGCCCGCTGGGGCGATTGGGTCTCGCTGGTCGCCATCGGCGTCATGCTCGCGCTGGTGGCCCTCGCGTGGTTCCGGCCCATCGGCGCGCGATCTGACTTCGGTACGCCGTGGCGTTGACAGGGGAGCCTGAAGCCGCTACCGTCATGCTTTAGGTGGGGCGTCGAAACGAGCTCCGCCTCCGACGGCACGGAGGAATCGCAAGCGCAGTGCCCGGCTCACCCGAATCCGAACCATCGATATCCAGCCCGATTCCCCCGGTCCGCCCGGTCCGGCGTCCGCTCCATCCGGTTGCCTTGCTCCTCGGCTGCGCCGGACTGGGAGTCGCGCTGTCGTTCGCGCGCTCGCCGCTTCTGCTGGGGACGGCGGCGGCCGCGTTCCTGGCCGGAGCGCTCCGCGCCGAGCGTCGACCCCTTCGCGGCGAGGTCAAGTTCTGGCTCCTCGCGCTCGTGCTCTTCGCCGCCCATCTCCTCATCGCGGGCCGTCCGCCGCGTGAAGCGCTCCTGCCCGCCGCGCAGATCGCTCTCCGTCTCCTCGCCCTCGTTTACCTGACCCGCTGGGCCGCACGCGCCGTGGCACCGCGCGCCTCGCGCTGGCTGTTCGGGCGCGCCGGGCCCTCGCGGCCGCGCACGCTGGCGCTCCTCTTCGAGAGCGGCCGCATGACGGTGGCCCTGCTGCCGATCGCCCTCGGCGAGGCGGAACGGCAGCACCTGGCCCTGCGGGCGCGCGCGCTCCGGCCGGGGCGCGGCCTCGCCGGGCGCGCGCGGTACCTCGCGGCGTGGCTCCTGCCCTACCTCGGCACCATGCTCCGGGTGGGAGACGCCTACGGCGAGGCGCTCCACGCGCGGGGCTACGCGATCGGCGCGCCCCGGCGGGCGGCGCTCACCTACCGCTGGGGGGCGGCCGAGACCGCGCTCGCGCTCACGTCGATGCTGGCCGCGTTCTGGCTGATCCGTGCTCGATGAAACCCGGGAAGGGACCTTTCGAATCGCGGTGGAGTACGACGGAACGGGGTTCAAGGGGTGGCAGCGCCAGAGCCGGGACCGGACCGTCCAGGGAGAGCTGGAAGCTGCGCTCGCGCGTCTCACGGGGGCGCCCGTGACGGTGTTCGGCGCGGGGCGCACCGACGCCGGGTGCCATGCGGCGGGCCAGGTGGCCAGCTTCACCGCGCGCACGCGCCTGACGCCGGAGCGGCTGGCCGCCGCGCTGAACGCCCATCTCCCGCACGACGTGCGCGTGGTCGAGGCCGCGGCGGCCGCGGCTGGGTTCCACGCGCGCTTCCGCGCGATGCGGCGCGCGTACCGGTACCTCATCGTTCCCGAGCCGTCGGCCCTCTGGAGGCGGCATGCCTGGGCCCGGCGGCTCCGCGTCGGGGCGGCCGAGTTGAACGAGGCGGTGGCGCCGCTCCTGGGCGCGCACGATTTCACGACGTTCTCGCGTCGGGGCGCCGATCCGGTCTCGCCGCTCTGCCGGGTGACGCGCGCCGCGTGGCGCGGATCGGACGGCGTCTTCCGCTTCGACATCGAGGCGGACCGCTTCCTGTACACTATGGTTCGCCGCGTGGTTTCCACCGTGGTCCGTGCCGCGGAGAGCGGCTCGGGCGCTTCCGCGGTACGGGCGGCGCTTCACGCGAAGCACCGCCGCGCGGGCGCGCCGCCGGCGCCCGCGCACGGCCTCTACTTGATGCGGGTCCGCTACCCTGGCCTGGGGTGGCTTCCCAAGGAGCGCATGCATGTCGTCGCTTGAGGCGGCGCCGCGGGTACGCCGCGGCCGCTGGTCCGTATCCACACTGGGAGCGGGCGTGCTGTTCGGCGCGCTCCTACTCGGGGCGCTGGTCCTGGCAACGCAGCGCCCGAAGGAACACCCCGAAAGCCAGACCGACGGGATGACCCTGAACGGGAGGCCGGGAGACGACGTCCGCATGGCCGCCGCGTCGCCCGACTCGCTGGCCCCGCCGCCGGCGGCGATCGACGCGTCGCGCCGGACCGCCATCGTCGCGGCGGCGGAGCGGGTCGGCCCCGCCGTCGTCACGCTGAGCGTCGTCCAGACCCGCGTGGTGCAGACCTCGCCCCTTCCGTTCGGCGACGAGTTCTTCGAGCCGTTCTTCCGGGACATGATTCCGCAGTACCGCTACCGCGAGCAGATGCCGAGCATGGGGTCGGGCTTCGTCATCTCCCCGAACGGCTACGTCCTGACGAACGAGCACGTCGTCCGCGGCGCCGAGAAGATCACCGCCATCCTGCCCGACGGGAGGCGCTTCGAGGGGCAGGTGAAGGGGAGCCATCCCCAGTACGACCTGGCGATCGTCAAGATCGAGGGGAAGAACCTCCCGGTCGCGCATCTGGGCACCTCGAGCGACCTGATGGTAGGCGAGTGGGCCATCGCCATCGGGAACCCGTTCGGATTCCTCCTGAACGACACCCAGCCCACGGTGACCGCCGGCGTGATCAGCGCGACCCACCGCGACATCAAGTCGCAGGGCCCGAACACCGGGATCTACAAGAACATGATCCAGACCGACGCGGCCATCAACCCCGGGAACTCGGGCGGACCGCTGGTGAACGCCAAGGGGGACGTTATCGGAATCAACACGTTCATCTTCACCAAGAGCGGCGGCTCCGAGGGGATCGGCTTCGCGATCCCGATCGACGCGGCGAAGCGCGTGGTGGAGGAGCTGATCAAGTACGGGAAGGTGCGGAACGTGTGGATCGGCGTGCGCACGTGGGAGCTGACGCCGTACGTGGCCGAGCGCCTGGGCACCAAGGACCGGAACGGCCTGTACGTCTCGGTGATCGAGCGCGGGAGCCCCGCGGACAAGGCGGGCATCAAGGTGGGCGACATCATCCGCCGCGTGAACGGCACGCCGATCAGCGACGTGGACCAGGCCTACCGCGCGCTCTTCGGCGCGAACGTCGGCGACACGATCTCCCTCACGGTCGAGCGGGACGGGAAGCTCATCACCATGAGCTTCGCCCTCACGGAGCTCCCCGAGTGATCGCGCGCTACAGCCGTCCCGCCATGGCCGCGCTGTTCGACGACGCGGCGCGCTATCGCACCTGGCTGGACGTGGAGATCGCCGTGGTCCAGGCGATGGAGCGCCGCGGAGGCATCCCCGCCGGCACCGCGGCCCGCATCCGCGCGGCGGCCCGGATCGACCCCGAGCGGATCGACGAGCTGGAGTCGACCCTTCGCCACGACGTGATCGCCTTCCTGACGCAGATCTCCGAGACGATCGGCGCCGACGGGCGCCACGTCCACGTGGGCATGACTTCTTCCGACCTGGTGGACACGGCGCTGGCGATCACGCTCACCCGCGCGATCGATCTCATCGCGCACGAGGTGGAGGCGCTGCGGGAGGAGACGCGGCGTCTCGCGCTCCGCCACAAGGACACAGTGATGGTCGGCCGCACCCACGGGATCCACGCGGAGCCGATCACATTCGGGCTCAAGGTGCTCATCTGGTACGAGGAGCTGGGGCGGGCCCGCGAGCGCATCGGCCGCGCGCGCGAGGCGATCGCGGTGGGGAAGCTGTCGGGCGCGGTCGGGACGCTGGCGCACCTTCCGCCCGACCTGGAAGAAGAGGTGCTCCGTTCCCTGGGGCTCACGGCCGAGCCCGCCGCGACGCAGGTCGTGCAGCGCGACCGCCACGCCGAGGTGCTGCAGGCGCTCGCCCTGCTCGGCGCCTCGCTCGAGAAGATCGCGACCGAGATCCGCCACCTGCAGCGCACGGAGGTGCTCGAGGTGGAAGAGCCCTTCCACGAAGGGCAGAAGGGCTCGTCGGCGATGCCGCACAAGCGAAACCCCGTGAGCTGCGAGCGGGTCGCGGGGCTCGCGCGAATATTGCGCGCCAACGCGCACGCGGGCCTCGAGAACGTGGCCCTGTGGCACGAGCGGGACATCAGCCATTCCAGCGTGGAGCGGGTCATCCTTCCCGATTCCTTCCTGCTCGCCGATTTCATGACCAGCCAGATCCGCGAGGTCCTGACCGAGCTCAACGTGTACCCGGAGCGGATGCACCAGAATCTCGATCTGACGCGCGGGCTCATCTACTCCCAGCGCGTGCTTTTGGCTCTCACAGCCGCGGGCCTTTCCCGCGAGGAGGCGTACGCCGCCGTCCAGCGCCATGCGATGGAGGCGTGGAAGGAGCCCCCGGATCTTAAGACCCGGCTCCTGGCCGATCCCGCCGTCACGCGCGTCGTAAACCGCGAGGCGCTGCAGCGCCTGTTCGAGCCCGAGTTCTTCCTGCGAAACGTGAACCAAATCTTCGATCGCGTGCTGGGGGCGGCAGTTGCAGCGCCTCGCTGACGACCAGACGCTGCCCCTGTCCGGGGCTTCTCCGGAGATGCTGCGGTCCCTCCTCGACGCCCAGGGACTCAGGCTCACTCCCGGCGAGGCGGGGCGCATGCTCGAGCTCTTAGGGCGCAACCCCACGCGCGTCGAGGCCACCATCTTCAACACGATGTGGAGCGAGCACTGCTCGTACAAGAGCAGCCGGCGCGTGCTCCAGGCGCATCTGCCCACGAAGAGCCCGGACGTGATCCTGGGACCGGGGGAGGACGCGGGCGTGGTCCGCTTCGGCGTGCACGAGGGCGTGGAGTACGCGCTGGTCATCGCCCACGAGAGCCACAACCATCCCTCGCAGGTGGTCCCCGTCGAGGGCGCGGCCACCGGCATCGGCGGCATCGTGCGCGACGTGAACTGCATGGGCGCTGAGGTGATCGGCGTGATGGACTCGCTCCGCTTCGGCGACCCCGAGGGGCCGCGAGCCGCGCCGGTCCGGGAGATCGTCCGCGGCGTGGTGGACGGCATCTGGCAGTACGCGAACGCGCTCGGCGTTCCGAACGTCGGGGGCGACGTCTTCTTCTCGCGGCGCTTCGACGACAACTGCCTCGTGAACGTGGTGGCGCTGGGCCTGGTGCGCGCCGACCGCGTGGTCCGGAGCCGCGTCCCCGAGGAAGCGTCGCGCGAGCCCTACGTGCTCCTTCTCGTGGGAAAGCCCACCGACGAGACGGGGTTCGGCGGGGCGTCGTTCGCGTCCGCGATCCTCGAGGAAAATCCCTCCGAGCAGCGCGGGAACGTGCAGGTGCCCGATCCATTTCTGAAGCGGGTCCTGTTCGAGGCGAACCGCGCGGCGGTGGCATGGCTGTACCGGGAGGGAATCGCGTTCGGTTTCAAGGACCTCGGCGCCGGCGGAATCGCGTGCGCGTCCAGCGAGCTCGCGGCGGCGGGCGGGTTCGGCATGGACGTGGACCTTGACCAGGTGCCGACCGCGCCCGGCGACTATCCGCCCGAGGTCGTGGCCTGCTCGGAGACGCAAGAGCGGTTCGCGCTGGTGGTCCCCGAGCGGGTCGTGCCCGCCCTCCT
>DATGVG010000182.1:0-6145 GCA_035300625.1 Candidatus Limnocylindrales bacterium
GAGGTCGCCGCGATCGTGGGCCGGCCGGAGGCGGGAGAGACCGAGCTCCGCGAATTGGGGGAGACGTTCCGCCACTGGTTCGACGCGGACCCGAAACCGATGCTCCTCGATTCCGTGACGCGCGATCCCCGGTTCTCGGGCGCGCTCCCCGAGGCCTGGGGCTCGGCTCTCGCCGTGCCGCTCCGCGCCGCCGACAGCTTGTGGGGCGCGCTCCTGTTGGTGCGGGAGACGCGCGCCGGCTCTGAGCCCAGCGCGCTCCCGTACGATGCTGAGGACGCGGGGCTGGGGATTTTGGCTGCGTCGGTCGCATCGCTCGCGCGCCTGCGCGAGGCGGGCCTGGAAACGGTGCACCGCGCCGAGCGGCGCCTCCGCGATTCCGAGGCGCAGCTCCGCCACGTCGAGAAGGTCGCGGTGGTGGGGGAGCGCGGGATCCAGATCGCGCAGGAGATCCGGAACCCGGTTGCCGCGATCTCCGGATTCGCGAGGCGGGTGCTCCAGGCGCTGCCGGAAAAGGACGAGAACCGCGAATATCTCGAGATCATCCTGCGCGAGGCGGACCGCCTGGAGCGCGTGCTCACCGAGCAGATCGCGCTGGCGCAGATGACGCGGCCGCGCCTGAAGCTGCAGAGCCTGAACACGGTGGTGCAGGAGGCGCTCGAGCTCCAGTCGGAAGAGCTGGTGCGCCGCAGGGTCCGCCTGTTGAAGCGGCTGGGCCCGGACCTTCCCAGCCTCCTGATCGATCCCGACAAGATCCGCCAGGTGCTCTCGAACGTGCTGCGCTATGCGCTCCAGTCGGTCCCCAGCGGGGGCCGGGTTCGGGTCGAGACGCGGAGCGGCGTGGGGGTGGTCCAGGCGGAGGTCGCCCACGACGGCCCGAAGGTCGCCGGAGAGACGCTGGACCGGCTCTTCGTCCCGTTCTCCACCTCGCGCCGGTACGGCGCCGGGGTCGGCCTGGCCGTGGCCTACCAGATGGTGCGAGAGCACGGCGGGGAGATCCGTGCGCGCAGCGAGGGGGACTGGAGCAGCATCGTGACCATCTACCTGCCCGTGCGCGAGAACCAGGACCGCCGCGCCCGCCCCGACCGGCGCACCGGGGGGCGCAACGACCGCCGCCGCCGCATGGCCTAGCGGTTGACCAACATGCGCCGCCCGTGGTACTTTTCTCGCCCGGCGCGACCCTAGCTCAGTTGGTAGAGCACCACACTGAAAATGTGGGTGTCCGCAGTTCGATTCTGCGGGGTCGCACCATTTTTGACGTTTGTCACCGCGGCGCGCCGCGGTTTTGCACCTCGGGCTGGTGTAGCTCAGCTGGTAGAGCAACGCACTCGTAATGCGTAGGTCAGCGGTTCGATTCCGCTCACCAGCTCCAGATTCGGGACGACCGTTCCCCCGATCCAAGTACGGTCACGCCGCATGACGACCCACCGCCGCACGGTGCCGCAGACGTCGGGAGGCGCCGGCGGGAGCAGAATCCCGACCGCATCCGCTCCCCACGACCCGCTGGAAGGCCTGATGGTGTCCCCGTCAGGAGTCCGCGGGATCGTGGGGGAACGGCTCACGCCCGAAATCGTGCTCCGTGTGGCCGCGGCGCACGCCTCGCTGCTCGCCAGCGGCGTGGTGGTGGTCGGGCGGGACACGCGCCCCAGCGGGGCCTGGGTGTCGCGGGCCGCGATCGCGGCGCTCCTCGCGGCGGGGCACGACGTGGTGGACGTGGACGTGGCCCCCACGCCGACCATCCTCTACGCGATCCGCCACCACGGCGCGGTCGGCGGCCTGGCGATCACCGCCAGCCACAACCCGGCGCCGTGGAACGCCCTCAAGCTGTTCGGCCCCGGCGGGACCTTCCTCGCTCCGGCCGAGGCCGACGCCGTGGCCCGGCGCGCGCGCGAGGGGGGATTCAAGTGGGTCACGCACGACCGGGTCGGCTCCGTCCGCGCCGATGTCGACGCCATCGCCCGCCATCGCGACGCGATCCTCGCGCTCCAGGGCCTGGGCGTGGAGAAAATCCGCGCGCGCCGGTTCAAGGTGACCGTGGACTGCGTGAACGGCGCCGGCTCCATCGCGACCCCGGCGCTCCTGCGCGCCCTGGGGTGCGAGGTGACGGAGATCCACTGCACCCCCGACGGCCTCTTCCCCCGGGTCCCCGAGCCGCTCCCCGAGAACCTGGGCGCCCTGGGCGAGGCGGTGCGGCGCTCCGGCTCCGCCATCGGGTTCGCGAACGACCCCGACGCCGACCGGCTCGCCATCGTGGACGACGAGGGACGCCCGATCGGCGAGGAGCGGACGCTCCAGATCGCGGTCGACTGGGCGTTGGGCGTGCGGCCCGGCCCGGTGGTCGTGAACGCTTCCACGTCCATGGGGATCGAGGCGATCGCGAGCCGACGCGGCGTGCCCGTCCACCGCTCGCGCGTCGGCGAGGCGCACGTGGCGGAGGAGCTCTTGCGGCGGGGCGGCGTGATCGGCGGGGAAGGAAACGGCGGGGTGATCTATCCGGCCCTCCACGCGACGCGCGACGCCCTCCTGGCCGCCGCCTTGGTCCTCGACTGGCTGGCGTCCGACCCGCGCCCGCTCTCCCGCCGCGTGCGCGAGGATCTGCCGCCCCTGGTCATGGTGAAGCGCAAGCTGGATCTCCGCATCCAGGACCCGGCGGCGCTCGAGGCTTCGCTCAAGGACGCCTTCCCCGACGGGGAGCGCAATACGCTGGACGGCGAAAAATACCTCTGGGAAGATGGGTGGGTCCAAGTTCGCGCCTCCGGCACCGAACCCGTCGTGCGAATCCTGGCAGAAGCCGCGACCGAGGAGCGGGCGGACGCGCTCGCGTCGCGGGCCGCCGAGGCCGCCCGAAGGTCGCAACCCGCGGCCGCGGCGCCGGCCCGCCGATAGGAGGGATCTCCATGTGCGGCATCGTCGGCTACGTCGGGCGCCAGGAGTCGGTCCCCATCTTGCTCGAGGGGCTCCGCCGTCTCGAGTACCGCGGCTATGATTCGTCGGGCGTCGCCGTCTTGAACGGCGACGGCCTCAAGATCCAGAAGGCGGCCGGGAAGATCGGCATCCTCGAAGCGCTGCTGGCGAAAAGCCCGACCCGCGGCACCGTGGGCATCGCGCACACGCGCTGGGCCACGCACGGCGAGCCCAACACCAAGAACGCCCACCCGCACACCGACTGCACCAAGAAGATCGCCGTCGCCCACAACGGGATCATCGAGAACTACTCCACTCTGAAGAAGGCGCTGGAGAAGGAAGGGCACAAGTTCACTACCGATACCGACACGGAAGTGATCGCCCACCTGATCGAGAAGTTCTACCAGGGAAACCTCGAGAAAGCCGTGGCCCAGGCGCTCCGGCTCCTGACCGGCACGTACGGCCTGGCGGTGATCACCGCGGACGAGCCCACGAAGATCGTGGGCGCGCGCCACGGGAGCCCTTTGGTCGTGGGCATCTGCGACAACGACGAATACATCCTGGCGTCCGATGTCTCGGCCATCATCCGCCACACGAACCAGGTGGTCTACCTGGACGACGAGGAGATGGTGGTGCTGACCCCCGAGGGGGTCCGGACCACCACGGTCGGCGAGGTCGCGGTGTCGAAGAAGGTCGAGACGATCGACTGGGACCTGGAGCAGATCGAGAAGGCGGGCTACGCCCACTTCATGCTGAAGGAGATCTTCGAGCAGCCCCAGTCCCTCCGGAACACCCTGCGCGGGCGGCTCATGGTCGCCGAAGGGACGGCGCGCCTGGGCGGGCTGAACATGAGCGAGAAGGAGCTCCGCGGAATCAATCGCGTCGTGATCACGGCGTGCGGCACCTCCTGGCACTCGGGGCTGATCGGGGAGTACCTGATCGAGGAGCTGGCGCGCCTCCCGGTGGAGGTGGAGTACGCCTCGGAGTTCCGCTACCGGAATCCGATCCTTACGCCCGGCACCGTGGTCCTGGCGATCAGCCAGTCGGGGGAGACGGCGGACACGCTGGCCGCCATGCGCGAGGCGAGGCGGAAGGGCATCAAGGTGCTCGGCGTCTGCAACGTGGTCGGCTCGACGATCGCGCGGGAATCGGACGGCGGCGTCTACATCCACGCCGGCCCCGAGATCGGCGTGGCGTCGACCAAGGCGTTCACCTCGCAGGTCGCCGCGCTGGCGCTCCTCACGCTCTACCTGGGGCGCCTGGGCGAGTTGTCGCCCGAGCTGGGAGGGGAGCTGACGCGCGAGCTGTCCACCATTCCCGACAAGATGGAGCGGATCCTCGCGAACGCGGAAGCCATCCGGGGCATCGCGCGTGCCTACGCGCACCACAATAATTTCCTCTACCTGGGGCGCGGGGTGAACTTCCCGGTGGCCCTGGAAGGGGCGCTGAAGCTCAAGGAAATCTCCTACATCCACGCCGAGGGATATCCCGCCGCGGAGATGAAGCACGGCCCGATCGCCCTGATCGACGACAACATGCCGGTGGTCTTCATCTGCACCCAGGACTCCGCCTACGAGAAGGTGCTGAACAACATGGAGGAGGTCCGCGCGCGCCGCGGGAAGATCATCGCCGTCGCGTGCGAAGGGGACGAAGTGGTCGCCCAGAAAGCCGACCACGTGCTGTTCGTGCCGCACGCGCTTGGCCCCCTCATGCCGCTCCTCGCGGTCATCCCGCTCCAGCTCCTCGCCTACTACATCGCCCTCGAGCGGGGCTGCGACGTGGACCAGCCGCGGAATCTGGCGAAGAGCGTCACGGTCGAGTGAGCGGCTCCGACGACGCGAAGGCCCTCCGCACCTCGGGCGCTCCGGCCCCGATCGGCCCCTACGTGCAGGGGCGCCGCGGCGCCCTCTCCGGACGCTGGATCGTCACGTCGGGCCAGGTCGGTCTGGACCCCGCCACGAATGTCCTTGTCCCCGGGGGCATCGTGGCCGAGACGGAGCGGGCGCTCGCCAATCTCAAGGCGATCCTCGGCGCGGGCGGCGCCGGATTCGGCGACGTCGTGAAGACCACCGTGTTCCTGGCGGACATGAACGAATTCCGGGCGATGAACGAGGTCTACGCCCGCGCGTTTCCCGATCCCGTGCCCGCCCGCTCCACCGTGGCCGTCGCGCGCTTGCCGATGGACGCCCGCGTGGAGATCGAGGTCTGGGCGTTTCTCCAGTGACTCGCTCCGCCGGCCGCACCCGCGCCGTCAGCCACACCCGGGAGGACATCCACCGGCTGACCGAGCAGGTCACCTGTGCGGGTTGAGCCGCCAAGCTGGGTCCGGAGGACCTGAAGGAGGCACTCGCTTCGCTGCCGCGTGACAGGCGGTCGCGGGACGTGCTGGTCGGCCCCGAGACCTGGGACGATGCGGGGGTGTTCCGCCTCTCCCCCACCCGCGCGCTGGTACAGACGGTGGATTTCCTGACGCCGGTCGTGAACGATCCGTTCGACTACGGGCGGATCGCTGCCGCGAACGCGCTGAGCGACGTCTATGCGATGGGCGGAGCGCCGCTCACCGCGCTCTCGATCGTGTGCTATCCCGAGCGCGGGGACATGTCCGTGCTGGGGGACATCCTCCGGGGCGGGTCGGACACGCTGGCAAAGGCGGGCGTGGCGCTTCTGGGCGGGCACACGGTGCGCGATCCCGAGATCAAGTTCGGATTCGCGGTGACCGGCGAGGTCCACCCGAAGCGGATCGTGACGAACGCCGGAGCGAAGCGGGGCGACCTGCTCGTCCTGACGAAGCCCTTGGGCACGGGCATTCTGGCCACCGCGCTGAAGCGCCGCCTCTTGCCGGACGCGGCCCTGGCGCGCATGACCGCGCAGATGGCGACGTTGAACCGGGCGGCCGCCTTGGCGATGCGCGCCGCGGGCGCGAGCGCGGCGACCGACGTGACGGGCTTCGGACTTTTGGGACACGCGCTGAACGTGGCGCGCGCCAGCAAGAAGACGCTCCGGATCTGGAGCGGGGCGGTGCCGCTCTTGCCGGGGGTTCTCGAGTTCGCTCGTGCGGGCGTGGCCCCCGCGGGGCTCCATTCGAATCTCGCGTATGCTTCACCGCACGTGGCGTTCGACGAGGGAGTGGCGGAGCCGCTCCGGATGGCGCTGGCCGACCCGCAGACCTCGGGCGGGCTTCTGATCGCCGTGTCGCCGCGGCGGGCCTCGGCGCTCATGCGCCGGCTCACGCGGGCCAAGGTGG